>CALIJC010000048.1 GCA_938017575.1 uncultured Patescibacteria group bacterium
AAAATTCCTAATTTCACAAAGGATTCTAGCTTTTTTGATGGGGAATGGCTTTTTTATGCTTGGAAATAAATCAAAAATCGAGGATGGCTACAACTACATCTCTGCTGAAAACAACTTTCAAGCATTTCAATATATCGAAGCCTTTCCAGAAGCTATTGAATTTATGCAAGGAATTAAAGAAGACCTGGAGAAATATGGAAAAAGCCTGGGTAGGTTAAAAATTGACTTTAGCTGGAATTATCTGGGACAAAATACTGAACGAGAAAAATATATTGAAAAACTCACAGAAATTTTTTGGCAAAATCAATCGAGTGAATTTATTAATGAAACCATTAACTACCCTGAATTAATGGAAAGCCCATGGAAAATAATCCGGCTTCATAATTCTATAAATAACATACCTGTCAGTTCAGATTTTTTTAGCAGCCAAACAAACGAATTTATTTTAAAAACTAGCGACTCGCTATCTAATTGGAACTATAATCCATATTTACTTTACATTCCTACTGCTAATTTTCAGTGGTCAATAAATATTAATGGGGCCGATATTCTATCTGGAGTTATTTATTCAAAAGATGAAATTCTAATTCACGAATACACCTTTGCCAAATTTTAACCTCACCATTAGGTGCTTATCTGTTGACACATCATGTTTTTTTAGCAATAAATATAATTATGGAACCAGTAAATGAGTTAGAATTCAAAAAAATATCAGATCTAAGCAAAGTTCAAGAGATTATCCAATACCAATTCAATAATCCAGATTTATTACAAAGAGCTTTAACACACAGATCATATTTGAACGAGAAAATTCGAGATCGGGAAATTAAAAAACATAATGAAAGACTAGAGTTTTTGGGTGATGCTGTACTAGAATTAATAGTATCTGATTTTTTGTTTAACAATTTAGATGTTAATGAGGGTCAAATGACAAAGCTACGCTCTAGTTTAGTAAAAGGTGAATTAAACGCTGAAATTGGAATGGAGTTAGGCGTGCAAAATGAAATTCTAATATCTCGAGGTGAATTAGATGACTATGGAACTGCTCGCCCGTCTATAGTAGCTGACACTATCGAGGCTATTATTGGAGCTATGTATATTGATGGTGGAATTGGACCGTGTCAGAAATTTGTGGATACAAATATGATTGCCAAATTACCCAAAATAATTGCAGACAAATCATACAACGATCATAAAACTATTCTACAAGAGTATTGCCAAAAACATCTAAAAATCACTCCAAAATACAGGGTTATTTCAGAAGAAGGAAAAGATCACCAAAAGAAATACCAGTGCGGTGTTTGGTTGAATAACAAGCTAATTTCAACTGGCCAAGGGGGTAGTAAACAAGAGGCAGAAATAGCCGCTGCCAAAGCTGGTTTAATTGTTTTAAAAAGTCATTAATTATCCGATTTAGGCCTGGACAAAACCCTTTTTTTGTGATATAATAGGTATCAGTTGAGGATATCATAAAAAGGAGGACACCTCTCATGGCGAAAGCCAAATTCAACAAAACTGTGCTAACTCAGGGCAAGTCAAACCCTAAGCAAACAAAGCTGCAAGCCACTAAGGCTACCAAAAAAGCACAACCTAAGCGCAAGCAAACTGCAAAACAGACATCAACTCCATATATCAAAAAAAATCAGACTGTCAGAGCTAAGCCAAACAACAGGCCTCCAGCAAAGACGAGAAAAGCACCCTTAAAGTTCAATTTTTGGGATCTTTTCAAAAAAATCTTTTTTTGGATTATTGTTGGCTTGATGGTTTTCACAATCATCAAATTTGCCGTTGAATACTTACTGAATCCCTTAGGGGTTTTGGGAGGGATTTTCAGTATAATTATTGGAGTACTCCTGTTTATTTGGAGTATAATAACATTCCTATTCTGGAATTTTCTAAACATCCTAGGGTTTATGACCATCTTGACCCTTGTCTTGGTGATTTTTGCCACCCTGAAATATGGAAATAAGAGCCAAAATGGGTTTAACTTCAAAGAGGCCTGGAACAATACTAATAGGCTGATTACAGAAGTTCTTCCCTCACCGTTTTGGGTTGCATGGACAGCATTTTGGGGGTTTATTCTAAATCTACTCTTCGTTTTTTTCTATGCATTAGGATGGCCACTTTTTAATGAAAAGGAAATTCATGGATTCAAACCATGGAAAATCGCCATATTATTAGCTTGTGGTATAGGGCTTTCATTCTTCCTTCATTGGACGATTGGAACTTTATTACTACTGTTAATCCCAATTTTCTCAGTCTATATGGGATATCAGGTTTTTAAAACTCATTAATTCTCCAATTTGATATCTCAACTATTTCCACCCTGCTCGTAAAACAGTAGGGTTTTTTATTTGTCAAAAAATCTATTATCTTTCTCTTCCTTTTAAGAATTTTAAATTTCCATTATAAAACTGAGACACTCCACTAACCCCAAATTTCAATTGAGCTAGTCTATCTACTCCAAATCCAAAAGCTAACCCATTCCACTCATCAGGATTTAATTCCATATTTTTAATCACATTTTTATGAATTGGGCCTGCTCCAAATACTTCTATCCAGCCGCTATTGCTGCAAATCCTACATCCTTTGCCGTGACAAAAAGGGCAGGAAATATCTCCTTCAAAACTAGGTTGAGTAAATGGGAAATATGAGGGTCTTAACCTAACATTTATGTCTTTGTCATCAAAAAATTCGCTAAAAAATTTCTTTATCAAACCTATTAACTGACTAAGGTTTGTTTTTTTATCAACCAACCACATATCAAATTGTGTGAAATTAATATCATGAGTTGCATCGATATTTTCATTTCGAAAAACTATACCAGGGAAAATAACTTTGAAAGGAGCGGCATGAGTTTTTGCATATTTAACAGCGTTGGCCGTAACCTGAGTCCTCATTACATAATTATTACCTTCTGTATCTAAATTTTTCAAAAAGAAAGTGTCCTGCATGTCCCTGGCAGGGTGATAATCTGGCGTGTTAACAGAAGTAAAATTGTGCCACTGGGATTCAACTAGTGAACCTTCATATACATCAAAGCCAATTCGAGAAAAAATATCAACTATTTCTCCCACCACTATGCTGATTGGGTGTAGTGTTCCATTTGGTGATTTGTATTTATTTGAATGAAAAGTTTCATCAAACTCAATATAATTATCTTTTTCATTTTCTTCTTGAATCAATTGAATTCGCTGATCACAGGCAGATTGAATAGCTTTTTTTAATTCATTTAGTCTAGGACCTAATTGTTTTTTTTCATCAATACTAGCTGTAGAAATTTTTGATTTGATTTCGGCAACTTCTCCAGTTTTGAGATACTCATCGCGCAATTTTAAACATGCCGAGATGGTTTTTTGGTTTTCAAATTCAGATAAATAATTAGTCATTATACATCACAAGTTATCTTTATGTGCAGATTTTGTCAATCTCTTGACGATTATTAAATCAAGAAATATATTTAACAAATAGAATTTTTCAAGTTTACCAGGATATTTTGATATGATAAAACACTCACTTATTGGAGGATTTACTAGTTTGATCCGCTCTTTTTGGTTATCAGTAACTGCTATTAGCGTGTTGACTGTCTCCTTGGCATCCGTCGCCTTTGTAGCCAGTGTTTCTACTGTTGTCGGTTTTTCTTTGCGTAAATTTGACCAACAAATCTCTGTTCTGGTTTACTTTAAAGAAGACACAAATAACGACAAAATTGATAGTTTTATTACCGACTTAGAAGAGCAAAACTATGTAAAAAATGTAGATTTTATTGATGGCCAAGAAGCCAAAGAAGATCTAGCAAATAGTAGTAACACAGCTTCAGATTTATTAGAAAAATTAGATGGAACAGAAGAAGAATTGTTTTTAGAATATGTTGATATAACTCCTGTAGATAGTGAAAGTTACACCAAGGTTGTAGATTTTGTCAGAAGCGATGATTACACAGAATCTATCGACGAAGTCAGAGATCAGCAAGCCTTTATCAACAAACTTCAGTCAATATATAAATGGACAAACATTGCTGGATTAATTCTCATATTTATATTTGCCATAATCTCAATTTTGGTAATGGTAAACATTCTTAGAATAACAATTTTCCATAGAAAAAATGAAATTGAAATCATGAGGCTGGTTGGGGCTACAAATAATTACATCAGAGGACCCTTTATTATGGAAGGTTTTTACTATAACCTAATTGCCTCAATCATTGTAACATGTATATTTTTACCAATGGTATTTCTATTACTACCTACTTTAAAGGATTGGCTTCAAATAGATTCCAGCCAAAACACAAACATTTTAATTGGTCAGCTGTATTTGAGTCTTGGAATGACAATTTTTGCTGGTAGTATTGTTGGTATTATTACTGCATTTCTAGCTACCAGACGTCATTTGAAACTATAATTTGACAAAATCTCCAATTCCTCTCAAATAGTGTCAGTACTTTTATAGATAAAATAGATGGGGATAAACAGCAAAGTTCATAGCTATATACTAGAAATATCTAGTATACCTAGTTATCGCAATAAAATTTTAGCAGTTTTTGATAGTAACGATGAAAATCTAATAAAAAGCTATCTAGAAAGTATTGGACCTTATAGCGAAGAAATACATTCTATGTTTTTTCATTTGGCCCAGGCAATAAGGATTCATAAATTCAACAGAGCGTATTACAACAGATGAAAACTCTTTATAATTATTTGGCCACAGTATTTTGCAGTGGTCATCTTTGTGGGATATTTGCTTGACTTGTATATAATTTTCATGCAGAATCTCAACTAAATATGTCTATCCAACTAAAACCAAAATCTATTGATAATGATCCATCTGAGGTTGATTTGGTGATCACATCTAGTAATAAAAAAAATAGAGTTGAAAGAATTAAAAACGATTTAGATAATCATTTTACAGAAGAGAACACGCAAAAGCACGCTGCCCAAATCAGCATGCCTTATATCAACCTGTATGGTTTCCCTATCGATACAGATCATCTAGTTATGATGAATGAGGAAGAAGTAAAAGGTACTAAAATGGGAATCTTTTCACTAGAAGGGAATACTCTGTTACTGGCAACACCCGAGCCAAACACAAAGGGCCAAAAAGAAGCTATTCAAAAACTCGAAGATAAATCATACAACACCAAACTTTTCCTTTGTTCAGATATTAGTTTCGCAAAGTTAACAAAAACATTTAACTACATCTTTGAAGCCAAACAAGTTGATGACAGCATTAACCTAGATACTCAAGAAGAAGGAGAAGAAAAAATTGATTTAAGCCAATTAAAAGAAATAATAAAAACAGTTTCTACATCACAAATTATCGAAACGATTCTGCGAGCTGCACTACAAAACAAAGCTTCTGACATTCACTTTGAACCAGAAAAAACAAGCTATAATATGCGTCTTAGGTTAGATGGTGTGCTGTATACATTTGCCAATCTCCCAAAAGAAAACCAAGACAAAATTGAAAGTAGGATAAAACTAGTCTCTGGACTAAAATTAAATGTAGACAATATCCCTCAAGATGGTCGATTTAGTTTCAAATACGAACAAAAAGATATAGATGTTCGTGTATCAATGCTTCCTTCTAATTATGGATATTCAATAGTAATGAGGTTACTTGGAACTGGAAATGTTGATCTCAAACTTGATAGCCTTGGGTTTGCGCCCTACTCAGTGGAACGCGTTGAATCGGCGATTACTCAACCACAAGGAATGATATTAAATACGGGACCAACTGGAAGCGGTAAGACAACAACACTTTACGCCTTTTTAAATCAGCTAAACGATTCTCGAAGTAAGATTATTACACTAGAAGACCCTATTGAATACAAACTGCCTGGAATCTCTCAAACTCAGATCGACAAACAAGGTGGTTATACTTTTGCTAGCGGACTCAAATCAATCCTGCGTCAAGACCCTGATATTGTGATGGTTGGAGAAATCAGAGACAGTGAAACTGCTGAAATCGCTGTTGAAGCATCACTTACTGGTCACTTGGTACTCTCTACGCTCCACACTAATGATGCAGCTGGAGCAATAACTAGATTAATGGAAATGCAAATAAAAGGATTCATGCTAGCTGATTCTCTATCTGCCGTAATTGGACAAAGACTAGTTAGAAAACTCTGCCCTCACTGTAAGCGTGTTGATACTATAAATGAAAAAGACCAGCAAAAAATTGTAGAAACCCTCCAAGGAATTTCACCTCAAGCCCCAGTTACAGTTCCTCATGATTTAACTTTTTATACTTCTGATGGGTGTGATGAGTGTAATGGTTTAGGATATCAAGGCCGTCTCGGAGTTTATGAAGTTCTAACAATCACAGATGGTCTTAGGGAGCTGATTTCAAATAGATATCCTTCAATTGTAGAAGTCAGAAATGTTGCCATGAAAGAAGGAATGGTAACTATGCTCCAAGACGGAATTTTAAAAGCTCTTCAGGGGTTAACTGATATCAAAGAATTATTCGAAAACGTCTCTACTTCATAATCTTTGACCTGTAAAAAATAATAAAATATATGACCCAAGTATAAAAACTCAGGCCAAGAAAAAGTTAATTATCATCGCTCAAACTCAACTTTGATGGTTTTTTTCCAAACCCCATCACCTAATTGATGTTGAATCTTTGTCTTCGCAGGAATAACAATTGTACTATTGCCTATTTCATTACTAGAATAAATTACCTTTGCACCTTCGGTGCTTTTATTTGTAACTATTAAATATGGTTTTCCCCGGAAGCAAGAATAACCTACTCGAATTTTTGAGGTTTCTGTTGTCTCTGAACAATATAGTTCTTCAGAAGCCAACTTATTTTCTTCTCCCTGAAAAAGGTACCCTCCTCCAATAACCAAAACAATTGCTAAAAGCGGGAGATTTAAAAAACGTCCCATTACGAGAATTCACCTATTAATCCAATATTATGATTGAGCAAGAAATTTATAAAGTTGTCAAATAAATTGATTGAGCTTTTTCAAAAATTAACCAAAAAGATTGATTGATTCTATCACAAATTTTTTTTGCAAGTTTTGATTATTCAGATTCATAGCTTTGTGAATAGCCAAAATTATGTCGGACCCGTGTTTGGTAGGTTTTTTGCAAAATAATAACTCTACATAGGATTTTACTTGCCACAACCAATATTCGATCTCTTCCCTCTCAGTTTTCTTTATATCATCTACTGTTATAGATTTTTTTGAATACAAATCAACAGCCGTTTGTTTTGGCGAAGGGAATTTTTTTTGGATAGTCTCATGAAGGTGTGAATTCAAATTTGAAAATATTTGTTTGTCACTGAGAGAAATTATATTTGATCTACTTGTAATTGTGGGTAAAATAATTGACTTATCTTTAGAAAACAAAATTATATATAAATTCTGTGGTGGTTCCTCTAGAAATCTCAACATCCCTTCTTGAAGTGGAATTGAGTAACTAGACAAATCTCCCATAAATAAAAGTGTCGGCTTTTCTCGTTTGTAATAAAACTCCATTACAGCCTCTTTCATTTCTTTCTTCTCTTTAAATGAATATGAAATAATACGATTATTATCCATCATTTGTCTATAAAAATCATCAATTTTACCTTCATTATCGTGATAAAAATTATCGTTATTTTTAGATAAATCAAATGAAAAATTATGATTAAAAAACACCCAAGCAAGATTTTTTTTCAACCTGTCTAAATTTAAAAATGTCTTGGTTAATATTATATTCGATTGTATCATTTTACATGAAAATTATAGCCGAGTAAATTAATTGACTTTCCATTTCCTAAACATATTTTTTTAATCTCTAGATACCCCTCTTGGCATTTAATAAAAATCCTTTGCTTAGAATCGATTTGTAGAATATACAGTCCTTTGAGATTCTCTAACTCAATACTGGCTTTAGATAATTTTAAAAATTCTTTGTCGGAATATACACGCCCTATTTCAATTAGTTTTACAAAAGAATCAAAGAATGAAATCTTGACCCAAGTTCCCGGAAAAATTATAAATGCTCTGAAATGATCTTTGATTTGTTTTGCAGTTTTGTTATTAGGATCAATGAATTTATCGTCTTTTTTGATTAAATTACAAAAAGTCACTTTGTCATAATTTTGTCTTCTAGGTGCAAAATCAGTTAGCAATTTTTCACTCTGACTATTCACAGATTCCAAAATTTTTATAGCACAAATCATTGCCCAAGTTTGCGACCCTAAGGAGCTTAGAGAATTCATTACATCAACAAAATTATCATCTTTTTCAATTGTAGTTTCTTGTTGCAAATAAATATCACCACTATCCATTTTCTTTTCTACTTGTATCCATGAAAGCCCAGTAATTAAATCACCATTTAATATAGCAGACTGTATTGGAGATGGACCTCGATAAAGAGGTAAATTAGATGGGTGCCAATTAATCATTCCATATTTTGGAATCTCTAAAAATTCTTCTGGAATTATCATTCCATATGATGCTATTATTGCAATATCAACATCTTTTAAACACTTTATTAACTCCTGACTATCTTTTTTTAAACTCTCGGGTTTAAACACTTTAATACCATTTTTTTTACCAATCTCTTCAATTGGATTAACTACCTGCTTCCCTCTATTAATTCTATTTGGGCTGGTTACAATAATTGATAGGTTTACTTTTTTTTCAAGTAATTTGTTTGCAAATGAGTCTTTTACTTTTTTTTCATCATTCCAAAACTTAGGAGTTAAATCCAGGTGAGATTTCTTTGTTTTTTTTAATTCAATATATTGTCGATTTGAAATTTTTGATAATTCTAAATTCTGATTTGTAATAATGTTTTCCAGGATTACTTTCATGAAATCTGAAGATCCAAAAAATGCAATGTTAATAGTGTCAGAATTATTTATCATAATGTTAATTAAATACTCTATACCTGCCAATGCTAAAGTCGTCAAGAACCTATATAGAAGGCACTACCCATTTTGATCTAATCTCATCCCAATCAGCTCCAATCCTACATAGCTTGTCAGCATCTGCAATAGGATTTTCTAGCAAATGCTTAACTAATGATTCTAAAAAGATAGTGTTTTGAGATCCTTTAACCCAAACCCAACTAGAAGGTCTGAGAGTATTTTGGTCAAGAATGTTAATAATATCACCAACTTTTACAAACACTTTGAAAATCTGTTTCTTATATGTAATATACCTGATAGCGCCATCTGTTTTTACAACTTCACTTTCATCGCATTTTAACCACTCCCTACCTAATAAAAATATTTCCTGAATATAGTCTCCTTTTTTCTTGGCCATCTCCATAGTCTTTTCCAAAATTTCTTTGTGCCTAGCTGCAGAAAATTCTCCTAGCTCTCTCATTTCTCCAAAAACTAAATAATGCTTTGGTGAATCTATAGAACTATATTTTTTAGCGTTATTATCCTTTTCTAAAAAAGTGTTCCAGTGTTTAAAAGAGTCAACTACTTCGGAAAATAAATCCAAAAATCCATTTAATGACGCAGGGTCAGAGTTATATGAGCTATCAACAATAGTAGATTTATTAATTCCATCAAGTAGACTAAACCTACCATTAGGTAGCTGTGGATCAGAAATAGTTTTTTCCAAATTATCCACAGAAAGACTGTATTTATCACTTATTAGAGACAATACTTGTATATATTTACCAAAAGTAATAGGCAATAAATATCTATCACTAAATTTTAATTCTTTATCAATAACCAAACTAAAACCATAACCCCTACTAGCTTTCACTTTATTTACCAACCAATCACCTGAATAATTAGTTAAAATGTTATTATCAACAGTACCAATAGCAGCAGGGAAAATGAAATGCTTGGCTGTTTTAGCTAACTTAAACTGCTCCAGGGCAATGTTTTTAAGCACACCTTCAATTTTATCAGATTCGAAAAGCTTATGTAAAAATGGGGGTAGTAAATGTTTCAAAGCCTTGTAATTTAGACTATCAAATTCGCTTTCAAAACCTTCCGAATGCTCATAAGTTAAATTAGTTAAAATTAAATCATCCACCTTTTTACCAAAAACCTCTGTAAAATAATCAGCTTCATTTTGCTCATTAAACCCAACCTCATAAACCAAAGCTGTTTTTTTAGTTAGTTTAAACCTAACAAGAAATAGTTTGAAAAATGATTTAATAACAAAAGTTAATTTATCAAATACAGCGAATTTGTGTTCAAATGAAACCATCTCCCCAGATAGTATCATTATTAAACCTGAGAGTGAGTTTAAACAGGCTTCTTTGGTCGCACCGGAGTATACTTTCCATCCGTTAGTTTCAAATAATTGCTTGATTAAAATAGTAGTTGAGCTTTTTCCTGCAGTCCCCGCAACTAAAACAATTGGTAAATCTTGATTATATTTTTTCTTATAATCCTTTGTTATCTTATTTACATATTTTTTTGCTAACCAGATTAATACTCTGGTCGAAAAGGGAGCTTTTGTTTTATTCATAACCAACTAAGTTGTAATAATTAATAGGTAATTATTAATTTTTGTAAAGGATTATTTAGTTATATTATCGCGGCCATGTTTCATAGTTTTAGCCATCCATAATAGTTCATCAAAGCTCTTTTTCACCCTATCTTCATAAGCTGTATCAATTATTTCTCCATTCTCATCAAATATCTTCGAGACATTAGGGAATTGTAAATCTGCAAAAGTTATAACCATACCTAGTTCTCGCACAACTGGTAACAAAGATTCTACAACTCTAGTGCCACCCCATCTTCCGCTTGATACACCCACCAAAGCAACTGGCTTGTGAATATAATTCTCTAGTTCACTATCTAAAATTGATTTTAATGCACCTGGAAATGAGTGATTGTATTCAGGCGAAACTATAATAAATGCATCGGCTTCTTCAACGATTTTAGAATATTTAGGGTTGCTGTAGTCATTACCTCGACCCATTAATAAATCTGGAAAATCAATTGGATCAACCAAAGTAAATTTATCACCTGAATAATCTTTACCGACTTTTTTAATATATTCTGCGACAAAAATAGACTTTCTTCCGGGCCTTGTAGAACCTACAATAATTACAATATTCATAATAGGTTTGTAACATGGCAATATTTTTTATGCAACTAAATTTAATTTAGCTGATCCTAACTAAGTTGCAGGGTTTTCAATTTTAACTAGCATATTACCTCTTTTCTCAAAATGATTCCAAAATGCTCTTTTTCCTTTAATTGCTTTGACTAAGACCCAAAAACTAATTACCCAAATCAGCTGTCTATATAAATAAATGTTAAATGGAATGTATAACAATAAATACCATTTGTTTTTAGATTTATCTCTAACCATTGCAAGCAATACGGTTAATAAATATAATGACAAGAATAACACGAGATAAAATAATATCGCATAAACATCTGCACTTTCGAAAAATGAGCCTATATAAATATCAGCACCGATAAAGGTCGAAACTATTTTTACAAATAGAGTTAATAAAAACAAATTATTAACTGCAGTTACAAGTAAAAATATATTTGAAAGTATAATCTCAGGAATTATTACAAATCCAAACCAACCATATTTTCTATTAAACAACATATCCCTATGTTTGAATGCAGTTTGCAACGTTCCATAGCTCCACCTAACCCTTTGTTTAATAAAACTAGAGATTGTTTCAGGAGCTTCAGTCAAGGCAATTGCCTTGGAGTCGTATTTTACTTTCCACCCCTTTTTAATAATCCTAATTGTTAAATCAGCATCTTCTGCCAAAGTATCAGTATGATAAAAACCAGCTTCAAAAATTGCCTTTTTACGCCATAATCCTAAAGCTCCAGGAACTACCATAATTGTATTCAATACCTGATAACCAATTTTATCAAAATTCTGAGCAGAGATATATTCTAGTCGTTGATTTTTTGTCAGCAAATTATTGTCATTTCCTACCTGAATATTACCAGCAATAGCACCGACATTTGGAGTCATCCCTTGGAGTAGATTCTGAAGTGTCTCTGGAAGAACAATAGTATCCGCGTCAATGCTAAATATATACTCTCCTTTACAAAACCCAAGAGCGTGGTTAATTGCATTTGCTTTTCCGCCGTTTGGAATACTAAGAATCCTAACCTTTTTATTACCTTGGAAGTTCTCCTTTAAAATTGATAAACTTTTATCTGTTGAACCGTCATTAACTACAATAATTTCAATATTATCATAACTACTCATCAAGGCAGATTCTATAGTTTTTTTAATTATCTTTTCTTCATTATAACAAGCAATTACAATACTAACTAGAGAGTTTTCTTTGAGGGCGCTAAATCTGCTAGACGTTTTATCAAAAACAGAAAAAGCATTCATAAACCACAAGAAAATAAATCTGAGGATTGAAAATATCAAGAAAAGAAACAAGTAAAGAGTTAGAAATGTACTTAGAGCACTTTGAAAAACAAACCCTATTCTTTTAAATAAATTTTGAGAATTTGATTTTGTCGCAGATAGAATATTGGCCGTTCCAGATTCAAGCTCATCAACTCTAACTATATCTACTCCTTCATTCTTTAGTCCCTTTATTATTGGCTGCAGAGAATCTACAGTAGATTTTCTTTGAAAACCGCCGTCATGCAAAAGCAATTGATTACTATTTTTGAAATCCTGAGAAAAAACTTCTTCTAATATTTTATCTTTATCGTTCAAAATCCAATCTTGAGAATTCAGATCGTATCCAGCTATTTTTAATCCAAGCTCATCTGCAATGCGATACCTCCTTAGATCATGCTCTGTTTCAGTTTCTATAGTATCAGAAAAAGGTATTCTAAATAGTTTTGGAGTAACTCCAGTTACTTCTTGGATAATATTTGTAGTAGCAATAAGCTCATTTTTGAAAGTCTCATCACTCATTGAATATGTCCTTGGATGTGTATACGTATGATTTGCAATTTCGTGACCTTCATCTACTATTCTTTGAGCAACTTCAGGGTATTTTAAAACATTAATTCCAGTCACAAAGAAAACGCCTTTAACATTTTCTTCTTTGAGAATATCTAAAATTGGTGGTGTATAATCTGGGTGTGGACCATCGTCAAAAGTAATAGCAATTTTATTTTTTCCATTACCTGTTAATTCAACCACTGACTGTTGAGGAAATGAAGTAATTTCCTGTGAAGAGATATAATCTCCCAAGAAATTTAATTTTCTCTCTCCTATTACTCTATCTTCTACTGGCAGCGGTATGTCACCTTTCCCATTCACTTCGACTGAATCAGTAAACCAAAAATCTTCTAGTTCTTCTTTGTTTTTTTCCAAACTAGGCTCTAATAATATATTCCAAATTTGCGGATCTTCAAATCCAACATTTCCAACGCCATAACCCTGTAAATTTTTCAAATCCAAATTAGATAAACTAACCATTAAATTATAAATAGAAATCGAATCTCGAATATATATTTTATTCTCTACCCCATTCTCATCTTCGAATCTAATAAAACTAGCTATTGAGTTCTTTTGACTCTCTATATCGAGTGAATTTTCAATTATCAATTCTCCAACATTTTCATAAGATAAAGGTGTTTGATAGAATCCATCATCGTAAAAACTATATTGAATACTTTCAGAAGGAAATTCCAAAAAATATTCTTTATTTCCTATCAAAGAAATAATATTCTTTATTTTCTCAATAGAAATATTTAATTTACCTCTATCTTGAAAATCTAAATCTTTAGAATCAGCAGTTACAATAATATTTTCAAATTGATCAACTACTTCTTTAAAATCATCCTCTTTTTCTGAAATATCAATTTTTAAAAACAACTCTTGGTTTTGCTCGGATAATTTAGATCTAAGAAAGCCTGAAAATTCTGCAAATTTATTGTACCCAGATTCTTTAATTGTAGACTCTCTAAATTCTAAAACTACACCGCTATGACCTTTCTTTTTATTTGCATTTATCAAACTTGATGCAAAATCCTGGTAGAACCCACCCTTTAATAATTTACCCACTGTAAAACTATTATCTCTAAATTCATAGTATTCTTTACTGTAGTCTATATCTGAAACCAAACTATATCTAATTTTTTCTGGGTTGTTATCATTAATAAATTTATCAATTAATTCTGTTTCATCGTCTTCTCTCAATTTATATTCAAATCCTTCATCATTTTCTATTTTTCCTGCAGATAAAATCAATCTGTCAATATTATCAAAGTTCTCACGTAAATTTGGAAATTCAGCAAAATTATAACGGTAGTTTGCAAATATTTCTTGTTCAGACTTCATTGACACTTGATTACTATCAGTAAACCCTCGAATAGTGGAGTTAATAGAATATAATGCAAAAATATTATTTACCATTAATATGATCAATGCGCTCAAAGCAAAGCCGATAATTGCAAAAAATATAAGCGACCTTTTCCATCTCTTTCCTGATGGGTCATAAAATATTTGTTTATTTATCCTTTTAGCCATAAAATAGACACTAACTTGTTGTTTAATCGAACGCTAGCACAAAGAATAACATTTGACAAGTATGATTTTTTAGCCTTTCATGTATAAAATTATTCACCAATGAGTAGAAAAAAACAAAAGAGGATTAAGGAAATCGTAAATATAAATGAAATTATGGAAATACCATCCAATTTCACCACCAATAAAGATAAAGTAAATCTAAAAAATATATTCAAAATTGATCAGCCAATAACACTAGAATTAGCTTGTGGTAGTGGCGAATATTGCTTATTCTTAGCAAAAAAATTTCCAAATAGAAACTATATTGGAATTGATATCAAAGGACCAAGATTATGGCAAGCAAACCAAAAAAGGATTAAAGAAAATCTAAACAATATCATTTTTATACGGTCTCAAATCCAGTACATTAATAGTATATTTAAAAAAAAATCTATTAATCAAATTTGGATAATTCACCCCGACCCTCAACCAAAAAAAGAAAATAGGAGATTAACTAATGAAAATTATTTAATAAAATACAAAGAGATATTAATGGATAATGGATCAGTTATTTTTAGGACCGATAATAAAGATTTGTACAGATACACAAAAAAAATAATCACTAATATGAATTATCATGTAATCTATGAATCACAAGATTTACTTTCTCAGCCAACGGAAATATTATCCAAATATTACACAGAAACTAAGTACGGTAATTTAGCAATTTCCAAAAAACTACCTATATACCTGATCGAATTCAAATTCTAAACAATTTTTTTATTCTTTTGTTTCGTAGAAACGTTATTAAATAAAACACTTTCAATATATTTTAGACCACCAGGAATAATATTAAACACAAACGGAATGATAAACAAAATATAACTAATTGAAAGTGAGAAATTCGCGATAAAAATTGCCATCAATGCAAATGTTGGAGGTAAAAATATTCTAATTGTTCCGTGAATTACATCTCTATGGTCAATATCATCACATCTCAAATTCTTTTTTGATAAGAGATAATCACGCAAGAAATACAAGCTCAAACCAATCATTATAATATTAAAACCATAAAAAGTAATTGCAAAATCAGAATCGTTGTATTTTCCTAATAGGCTAGAAGAAAAAGGAATAAAGCTAGCCATCAGTAAAAATACCATATTCATGTACGATAATACCCTATCCACTTTTTTTACATAGTTATTAAATATGAAATGGTGCGCCATCCAATAAGTTCCAAGCAATACAAAACTAATAAAAAAGCTTAATATATCAGGTAATAGCTGGATAATTGCAGAGGCCAGTTCATTATTATTTGGTGAATAAGCAAATTCTGGGACTTTGATTTCTAGGACCAAAAGCGTCATAATGATGGCAAAGACGCTATCAGTTAAGGTTGATAATCTGTTTTTATTCATCGGAATCATTTTTGTTTTTGTTAATTTCTGTATTAATTATACCATATACTACCCACTTTGTCTAATTTTTTTACAAAATACACATTTGACTAAACTATACACTAGCATAATATTAAATTCAATTATGAAATCTCCAAATATAAAAGTAATTAAGAATTCCAGTCGAGGCGAATCAAATTCTAATTGGCTGATAGCTCGTTTTAGTTTTAGCTTTGGAAACTATTACAACCCAGAGAGAGTGGGATTCGCTTGTTTACGAGTTCTAAATAATGATATTATTAGCCCAAAATCAGGTTTTGATTTTCACCCCCACCAAAACATGGAAATTGTTACAATACCTCTTTCTGGGGAACTCACACACGAAGATAACCTAGGAAATAGAGCAGTAATATCCAAAGGTTTTGCTCAGTCTATGTCTGCTGGAACAGGAATAATTCACAGCGAAAAAAACTTATCAAGCAAAAATACTGAGTTGTTTCAACTATGGTTCCTACCACAAACCCAAGGTAGTACGCCAAAATATCAAGATAAAAATTTTCATTGGCAAAATACACAAGAAGAATGGATTAATATTATTTCACCAAGTCTCTTCCCTCAAAAAGATTCTCTTCAGGTAAATCAAAGTGTGTTTATTGTAATTGGTAATTTTACACAAAAAACAGAATATATTACTTTTTTTAAAAATAGATCAGTATATTTAATAGTGATTGAAGGGTTGATTAAAATAGATAATCAAACTCTAACAACAAAAGATGCAATATCATTTAACCAAGTTAACAATATAGATATTGAAGTTATTGAGAAATCGTCAATTATGGTTATAGAGATGGAAGAAGTTAAAAACTAGTTTGATTTTGAGTTGTTGGTAAAATTAGGTAATCCTAAAGCTATAAGAAATAAGCCCAAAGATCCCATGGCAAACCAGAAAAATGGTAACTGTATCGAAATTTCACTCAAAATTCCAAATATTAGAGGGTTTGTAAATGCAATTATTCCAGCAAAGCCTTGAATTATACCAACTACCCTACCTCTTTTATTCTCTGGGGAGAGGTGACCAATCTGACCTTGAATCAGTCCTGAAATAGGAGTTACAGAGATAACATCTAAAAATACTAGTGCATATAACATCCATATTTGTTTAACACTACCATAAGCAATCATTAGTATTATCCCAGCGGTAGAGCAAAATATTAGCGCTTTTTTAACATTTACTTTCTTTATCAAATACAAAAAGAAAACACTTTGCGAAATAGCAATCATTATACCTGCAAACATCATAAATATGGCAGTATCAACCGGCTTAAAACCAAATACATTTTGCACATATATGATAAAATATGAGTAATATCCCAATACTAGAGTGATTAGTAACTCCATAATACCAAGTTTTGCTAACACCCTGTTATTTTTCCATAGATCCCTAAAATCTGAAATTAAATTCTTATATTGAACTTTCTCTGTAACTGGAAGGCCTCCGTCAATAACTGGGTCAGAGTCCAGCAAATTCTCCTCACCACCTGACAGTGATTTTTTTGGATTGGTTTCTCTAAATGATAATGCCATTATTATATTTACCAAACCAAGTAATAGAGCTAGTGCAAAAAGCTGACGATTTTGATCTATATAATTATTTAGCAGACCTGAAAATATTAATAATGTACCCATTGCCGGACCAACAATTATACCAACCGCTCCAGTTGCACCCAACAACCCCAATCGAGTGTTTAAGTTAGATTTATCACTCATGTCAGTAATAGAACTCCTAACTGCGACATAAAAACCATTCATTGATCCATCAATTGTTCTATTAGCTAACAAGTAAGGCAGTTTTATTGGTAATGCAACAATATTTGCTATAAATGTCCCAACAGCAGCAGAGATAAAAACCACTTTACGACTATATTTATCAGCTATCCAACCAAAAACAGGAGCAGAGATTAGCTGCATAAATCGAAAAAGTGCTATTGAAAAACCAAACCAAAAATTACCATTTGGCACATCTTTAACGAATTCTGGGAAAATAGGAATAGCAATTGCTTGAATAGCTGTATCTATTACCACCATGGCATAAACCAAGCGCAAATTCCATTTCTGCATAATTATTATATAGCCTAAATAAAAATATCCCAAATGTCAAAAACCCAATTAACTGGGAACCTTGGTGACTATCTTGACAAGAGAATTCTGATAATCAATTCTAAAACATCAATCTCAGACCAATATGGAACTAATAAACAAAAAATATGAGGGTGTTTTTATACAAGCAAAAAAATACTTTAAGCAGCTTAAACCATATTTATTAATTGGACTGTTCATACTCATTCTATCACTTTTTGGAATTATCCCAGCAGTATTCTTAACTGTTTTCATTGCAGGTCTTTTTTACAAAATTGACACAAAATTTACAGCAATTCCAACCTTGGTTCTATTAGGTTTAATACCTGTATTTTTAATACTAAAAGTTGATTGGTTAGCTGAGGAGTTTGCAACTTACATATATTACCTGCTAATGATAACAGTTGCTCTAGAAATTAAAAACTATTTTGTTGTTCATAAGATACCAAAAAACTCAATAGTCTATCTCAAACCAAAATCACCTACAAACAAACATAAACTACTTGAAAACAAAAATAATAAAAAATCAACAAAATCAGGCACCTATTTCACGGATTTGATAAAGTTAGTGTCCAGGATTAGATTTACCCCTATCACAATATTTAGAGCTTTAATTGGGCTAATCTCATTAGTAATTCCAATTACAATATTTAACTTCAATGGACTACCTTATTTTAGGGATTTAACCACAGTTCCATTCTTTCATAATATCTCAGAAAATAAAATTACCCTATCTGCAATTGAAAAAGGAGGTTTCAATCAACTGACTAAAATTGGTTTCAGCCCTGAATTCCTAGCAGAATCATATTATATAATTTGGTTCTTTATTGGTGTTATTCTAAGTTATATTTTCTTATACAGGATTAATCAAAAATTTGGCCAAAAAAATATCGCAAGCAAAGGTTTTGGAACCAAAATATTCATCTTTATTCTTTCTCTTTGCTATATATACAACCTGTTTACATTTGAAAGATTTCTAATGGGTCAACATTTCGTTCTACGTGGTCACTTTATTTTCATCCCTGTAATCTACTATATTCTTGAATTCTTTGAATACTTTTTGAATCCACACCCTCATAAATCTGTACAAAAACAAAAAGAAATTGGTTTTAAAGAAAGTTTTATCAAACGACTAACTCATTTTATGGATAATGAAGATGAGAGTAATGTATATTTTGATAAATTGAGTAAAATTGGACTTTTAATGATAATTCTTAGTTTGATTAGCTCACACCATACTGTGTTTGTATACTACATCGTTGCAATTAGTGTAATTCTTTATGTTATTAGTAATTTGATTCATAGAAAAAAATTCAACATTCAATGGAAACTCCTAGTTAGATCGTTAACAATTATATTTTTAATATTCCTACCAAGCCTTTTAGTTCTATTCAATAAATACTATAACACCTCACAATATAATTTCTATTCACAAAATATTAGCTCTTCGCAATCAACTAAAACTGACATAATTGAATCCTTTAGCCCTAAAACCATTGATGGTGAAAATGTTACTCAAAAAATTCTCTTAGGAGGTGCCAGCTGGGACAGTAAAAGTTTTATAGAAACCACTAAAATTAAATTCAAGTTGAACTTTTTAGACGGACTTTCATACTATTATAATCCATTAATTGGTTCGCTTTTCATATTGCTCTTTAGTATAATTTTAATTTATCTAATCAACAGAAGTGATAAACATTTCAAACCCATTTTATTCCCAGTTTTAATTTTCATACCGATAAGTTTAATTTTATCATTTGGACTAACTGGCAGACTTGCCTCAATAAATAGACTTTTCTACTTACTCCCATCCAGCTACACATTTAGAGAGGCAGGTAAATTCTACAGTTTATTTTTAGCAGCTACAAGTATTTTGATAGCAGCATTTGTAAACCTATCTTCTAAAAATTTCAAAATCCTGATTCAAACTACATTAACTCTTTTCTTTGCTAGTTCAATGCTTTTATTCATTCCAATGACTAGTGCAATTCAATATGTTGATTTACTAGAAGGGTCTCAGGGAAGAATTTTTAGTTATGTTAGCGATAACTGTAAAAAAGATAAAAACGTCCTATTTCTACCATTTAACACATATGTAGACTCTTCTTTTGGTGAAATCTATATTTCTAACCCAACACGCTCGAGTGTTGATTGCAAATTCTTATTTCCTCAAAGCTCTACCATTGAGTCGTTTGATGGAGATGGAATACTAACCCTCTCAAACTCCTCACTTGATTCTCAAATTAATGGAATTATTAAAGACTTTATTGAGTTAGAAAACCTAGACGATGGATATAGAATATTTCAAGCACAAATGAAATCTCTGAGTGTAAATATGCTAATTGTTGATGAAGAAAAATATCCTAACCTAGCCACCCTTAACACAAAACTTTCTCAAAAAGTAGCTCCAGAAATAACTTCAGATCAGCTCTATTTATATAAGTTTGATTGGATTAACTAACTATTTTAACAATTCTATCATGAAGCTCACTCCAGTTAAAATAATTCAAATTCTTAGTTGTTTCTTTTGTTAGTTTTTTTCTAAATTCAACATCTTTGAAAAGTAAATATATACCTGCTGCAATTTCTTTGTAATTCAGAGGGTTTACGTAAACACCACTATCTTTTGCTAATTCTGGCATACTACTAATCTTTGACGTTACCACAGGTTTTTTTTGTTTGAATGATTCTAATATAGGAAATCCAAAACCTTCCCAAAAAGAAGGGTAAACTGTAAAAATAGAATTTTTTATATACAACATTTTCTCATGATTTAATGTGTCAATTTTAAATATAACACCCTTAACATTTTGCTCGTTTATAAATCTTAACAATTGATTGAAATATGAGTTGTTAACCACCCTACCTATTAGGACTAATTTTAGATTATAATCAGAATGTTTGTTTTGTAAATAGTTATGAGCTTTTACTAGATTTAGCCAATTTTTTCGTGGCTCAATACCAGAAATAGCAACAATATAATCACCATCAACTACCTCAAATGGCTTTGAAATATTTTTCTCTGTTGGTTCTAAATAAGGGAGAGCTGGATAAGTTAGTTTAATCTTGGATTTATTAATGTTCAATTTATTAGAAGTATCATTAGCAGTTGAATAAGAATTAACTACTATTTGTTCAGATCTATTAGCGAGCTGTTTATACACAAATATATTTTCTATTAACCTCTGCCTAATGCTAGTTGTATTCACACCAGAAATTCCAAATAAATCATGAAAAATTACAATTAGTTTTGTCTGTGGATTAGTTAAAAAAGGCTTGGGTTGAGGTAAGAAAAAAAAATCAAATTTACGAACTTTGTTACTATCTAGATTTTGATTGCGTACCATTTTGATTAAAAAAATCATATTTACAAGCTTTCCATTATTGAATAAATTTGGCAGTTTCAAATATTCATTTATTTCTATTGATTCATCAATTAAATCATTTATAAATGAAAAGTCCTTACAAATTTGATCTAATTTTTTTTTGGCTAAACCAACTCCAGTAATCTTTATTTCAGGATTTTCTAATTTCACATTATAGAGCTCTTTTAAAAAATGTAATGTGTATGTGTTAACTCCTGTAATGTGTTTATAATTCAATCCTCGTAGGTCAACGCCAATCTTCATAAAGGCATATTCTTTGATTTTACTTTCTTTGTAAAGGACTTGACTATAAAAGCATAAATTGACACCATATTACAATGCAAAAAAAGCAAAACCAAAAACCATTATTTAAATCAATCCTAGGAATTATCCTAGTATCCTCGTTAATATTAAACGGGTATTTTTTGATAAATAATAATTCAACCAGGGGCTATAAATCATCAGCAACAAATAATGACGCTCAAAGTGAATTAATAAATCTAATTGATCAAGAATATCTCAGAGAAAGACCAGAAATAGATGAAATTGAAGATGGTAAACTAAAAGGTATTGTGGCCTCACTAAAAGATCCCTATAGTCAGTATCTAACCAGTGAAGAGTTTAAAAACTTCACCAGCTCTCTAAATCAAAAATATGAGGGTATTGGGATTAGTTTTGAAAAGCAAAATGGAGAGTTTATTGTTCTAAATGTATTTAAATCTTCCCCTGCTGAGTCCCAAGGATTGCAATCTGGGGATTCAATATTCAAAGTCTCAGGAGAATTAATTGGAAATCTAACAATTGAAGAAGTTGCAAGTAAAATAAAGGGAGAAGGAGGTACAGAAGTCGAGCTAACTATTATCAGAGAAGGTCAAGAAATAGTAAAAAAAATCAAAAGAGAAGCTATCAAAATTGACCTAGTTACCTTAGAAAAAAAAGATAATGTTGGTGTGATACAAATAACATCATTTGGTGAAGATTTAAAATCAGAATTAAGAAAAATCTCGGATGAAATAATTGCCGATAATGAGATACAAAGTTTAATTTTAGATCTACGTTCAAACAATGGCGGTTATTTGCAAGGCGCTATTGAATCATCTTCGCATTTTTTAGAGCCAGATTCGTTAGTCCTCCAAGAACAATCCAAAACAGATGAAAAAACCTTTAAATCCAAAGAGGTTTCAAACTCATTAAAAAACTATCCTTTGGTTGTTATTGTTGATGGTTTTACTGCCTCAGCAAGTGAGATTTTAGCAGCTAGTTTACGTGATAATAGAGGTGTGAAACTTGTTGGCGAAACAACATTTGGGAAAGGTGTAGTCCAAGAAGTATTTAATTTTAATGGAGGGTTAGTTAAATTAACAACCAATGAATGGTTAACACCAAATGGAGAAAAAATCAACGAAAAAGGTCTAGAGGTTGACATAGCAGTTAATGAAGACCAAGATGCATTAGAAATCGCAATTGAAAATTTAAAGAATTAACCTAAAAAATTATGCTATATCATGACAGTACATTATGGAATAATAAAAATTTCCCTAATAAAATAAAAGATGATGAGGATATTATTTTTTTAATCAGGCAAGATATTATTTTTATTCTTGGAAAAGGAATTTTACTAGGTCTTGTCAGTTTAGCATTTTTATTCTTTAGACTATTTGTAGTAGGTTTAACAGATGATCCCCTGCTCGTTTCTCTCTTTGATAGCGGCTATTACAGTGTTAATATATTACTAATCACAATTTTTGTATTCATTTTTCACAATTATTATTTATCTCTCCAAATTGTTACTAACGAAAGAGTAATTGACATCGATCAAACTGGACTTTTTAAAAGAGAGGTTAATGAGATGCCGCTAAGCAATATAGAAGATGTAAACTATAAACAAAATGGGTTCTGGGGGACAATATTTAACTATGGAAATGTTATATTACAAACCGCAGGAACCGGTGCTTCTAATTCTAGTTCACATTTGGAAGATAAAACTAATGGTTTTACTATGAATGGAGTACCTAAACCATCTGAAGTCTGTGATAATATTTCTAAACTATACCATTCTGGAGCTGATAAAGACTTAGCTGATGCCGCCAAAGCCAACGCAGATGCGCTTAGAAAAAGTTTAACAAGATAGCCTTCCTTTAATCGGAAGACTATAAAATCCAAGCGTGTTAGAAAAATTCTATGATGAAAAGCTACTTAAAGTTAAATAATATATTAAAACCCAAATCATTAAGGCAATCATAGTAATAATTAAATTTGTCAGGGTTTCTCGTTGTTTTTTCACAATCTTCACATCAAAATCACACTACAGCAACCAAACCAAAGAATAACTAATAGAAGAGCATACTCTAAAAGTACCACAATCCTCGGAAATCTAAATTTTGCACTATATTGAACTACTTTATACCCAAAACCATTAGTTATTTGTACTGCAAAATAAACAATCACACTGATAATCATTAAATAGCCAATATTATTGTACAGAAAACTCAAATTTGTGTCCATAGTATTAAACCCATTTTTAACAACTTAAATATAATTAGACATAATTTTTTCAAAATGTCAAAGAATCTAACGTAGCTTTGGGCCATTTTTTACAACTAAATCATATTCAGTGATTGCTTCATCGATACTCTCTTTTAGAGGTTGTCCTTCAAACTGAATTCGCTCTATCATATCACTCCAAATTTGCTCGCTTTTCTCAACATCAGGTTTATAATAATTATCAGCGTACAAAGCTCCTTGGGCGAAAATACGTATTTGATCATCTCCTTTTACTTGATCAGCAATAACATCTCTCCTACTACCAGGTAAACGAGTTTTATTCACAAAAATATTTTGAGCTTCTGGCTGTGACAAATAATATAGGAAATTTTCGGCAGCCTGGCGTTTCAAAGCATTATCTGGATTTGTTTCCAAAGTTCTATTCATCCCATCCATAAAGAAAAATCCATATGTTTTTTTAATCTCAGGATCTAATTGAGGGAGAGGCGCGACATCAAATTGTAACCTAGCGTTACGGTCTCGCAAAATATCATCCATATAGCTATAATGAAGCATGTAAGCCAAATCCCCTTCTGCAAATGCATCAATATTCTGAGCAGATGATGTATTCCAGCTATAGCGACTAGATGATAAATTAGCAAAATCAGTATAAAATTTTATTGATCTAAATGTAGGCGTATCTTCACTAACACCATCTAAGGAGCTATCGGTAATATTACCCGTGGAAATATCTTGCTCATTAGCTTTACTCCCAAAAATTACTCGATTTGTTTGCGCATCAAACATCTGACCACCACTTTGGAACAGGAGCATCGGCAAAATATCCTGATGCCTGTTAATATTTGGAGAACCAACCGGACCCCTACCCCCAGTTCCAAGAGAAATAGTACTTTGATCAAAGTTAGAAGTGTTTTGATTACGTTTATTTAAAAATGGAATCTGCCTATCAAGTTCTGACCAGGTTCTCGGTGGCAAAGCAATTCCAGCTTGTGAGATAATATTTTTGTTATAATATAGCTGTAAATTGTCTACATAGCTAGAAATTGCATAAACTTTATCTTTATCAATAGTGTCTTTTACAACTAAATCAACAAAATCCGTCTTGTAACCTGCCAGTAAATCACCAGAATAAATATCTAATGGCGTCATAAATTCCTTGTAAGCAGGTAAATCATCATTTCTAATTGTAAAAATATCCGGGCCAGCACCTCTAGCAATGTCGGCTATCAAAGTTCTATAGTAATCATTACCATATTCCTTATTAACCAAATTAATTGTCACGTTCTCGTTCCCTGGCAATTCATTAAACCCATCAATAATCTCTTTATATACATCCGTTCCATAAAAAGGCTTCCACCAAGTCAATGTCACCGGCTGAGAATTTAAAGTCTGGGGACCTGCAGGGGGAGTACCGCTACTAGCTATAGCAATTACCATCAATATGAACAAGAGGGCAACAACACCAACAGTTATGTAAATATTTCGTTTAATTTGGAAAAAAGCTCTAATTGAATTCATATTAATTCTATAGTTCGTCTTGAAGAGTTTGTGTCACACTATCAGCTAGTGCGTTCAAATCAGTTGTAATGGCAGCGTTAATTGGATCAATTACATTTGAAATAGCTTGAGATAGGAATTCCCCACCAGGTGCATTTCTAAGGAAGTTGTTAATCGCCTCTGTTAGTACAGTGAAAACCTTATTAATTATATTATTAATAAATTGGGTAAAGGTTTCGATGAAGACAGCAATTACAGCATCAAAGTTAAATTCATTTCCAGAACTTCCAGCATTATTTTGATTTGCTGCTTCTAAAACAGCCGGCATTCGATTAGCAGTTTGACATTGCTCGCCATTTAACACTTCTGCATCGAAACTACCAGCAATTTTTAATGAGCTATCTGCTTTTGAAAATTCCAGATTAGATAGATCAGCACCATTTAAAACATTTGTACCTAATCCTTGAATACTATTTGCTTCCGCAGTTGCTTCATCAACACTACCAAGGTCATTTAATCCTGTAACAAATCCTGATGATTTGCAATCTGCTGGAGCTGCCGCTACTGTTTGATCAATAGTCTGTTCAACTGTTTCTTGGACTTTTTGAGTAGTTTCTGTTAGTTTCTCTTTGGCATTATTTATCTCCTCTTTACATCCTGAACGGAGAGCTGTAATATTTCCAGCTGGCAATATCCCTCCATTTAACACACTATCTGGAGACGAACTCCCATCTTGTCCTCCACCACATCCTGACAAAAGTGCAGCGTTGGTCGCAATTTCTTCTTTTTGAACTTCTAGCTCAGCCTCAGATTTAGTGTTTGGAATAGTTTTAGACGGATCAATACCTTTTTGAGAAGCAGTAATTGCAACATTGGTTTTATAAGTTGAAACAGCATCATTGAGAGTCTTATTTGCATCGCTGGCTGGTTGAGATTCGCTTGATCCAAAAACTCCATTACATTTATCTTTTGGATCGTGAGTTGATTGATCTTCGGAAGGTAATATACTATTCACCAGAGACTCACTACTTTCTATCAAACATTCTGAAACTTGATAGGCTTTAAGTGCAACAGCTCCTCTAAAAGCCCCAATTGCGTCACGAAGACCGTCTATTGTTCCGACCCAACCTTCAATTGCCGATATAAGCTTGTCGAACAGTTTCATTATCTGATCTAGAAAGAATTTTATCAATGCAGATAGAGCAGCCTTTAATGCTTTATTGAGGGCTTGTTCCAATAGTCTTGGAACATCATTAGCGATATTTACTGTATTTTGAGCACTGGCTTTAACAGGAGCAAAAAATGCTTTAAAACTCTTAACTATTTTTGAATTAGATGGCCTTGAAAGTAATCCAATTGTTGAATCGACATCTCTGATAGAAGTATGGTTAGCTGATGAAACTCCAAAAAACATCAAAAGAGTAAAAAATGATAGAACTAATGCCATTAACTTTTCAAACCATCCGATTCTTGAAACAACCATAAAATAGATAAATTATTATTACTATAAAAGTTAAATTAAATTAGCCAACACGTCAAATAGGAATTATTTTACCTCGCTTTGCTTGAATGAAAAATAATCTTTAGTCAGGTAGAATAAGATTAATAAGAAACTAATAACAAAATTACCAATCAAACTAACTGAAACACTTACCCCAGCATCAACCCCATTATTTATCAAGCTAAATAGAATTATTATCTGACCAACTAAACCAACATTAGCAATAATTACCGGTTCCCAAATTTTTTCTCTAACGTAAAAATACTTATTCAACATTTCAACCATAGATTGGAAAATTAGAGCTACAGAAGTAATCCTAGCAATCATAATGATATAATCACCAGTGCCTTGACCACTTCCAAATAATTCAAACAACCATATCACAAGGGGTGAAAATACGATTGTGACTATAGTACCTAAAAATGATAGAACCAAAACTCCTAATGTATATTTGCGCAGTTTATTCCAAAATGCGTGATTGTCTCCACCTTTTTTATTAAACAAATTCGCTAAATTAGGAAAGGCGACAGCAGTAACTGAAGTTATAATTGAGAAAAATACACCTTGGATAGACAGTCCGATATCAAATGATGTAATCTGCCCTCCGTCTTGGGCAACTAGATTAATTAGTAAATTAGCTACTATTACTCCATTTAACAAAAATATCCTAGGCAAAAACAATTTCCATGTCATCCAAAAATCTTTCTTTAACAGGCTGTAAGACTCTTTTAGATAATCAACCATCTTTGCTGGAGAAGGAATAAAGAACTTTTCTTTTGTAGATTCCCAATAAAACAGACCAACTGAAACCGCCGCCCCAATCATCATTCCCCAAGCAACTAAAAAATAATTATTCCTAGGACCAAAAGCTAGCCCCAGAATTGTACCCAAATTATAAATCGTTCCTGCCAATGAATAAACAAAAAATCTATTTTTCAAATTCAAAAACACGCCCAAGACTGATTGCAGACCAAACAACATAGGACCAATCAATAGAATTCTAGTGACATTAATATAATCGTTCCAAACCCCTAATGCTACAAATTCATTTATCGTCTGCGAACTAGTCGATAATTTTAAAAATGTTTCAGTCCATATCATTAAAAATACTATTATCAAAAACAAAATAGAAATTAGACTAAAAATCATTAAATTTAAATACCTAGTCTGCAGATCCCCACCTTTTTCCCTTTTGTGTGATAATCTAGAAGCAATTGGTAAAACAGAACTGATCACTGTTCCCATAAGTAATAATGAAACAATTGTATCTGGAATTTTCGTACCTGCTAATAGTAAATCTGAAGCAAACGGGTCCATGCGTTGGTAAATAAATATCTGCCGAAGTAGTCCCAATCCTCTAGAAAGGAATAAAAAGAAAGTCAGCAAAATGATATTTTTCACATTCGGTCGTTTGACCATAAATCCAGAAATCCTGCGAATCATTCGTAAAAATTACTCTATAGCGCCTTATCTGTCAACCATTTTGACAAAACATCAATTTATTTGATTAATTATACCAATATGGCTATTGCAACAACTAACCCAACAGATGGAAAAGTATTAAAAACTTATGAAAATATAGATAACGGAGAAATTAACAAAATTCTAGAAAACTCCAAATCAGCCTTTGATAGTTGGAAACTAACTAGTTTTGGGGAGCGAAAAAAAATATTCATGAAAGTTGCTAGTTTGCTGCGAGAAAAGAGAGATTATTATGCCAAACTAATAACAATTGAAATGGGTTGTCCAATTAGCCAAGCCAACAGCGAAATAGAAAAATGCGCCTTTATCACAGAAATATTCGCAAACGATTCAGAAAAAATGCTATCCAATGAAAATATTGATTACGATGCCAAGGAAGTCTATATCAGTTTCGAGCCTCTTGGACCAATTTTACACATCGCACCATGGAATTATCCTTTTTATTTAGTTCTCCGGCCTGCAATTCCAGCAATAATGGCTGGTAACACAATTGTTATGAAACACGCCAGTAATGTTCCCCAAACTTCACTAGCTATTCAAGAATTATTTTTAGAGGCAGGTCTACCAAAAGGGGTTTTCCAATCTATGCTAGTTTCCAGTAGTCAAATTAATGATATTATTGAAGATAGCAGAATAGAAATGGTGACTCTAATCGGTAGTGAACCAGCCGGCAGAGCAGTAGCATCTCAGGCCAGCTCTCATATCAAAAAAACTGTTATGGAACTAGGAGGTAGTGATCCATTCATTGTGTTTGATGATTGTGATTTACAAGAAGCTGCCAAAAATGCCGCCTACTCTAGACTCCGAAATGCTGGCCAGAGCTGTAATGCAGCCAAAAGGTTTATTGTTCACAGCTCTATTGCAAAAGATTTTACAGAAAAACTAAAACAGGAATTTGAAAAAGAAGTTATTGGAGATCCAATGGATACTAAAACTACAATGGGTCCAGTGGCCACAAAAGGTCAATTAATCGATGTCGAGAGACAGGTCAATGACTCTGTCAGTAAAGGCGCTCAAACTGTTATAGGTGGAAAAAGAGTTGATGGTAAAGATGGGTATTATTTTGAACCTACAATTTTATCAAATGTTTCCAAAGGAATGCCAGCTTATGACGAAGAGGTTTTTGGGCCAGTCGCGCCAATTATTAGTTTTGATACTATCGAAGAAGCAATTGAAATTGCCAACGACACAAGATATGGATTGGGGGCGAGTATTTGGACAAAAGACGAAAATATGGCCAAGTCCATGATCCCAAAAATCGAAGCAGGAAATGTTTATATCAACAGTGTAGTTAGAGGCAACCCAAAGCTACCTTTTGGAGGAATTAAAAAATCTGGATATGGTAGAGAATTTGGTGAGTATGGTATCAAAGAATTTGTAAATATTAAATCAGTAGTTATAAAGTAATTTTAAGCAGTATCAGCCTCATAAAAATATAAAATCCTCCCATTAGTTAAATATGGGAGGTTTAAACAATTTCATTTTCGCAGCTATCTATTCAGGTTTTGAGGCAGGCGATTCTTTAACTTCACCAATACTAACCGCAACACCTGGAATATGAGTATCCTCTAAAATTTTACGTAAATCAATTATATGAGTCTGGGAATTACTGAGATTTTGTCCTAGATTAACATCACCCTTACCATCAATGGATAAAATTAAATTGAAAACTTTTGGAAGTCCAGATTTGTTTGCTAGGCTAATTTTTTCAATTGATTCCTCAGCTGTGTTGCAGAATATTATAACCTCTACACCAGTAATAAGAAATTTTGATTTATTACCGTCCAGAAAAGTCTGAAAATATGGATTAGAGTAATAATTATCACCGCAGTCTATTGATGAATTTGATAAAATATCTGAACTGTTTTTACCCTTAACCTCACCTGTTTTCGATACACTTATCAAATATTTTGATAACCCAGGTAAACTACTATTAGCAAATATAATTCTTCTATTTTCTCCAGGATGAATTGCAATATTCTGACTCTCTGACGAGCTAGTTCCGTTGCTGAAATTAAGTCCTAATATTCTTATATCATTGTTAGGGTTGTAGACAACTATAGCTTGTAGCCTATTAGAAATATCTTCACATTTTGGTATAATCTCTAGGTCATTCACTTTAAACTCAGCTGTGGCGTCTTTACAGTCAATCTCTTGTACAATCATGTTGCTACTACAAGAGTTTAAAACCATACCTCCACAAAGTAGAGAAATAAACATGGTAACAGTTTTTAAATTCATCTCAAAACCTCAAAAACTTATCAACTAACCTAGCAAACAAATTATGATATGTCAAAAGTAAATAAAGTATGAAATAATAATTAAATAGTCTTTAAAAAATAAGACCTCAAAATCTAATTCGAGGCCTTGAGTAACAAGTCTACAAAATAAAATAAACATAGAAATTTATTTGGCTTCTAAATTCTTTATTGTGATGATTAATCTAGAAATGTCCAAAGTAGTAAAATCTCCCAGTTTAACTAATTCTTCTTTACCTGGTAAAATTTCAACAGAAGTGGAATAAGCACTTTTTCCATTTTCTCCAAGATAACCAAAAGTAATTTTCTTCCTTACTTTAGACATATTTTTTAACTTTAATGACTGAATCACTGAAGTCGAAAAATCATCACACTTTAGATTAATCTGGATACCATTTTCAATAAATTCTGTCTTTTTTTCCAAAGGAGTACAATCTATTGTATTTTGAGAGGTAGCTAGCTTACCTTGTTTTTTAGAAGATAAATATTCTTTGTATTCATGGTCAGAGTAACCTTCTACAGACAAAAAATAATTTGTGCTATTTGTTTCAAATATCTGAGTTAAATCTAAATACTTAGATTCTCTTGCTGGAATAAAAACCAGATGTTCTTGAATTGGTCTACTCCCATCAGTCGAAAATATTTGCACTTTGATACCGTAGCTTTGATTGTTTGTAAAAAGTATTGTAGAAATTCTATCTGGGTATTCTTTACAAAATCTTACTATATTCAGATTCCCTAAAAAATAACCACCTTTATCAAAATAACTATATTCTCTAGTCCCATCCGCCTTCCCCCCAAAATCATGACAGCTAATAGTTGTAGTTTGACTAGCTTCTGTACAAGAAGATAAAGAAATACATAGTAAACAAAGAGTAAGAAAAAATCTATTTATTTTCACTGCTACACCAATAAGCTATGCAAAAATAAATTTGCACAAAAAAGCTATCATGTCAAAATATCTAATCAAAATAGTTTAACTACAAGCCAAAGAATTTTGAATAACTTTTAAATTTGATAGATAGATTTGATTCATATCTGGAGATATTTCAGGCTTTTCTAATTCTAATAATATAACCCCAGCTTCAGCAGAAACACCCTCTACTGTAGAATCAAGCGACCCTCTCTCATATAAAATATATTGAACTTCTTTCTGAATTAAAGAATTTAACAGTTCGCCAATATTTTCAGTACCTCCTGTAGACGAAACAACATTCTCACTCATAATTCCGTAGTTTTCCAAAAATCCTAAATCTAAATCAACAGAGTAGACTTTGTCTAATTGACATAAATCAAGATCTAAATATTCATCTACAGTTTTTTCCAATTCGTTAGAAATTTGCTCGGTGTCTATCTCCAATTTTTCATCGTCAATTATTTCATCTAAAACAATAATAGCAGTTTCTGGATCATAGCTAATTTTTTTATTGGAATCATCTATTATTTCTTGAGAACTCTTAGAAAGACTTATTGAAAAAATAATATAACCAATTATTAAAATAAATGTTGCAATTCCTACGGCCCAAAGTATAATTTTCTTTTTTGACATAAGCTAGTTTAAACTATTAATAAATTCATCAATATTTGCAAAATTTTCTTGGTCTCGGGATTCCAAATTTTTTAATGTTATTGTATTATTTTCTTCTATAATAACCAGTTTTGTATAGTCTTTCTTTTCTGCAAATTTAATTTGTTTTACCAATTTTACAGCATCTGGGTATATTTCACAAATGTTTTTATCACGAATTTTATAAGCAATTTCTCGTAAACTATTTATATCATTATATTCCATATTTGCAATTAAAAATGAATTTTCACTGATAGAGTATTTCTCTAAACCAATTTCCTCCATAATAGCAAAAAGCCTTGATAAACCAATAGAAGCGCCTACGCCAGGTAATTTTTTATTAGATAGATCAGCAATTAGATTTTCGTATCTACCACCAGATAGAATACTCCCAAAACTTTCGTATCCTTCTAAGTTTGTCTCAAAAACAAATCCAGTATAATAATCCAACCCTCTTATTATTGAGGTGTCTAAAATTATCTGACCATTTTCCAATTCTATTTGCATCAGTGAATTTGCCATTTGTTTTAACTCCCTTGCTCCTTGGATAGCTAAATCATTATCCAAATTCAAACCTTCCAAGAAACTATCTACTTGATCCAAAGCAATCTTTTTATCTAATACCTTCTCAAACAAATCTTCAATTTTTTCCTTTGTAAGCTCACCAATTTCTAAAAAATCATTAATAACATTCTCTTTGCCTATTTTTTCTATTTTATCTACCGCTCGTAAATACATTGGCAGACTAGCTGCGTTAATTCCATAGCTCTCAAAAATACCTTGGACTAATTTACGATTGTTTATCCTAACTGTAAATTTTGGTAGGTTTAATTTCTCTAGTGCCTTAACTGAAATCTCCAGAACTTCACTATCATAAAAAAATGGTAAGTTCTCATTTGCCACAACATCCACATCAGCTTGGAAAAATTCCCTATATCTACCTTTTTGTGGTCTCTCACCTCGCCAAGATTGCTGAATTTGAAATCTTTTAAAAGGAAATGCTAATTCATTATAATTTTGAATCACATACCGTGCAAATGGTTTAGTTAAATCAAACCTCAGAGCCCTGACCCTATCATCCTTTTTAAATTCAGACTGAGCCCTACCCACAGAAAATATCTCCTTGGAGGTATCATCACTTCCATTGATTACATCTAGGTATTCAATTGCATTTGTGTGAATATTCTCATACCCAAATCCTTGATATAGCTTTGAAATCTGCTCAACCATTCTATTAAAAATTTTCTGTGAAGATGGTGTTAGCTCTCTAAATCCTTTCGGTGATAATTCTGTGGTGTTCATGGATAAAATCTTTCCAAAAAACTATTTATTTGTCAATTTTCTAAAAACCAAGAAACATATATCAAATATGATAGAAATATATACTGACGGGGGTTGTAAAGGAAATGGAAATTTAGATGCTATAGGTGGTCTCGGCGTAGCGTTTTTCAAATCAGGTAAATGTTTTAAAAAAATTAGCAAAACATACAAAGAAACAACAAACAATAGAATGGAGTATTCCAGTATGATTATTGCAATGGAAACAGCTATTAGAGAAAAGTGGCAAGATGTTGTATTTTATTCAGATTCAAAATTATTACTTAGTACCATAACAGATTGGATGTCTGGGTGGCAAAAAAAAGGCTGGAAAAAAGGAGGTAGTGGCAATAAATCAAAAATTAAAAATCTAGATTTAGTTCTTCGTTTATGGGAATTAAAAAAAGAATTACCAAATGCCAAATTTGTTTGGGTAAAAGGTCATAGTGGGAATGAAGGGAATGAGTTAGCCGATGAACTAACCAATGCAATCGAAATTGAAAAAGCAATAACTGACGAGGTGGATTACAAAATCTTAGAAAAATATAATGTAACGAGCAACCTTGCTCCAAGGTAATATTTCTAGCTTAATCAGAATTAGGAAACCATTTATCATAAATCCTGCTCATAGTCCCATCAGCCTCCATTTCTAAAATTGCGCTATTTACTTCTTTACGGAGACTACTTTCTAGGGGGAAAACTATGGCGTAGCTTTCAGGTTTCAACACCTCCCCATCCTGGACTCGACCTTTTCCACCATGGCTTTTGTAAAATTGAATTATTGGTGCATCAGTTATACCAGCTTCAATCTCACCCTTAGCTACAGCCTCCAAAAGATCTGAGGTTTTACTATATTCAATAAAATTAAGTCCTTGATTTTCAGCATATATTTGTCCAGTGGTCTTACTTACTACACCGACTTGAATACCAACTATATCAGTCAAACTAGACACGTCACTTCTAAGCCTATCAGCCGTGTATTCTGCAGTAACTACAGCTTCTAACTGAGCCAGGAAAACCAAACTAATAAATAACCAAATAATCAAAACAAATTGACCTTTCCTACTCCTAGGTCGCTCCTCTCCATAATCTGCTTGGAATAAACCAACACTCGCCCACCAAACACCTTCCCACACTCCATAAAAGTAGTTTTTGGGAAATTTTTTATCAGTAAATATTTTAATTAGCCAGTAAATATGGGCAACGAATAATATCAACACTATTCCGACATATAATATCCTAATGGCTCCGCTATTAACAAAAATTCTTAGATAGTCCGAAATTTTCAAACTAGATTTGTTAGAAATAATCTGCAAACCTGCGGACAAATATGGGTATGAAAAATCAACAGTTTTCTCTCTCTCGGCCGTTTGGCTAACCGCGGAAATACCTAAATCGGCATCTCCATTCTCCACGGACGAAATCAAACTATCAACTGAGCCGGATTGTTTCCAATTTGTTATATAGTTATTTCTTTGGGCAATCTCTTGCCATATCTCTGAGCTATAACCAATGTAATTATTATCAGTTTTACTAACCAATGGTGGTGTTATTTTTGTCATAACAACTAACTCCTTACTCGCTTGAGCCGCTACTGAAAAGAAAAAGCTAATAACAACTAAAACCAACAATACTCTAACTAATTTGATCATGCCAGTTTTCTTACACAAAAACTCAAAAAAGATCAAATCTTGACAAACAATTTTTTTTATATTTGAATAAGTTAATCCAAACCGTACAAATCAATATTGGTTCAAGTAATCTAATATGGTTTTGGGAAGGAAAAGTAATTATGGTGAGGTGGCTGAGTGGTCGAAGGCGGCTCACTGCTAACGAGTTGAATCTGTAAAAGGGTTCCCAGGGTTCGAATCCCTGCCTCACCGCCACAAATAGCCCATTGGGCTGTATTTTTATTCCTAGTAATTAATTCTCATTGTTGATTTATAGTCTTTCGATATCAATATATTTCTTATCTTTTGCAATTGCAATTATTCCATCAACAAGCTGCTTAATTGGTGTTTTAAATTCACTTTGTATTGCTAAATATTGAGAAATAGATAACTTTAATTCATGCTTTTTTGCTGGATCACAAACTATTTCTAAATTTTGAACCAAGTTATTCAAATCTTGCTCTGTTGGCTCTTCATTACGAGAGGTTCCCAAAATAACTTTCTCAGCATTTTTTTTCATTGTTTCCTGACTCTCACCCTTACCACTGGTTCCTGTTTCATCTTTTCTTCTAAAAATATTAATATTTAACTCCATATACATTATTTTAAGATACTATATTCTCTTGACCAAAATAAATCAATTACAAAATCTAAAACATACCAGACCCAAAAGAAAAAATGATTACATCAAAGCAAGAATATTATAATCAAGAATTCACAAATTTAGAATTGCTAAATGCTCAAATAAATGAGGCTGTGTTTGAAAACTGTTTATTTACTAGTTGTAATTTTCAAGAATCTAAATTTACAAATAGTGTTTTTGATGTCTGCACATTTAATAGTTGTAATCTGAGCATTACCAACATTGATAAAACTAAATTAATTGACTGCCGGTTCAACAATTGTAAGTTAGTTGGAATAAAGTGGTTTCATGCTAACACTAGTTTAGGTTTTAGCTGTAAATTCATAAATAGTGACATTAGTTCAGGTGAATTTAATGAATTAGATTTATCCAAATCTGTAATTAATAATTGCAATTGCCAAAACTCCTTCTTTGCCGGAGCAAACTTATCCAGCCAAGATTTTGGTGAGTCAGATTTTCTAGGAACGGTTTTTGGCGGAACAAATTTAACTAAAACTGATTTTTCAAAGTCAATTAATTACATTATAGATAACGAAAACAATACCATAACAGGGGCTAAATTTTCACTTCCAGAAGCAATTGGATTATTAAAACCAATGAATATAGAAATAATATAATCTAACTATTGTTATTTGTAACAGTTAGAATATCGCTCTGAGTCACATTTCCTACCAAAGTAACTATGGTATAAGCCAGAATTGCCACTATCAATCCAATTATTGCATTCTTCAATGTCTTTAGGCCATCTTCATATCTTCCTTTATCTCCACTGCTAGTAACCATCAAGAATCCTGCGTAGACTATGAACAATACAGCAATTGCCCCAGAAATAAAGGTCAAAATCCTAGAAATATTTAATATTAAAGCAACTGGCCCATCAGATCCTGGTCTATCAAATTGCTCAAAACCGTTGAGACAACCTCCAAGCCCATCACTTTCATCGCATGGATTAATCACTTCTGGTTGTGCGTTTGCAGGTACAGACTGAGATTTAACTGGAACTGGTATCATCAAAGCAAAGAATGCAGACACCAAAGTCAACCATAAAATTATTTGCTTTATCCAGAATTTTTTAGTTAAAAAAACAGCCATAATTAATTTAAAACTAATAAACCAGTTGCAATTTGTCAACAATACCCAGAAATTAACCGATGCATTTTGTATATAGATTGACAAGACGTGAAATATATGGTATAAATCATTATTATGATCGCCAAAATCCACACCGCCACGACGGTGGGTCTCCAAGTTTTTCACATTGAATCAGAAATTGACATCTCCCCGTCCCTCCCTTCTGTCACTGTAGTTGGCTTGCCTGATAAAGCTGTTCAGGAGTCTAAAGAAAGAATTAAATCCGCCTTGAAACAGTCTGGATATGAATTTCCTCTGGGTAAAGTCACTATCAACCTAGCTCCTGCAGATATAAATAAAACTGGAACTGGCTTTGATTTACCTATCGCAATTGGAATACTACAATTAACAGAAACTATCAAAAATAAAGATTTAGACAAAACTATTGTTATTGGAGAATTAGCTTTGGATGGCAAACTGAGAGGAGTAAATGGTATTTTACCAATCTGTGTCTGGGCTAAAAAGAATGGCTTTGAAAGAATTATCATCCCTAAATCTAACTCTGTAGAAGCTTCTTTGGTTAGTAATATTGATATTTTTGCCTGTAATAATCTAATTGAAGTGACTGAATTCCTAAATGGCGAGGCTCAATTAGAGTCAGTCAAACCAATGGATTTAGCAACTATTCAAAACACCAATGAAGCCTCTCAATTAGACGGCGATGGTCATTATCCAAACGACATGGCTTATGTCAAAGGACAGTTAGTAGCCAAAAGAGCTCTCGAAATCGCAGCAGCAGGAGGACACAACGTTTTATTCATTGGTAGCCCTGGCTCTGGTAAAACACTACTAGCTAAATCCTACCAGTCTATCCTTCCTAAAATGACCAAAAAAGAAATCCTTGAAGCAACTGAATTATATTCTATTTCAGGCCTCCTTGGTAAAAATGAAATTATTTCTAATAGACCTTTTAGATCTCCTCATCACTCATCATCACACATCGCTTTGGTTGGAGGCGGTAGCAAAATCAAACCTGGGGAAATCTCACTCGCACACAGAGGTGTTTTGTTTCTAGATGAGTTCCCAGAATTCAAAAGAGAAACCATTGAGGTTTTACGTCAACCGCTAGAAGACGGCGAAGTTACAATTTCTAGAGCTAATGGAACTGTGACCTATCCATCGAGGTTTTATTTACTAGCAGCAGCTAATCCAACACCATCTGGGTTTGATATAGATGACGAAAATAGTTTCCATATACCTCAATCTAGCGCTGCTATTCGCCGATATAGATCTAAATTTAGTGGACCTATCCTAGATAGAATTGATATTCAAGTAGAAGTCAACCAACCATCTAAAAATGAATTACAATCCGAGACTTTGGCCGAACCTTCAATGGAAATTGCCAAAAGAGTCCAAAAAGCTAGAGACTTACAGACTAAAAGATTCAGAGGTGAAAAAATCAGCACCAACAGTGAAATGTCACTACTCAAAATCAAAAAATTCTGCAGACCCGATCTTTCTGGTAAAGAAATGCTAAACAAGGCCATCACAAAATATAGACTTTCTGCCCGAGCCTACCATCGTGTATTAAAATTAAGCAGAACAATTGCTGATTTAGATGGAAACGAGCAAATTTCAGCAGCTAATATAGCCGAAGCTCTACAATATCGAGGTAAATGGGGCTAACCTAATTAAAAAAAATCAAACCCGCTAAGCGGGTCTTTTTTATGGTTTAAATGATAACGGCTTAAAATAAATAATTAGAATCAGATTGAGTTTCAGTCTGTGAATTTGTATCCAACTTGTTATTTAATCTCTTTAATGAAGTCTGTAAATTAGTGACAGCAAACACAAAATTAAACAAAAACATAATAAATATAACAATTATAAAAACTGCTGTATTTTTAGGTTGGAAGCTTTTCGAGAACAAATTCGTCAAAATTATACTCAGCACAACAAATATGCATATTGCAACAAATAAAAAGACGTACATTATAAAACTAAGCATGGCTATCAATAAAATTTAATTATTCTTCAGAAGATGCCTCTGACTTTGCGGTGCCATCTCCAGAATCTTCTGGGATTTGTTCAACAGCGCTTTCAATAGCCATTTTAAAATCTAATGCAGGAACAGCTCCAACAAACTTTCTTGCAATGTCTTTATTTGGGTCAAATGTTCCATCTCCAGGCATATTTATCAAAAAGAAAGTAGGAATACTAGTCACGCCTAATTCCCCCGATAACTGCTGATTTTCATCGATATCAATTTTTATAAAGTTAACTCTAGGAATTGTTGGAGCAATTTGCTCTAAAATCGGAGCCATTGCTTTACAAGGTGGGCACCACTCAGCCCAAAAATCAATCAGATATAATCCCTTCTGACTCTTTAACTCCTCAAACTCCGCAGTATTAATATTTTTAATTAAATCAGACATATACAATTATATTACGCATCAATATAGAAAAAGTCAACAAAAAAACCTCTAGATAACTAGAGGGGAAACAATAATAATCCTAAATTACTGAAATTTGTCTTATTTCTTTGATCTAAGTGTTTCAAGTTTCTTCAAAGCCGCATCTCTACGCAAGTATACTGGCGTGTGAGAAAGAAAACCTTGTATTTTAGGGGTTATTCCAAAATCTGCAAAGAATCCAGTTTCTAATGAAATCTCATCATCATTGATATATTCTTTTACTGTAGCTTTTTCAACAGCTGTTGGGCTATTACTCTCGTAAACGAGGTACCAAAAACTAGTACCAGGTTCAATATTGGCTTTAAAATCTTGAATTGTTTTTATTGTTGTCATAGGAAAAAAAAATTTACTCCACCAGATATTGGTAAAGTTGTTTTGATTAATTTAATAATCGTTTTTCTAAAAGTTTCCATAATGATACCACATAAATAAGCCATTGTCAAGCCTTTTGAAATTCTATTTATTTTTCAAGAAATAAATGTTAAATCTACTATAATTTGAATCAAAAAAATCTAAACTTGCATATATATCAAAAGTATGATATAATCATTAGTAGAATAATAAATTTCTAAACAAAAAAACAATTCCCAGTTGAGGAAAACCAAAAACAAAAAACGCTATGAACCGTGAACAAGTTAAAGGACTAAAATATTCAGATTATTTTAAAAAACACCACAAACCTGATATATTAGATGGTTTAATGGTTACAGACTCTGGCAATCAGGGTGATAATGTCTTGTTCGTTGGAGGTGTCCACGGAGATGAAACAGCTCCAGTCGCTGCAATGATAAAACTATATAAAACATTTTTAGCTAAACCAGAATTACTAAAAAAAGGTCAGATTTCATATTTATTAGCTAATCCAAAAGCAACATCACTAACTAAAAAGCGAGTTGATTCAAATTTGAACAGGGCTTTTAACAAAAATTCCACCAATAGTGGTTATGAATCTACTAGAGCTACTGAAATTACTAACTTTGTCGAAAATAATCAAAATTTTAGTATAGTTCTCGATCTTCACACGGTAATTTCAGGTGAATTCCGTTTAGTTATCTTTAATAAAAAGCAAACTAGTGCGGTAAATTTCCTAGATGCAACCAGCGATGTTAGTTACTTTGCTTCATATGAAAATGAGTTTATCCCAAACACTTTCCTTAGTTTATTCAATAGTTTCGATATTCCTTCATATGGTATTGAATGTGGAAATAACAAGTCAATTAAAAGTATCAGTGTGGCCTTTGATCAAATGGTAAAAACCTTGGAATTTTATAACATGATCGAAAAAGGTTCAATACCTTTAATGGGATTATTTACTAAATCAGAATACATGCAAATTTTTGATATTAGAAAGGAAATCAAACCATACCCTGATTTTAATTTTGTTGATCCTAATGTGAAAACAGGTTCAATAGTTAAAAAAGGTCAAATATACGCAACTTACAGAAATGGTTATCATATTTCTCATGAAGATATGCATATCCTACTTCCAGTTGAAAAACCTAGACCAACTGATCAAAATGCAGGTTTCTTGGCGAAAGTATACCGTATTAAGCGATAAAAAAGTTTAAAAAAGCTAACAAAATTTGGCCAAAAGGCCAAAAATCATAATTGAAAAATCAATGTGGTGGATCCAGTGGGATTCGAACCCACGACCAGCGGCTTAAAAGGCCGTTGCTCTACCGACTGAGCTATAGATCCACAAAGTGGTGGGTAGTAAGG
>CALIJC010000049.1 GCA_938017575.1 uncultured Patescibacteria group bacterium
ATTAAAAGCTGTTTTGCGTTAATATATAGTCAGTTATATACTACTCCTACAACTACCTCACAAATCCCTGCAGAAAATTCCAAATCTATTGAAGAAACACATCCAAAGACTCAACCTAAACAAGCTCCTACCCCAAAACCAAAGCCTTTAGAAAAACCTCAGCAAACACCACCTGAAACTATTCCAGAGCCTCATACAAAAGAATTTACACAACAAGAAGAACCTAAAGAAACAATTATTGAAAACAAAGAACCGGTAGTAAATACCCAAGAAAATTCGTCAGGCGATGTGACTTCGGATAATATTAATAGCTTTTTATTTGATTTAAAAAATGGTAGTGATTGTCCTCCCATGCTCAAAATGATACTTACGGATTTATCAATTTCTTCATTTGCTGACGGGACAATGACTCTTTGTGTATCTAACGGTATAATGGAAAATCAAGTAAAATCAGCAAAAAATTCTGCCTGGCTAAAGGAAAAAATCTCAGGGTTTTTAGGCCATAAAGATTTTGAATTTGATGTTAAAATGGAAAAGAAACCAGTAAGAAAGCCAGCAGCTCCTGTACAAGAATCTACGCCAATTCAAGAACCTGCTACAAATCCAGACATACCACCGGCTGCGCCAATTATGGAGAATCAAGAAACACTAGAAAAACAAGAGCAACCATTGGAGCCTAAAAAAGTTACAGCTAAAATATTTTATAAAATTTACAAACAACTCCCTGCAGAAATCCCAAACTCAAAAATTCCAGTTTACGCCAACGACATACCTAACCCAGAAAAAGGAGATGATTGGAGTAGTGAGATAGAAAATGAGTTTGAATTAGAGTAATTTGACTAAATTTAGGATGTTTGCAAAATATTTTATTAGTCTAGAGATATATAGGTAAAATATATGGAACTGTGTAAAATTGTGCCACTATGGCCAATTAGTGAATATACTAAATATAAGGACTTGGCTTTAAATTCCTTTGGCTCGTACAACCCAGACTCACCTGACTTTGACGTTTTTTTTGCATATTGCAACAAACTGACTGCACAAGAATGGGAGCATGTGTGTAGTTCAATAAATACGACAGCAGCTTTTTTGGGTAGTGTTGATGATGCAGTGGAATCTTTTAATTTGAACATTTTTGAAGGCAATTTGATTGGAGCAGCAACAGTTATATCTAACCTGGTACACCAAACGGGCCCAGAAAGAGGATCAGAGCGGTGCGTTCGTAACGCTGACATTATGCGCTACAAACTATTAACCAGTAATAATATAAACAGGCCTGAGGACGATTTTGATGTTTTTCAAGAGATAGCTAAATATGGTGCCATGCATTGCAGAAATAACTACATTGTTCAAACATTTTTTTTGAACCCCAACAAACCTACACCAGTATTTTTATTAGATACGCATAAAACTCCAGAGTTACTATTTGCATAGGAGATTTTGATTGCAATTATTTTTGGTCGCCTGTTTTACTTAGGCGATCTTTTTGTTGCACACCATATGCATAATTATATGATGGTATTATTAGTAAACAGGTTCTATGTTTATTTGACTGAATTAGAAATATATGCAAGATATACATTATTCTTGAATGAGGAGTAGACGTTTTAAAGATGGAGATTCATAAATTTGTTATACTCAGACCAATCTCTGAATATATTAAATACAAGACATTGGCTGAGAAAACATTTGGCATGGTTGATTGGGGCAGTCCAAACTTTGATATTGTAAAAATTTATATCAATAAATTAACTCAAGAAGAATGGGAAAAAGTTAGCCAAAACGAAAATTCCATCCCTGTAATGATAGGATTTTGCGAAAAGGCAATCGATCTTATTGCAGGGAAAATAGATATTGAACAATGGCAGTCTGGAGTTGCGCAATCAGCTAACTTTTTAGTTGAAACCAATCCTGAAACAGGAATAAATTCTGGGCGAACTAAAGCAGATTTAATTAAACTGGATACAATTACTAATCTAAATATTGAAAAGTATGTGCGAAGTTATCCCATATTGAAGAACATGATTAGTTTCTCCAGGCTTGGATGCAGAAGCAATTATTTGGCTGAATTAATATTTATTAATCCAAATACAAACACGCCTCTGTTTTTACTATCTCCAGAAGAAAAAATAGATAGGCTAAAGGGTTTACTAACTGATATTAATTAATTTCGTATAATTTATGACTGCTCATTTAATTTATGGGCAGTCTTTGTTTTTGACAAAATTATATTTATTAATAACTGTATTTATATGCCGTCATAGCTCAGTAGGTAGAGCGCACCCATGGTAAGGGTGAGGTCACCAGTTCAATTCTGGTTGTCGGCTCCATATGAGCTATTTTCTTAGTTTATTATTGTAGGCTAAGAAGAAATCTCATCATGGAATTTCGTTGCGTTTTTCATGTGCTGAATACAATTTTCAAAGAATTCAATCAACTCCTTTTTTTTCTTTTTTATTTCTCCTTTACCATTGTCAGGATAAATACTGCATAGCTCAATAAGTTTTTGGACTCTCAGGAAAAATCTTTTTGGAATTGGTAAACCATCTTCTATATATTTTTTGAAATTCACAGGAGAGGTGAAATGTATATCAAGCATATCTTCTATTGAAGCGTTCCCAGACATAATATCAACCCTTGTAGATGATAGATATGCTTTGGAATATAAACTTAGTTTAAGTTCACTAAGGCTAATTTTATTAGTAATAATATCATCAATTACTCTATTGTATGCAGAACTATCAGCCGTTTGTAACCATCTATCAAAAACTGACTCCATGTAATTGATATACTCTATCTCAGTTTCTAAAAACATTGACAGATCTCTGTTTGATTTTGATTTTGTTGAATTTTGTTTGGCATTCTGGAAGTAATTAATTGAATAACCAAAAAATAAACTTAAATCCTTACCACCAATATTAAATTCTACCCCTTCTTTGGTAGCTTGCTCCAATTTTTGAATAATTTGGTAATAATTAGCATCATCAATATCTGATTCATTTGTGCTACTTGGAATATGTTTAATAGCAATTAATAGCTTTCCTCTAATTTCTCCGAATATTTTATTATCAGCTGGAATGTGTCTTACAGAATCATACACTACTTTATCAAAGGTTTTCTTTAAATACATATCTCCCCTACCTTCACTCATCTGATTATTTATTTCTTTGAGGAATTTAGGATCAACTACCACAATGATTCGATAGTCACTTATTGCAAGCTTTTCAATAAAGCTATAGAAATTCATTACCTCATGCCCATACAAAGGATTTAATACAATATTTTCGTAAAACCTTAGCACTGATCTCCCGTACCTGTTACTATTAAGACTTCCTGGGTTCATATCAAGAATTATTGCTTGGTTACAGATATCACTAAAATTAGGATTTATCTGAGCTAAATAAGTAACTTTTTCAGCAACAGTTTTAACAGTCACAGGGTATTTTATTTCTGGAGGTTGAAACTTTAAACCTTGAATACTTCTATCTTGGTGAAGATCAGATGCAACTTTGTTTAACCCAAAAGAATCATAGATAGTATTTTTCGAAATATAATAGAAAAATAGCTTGTTTAAAAACTCATCATTGGGTGGTTTTATCCTTTCAACACGATTATTTTTAATTTCAACCCTGCGTTCACCAATTTCTCCATCAGAATTATAATATTCTGCTTTGATTTCTGAAATTTCAGTTTTGATTAAACTATTACAAAGCTGAGCCAAAGTTTCTGTTAACTCTGAATTTATTAAGACTACAAATTCATCACCCCCCAGCCTTGCTGGAACTAATTGGTTTTCTTTTAGTGAAAGAATTTTTGCGATTTTTTTTGTTGCAAGTATTAGCTGTTTAGCCATTAAATTCAGCACTACATCACCCCCATAATTCCCTTCGGTGTCCTGAATATTATATGATGCAAAATCTTTTCCGTCTAAAAAAAGTAATTCGAAAGGTTGTTTATTATGAACCAAAAAACCATCTTCGACTTTTGTATATTTACTTTTAATCAGAAAACACATTGCTTCTCGATTGATTATTTCTACCCCTTCTAGCTCAATTTTTTCTCCTTTTGTATTAACATATGAGACTTTCTTAGCTAGTTGTAAATTAACCAACGATAGATAAACTTGAGGGTGGGTATTTTTTAGAGTTTCTAGATCATTAATGGAAAAACTATTGCGGAACATAGCTTCTGCATGAAATATGTTTCTATAGTTTGTCTTCTGGAAAGTGGTTTCAGCATTCTGTTTCTTTTGGCCAAAAAATAATTCTCCGCTGGTCATTATTAAATGCCTAACAGAGAATTGCTATTTAATCAAGTATTTTTTATGTATGATTATTCAGTTGCCTCAACAGCGTCTGACTCTTTGATTTCTAGTGAAACGTTAGTTTTATCACTATCTGCATCAGATTTGTTATCTTCAACTTGAACAGTTTGAGTTGAGTCAGTTTTTTTGTCATTATCCTCATCACTCTTAGAAAGAGAGAATACAACAATTCCAATTAATAAAAGAAGTAAAATTAAACTAATTATGTGTTTTGCTTTCATATACTTATTAAAATAAAAAAATTATGTGTCCTTGTCAAAGTATTATTTTTAAATACCTATTTATTCCTATATAACCTTTATTGAGATTCAAACTCAAATATTTTATTTTTAATAATAACTTTGTTTTTCATTATCTCCAAACCTTCTTTCTCTAGTAAATCCAGTTGAACCTGACCTCTAAAACCATATTTTAAGGCTGGGATTGACCCCCCACTTCCAATAACTCTATGCCATGGAACGCTTTCCATTTCTGCATCTGTCAGACTTGCCATGATCCAGCCCACAGTCCTGGCAATAACTCCGAGATGATTACCTACCATCCCATATGTAACTACTTTACCAGCTGGTATTTGGTTAACTAAATCAATAACTTTTTGTTTGGTTTTTTCTGGTGGTTTACGTGACATAGATTGCTAGATGTTACTCTAAACTTCTAGCACATATCCTTGAATGTCAAATATATTATTTAATTTTGCTTCAAATTCATCAGCATCACCGTTAACAAAAAATATCCCACCTAAATCACTGAGGATAATATCTCCTTTGTGTTTATGTAAATAATCCATAAATTTTTCTACAACTAAGTCTGCTTGATTCAGAATTTTTATATCTTCACGGCCTCCGTTTTTTATAAATGAGCTTTTGATTTCATCTATTACTAATGGGTAGTGTGTACAGGCTAAAATTAGGTTATCGAAATCTGCAATGTTTTTTAATGACTGAAATGACTCATCCAGTGATTTGTTGATAAATTTAACATCTTGTTTTTCGATTGCTTCCGCTAGATTTGAAACTGAAACTGATGTAACATTACTGTACCCAGCTTGGGTTAGTTCTTCATCATAAAAACCTGACTGATTAGTCAAATCTGTTGAAAGAATTAAAATATTATTTTCTTTGGGCTGGTCTGACTCTAGTAGACCTTCCGATACAGGGCGAACAACACCAAGAACCTTTCTGCCAAAATAGTTTGCAGGTAACCACTCGTTTTGTATAAACCTAACTGCCCCAGCGGTTGCTGTATTACAAGCAAGTAAGATAATTGAGCACCCATTTTCAAATAAATACTCACAGGCATTTGTAACTGCTTCTTGTACCTCTTTAGTTGATTTTTTTCCTAAAGGCGCGTTTTTTGAGTCAGCATAATATACCATCTTTCCTGTATCAATATAATCACTAAGTTTGTTATATATATTTATTCCTCCTATTCCTGAATCGTATATTCCTATCACAATAATATTAATTTATACCACCATTTAGGTGATTTTGTAATTTTTCGGGTTGAAAATCTTCTAGTAAACTCCAATTTCCTTTGATATAATCTGAAACTTTGATCAAATAATTTAATTCCTTTTGATTAATTTTTTTTAATACAAAGGTTGCACTCTTGCTTCTGTTTTCATTTGGTCTAATACCAATTTTCAATCTCCAGACATTCTCTGGAAGCAAACCTAGTTTGGGTAAGTGCTTATAGATGCTATCTACCCCTTTGTTACCAGCAGACCTACCACCTACTGAGAATTTTAGATTTCCTTCGTGTTGGTCACTGTCATCATGAAAAACAAGCAAATTGATTTGAGAGCTTTTGTTTAGTTTAAAATAATTTATAAATGACGCTAGAGGCTCCCCAGAATTATTCATATACCCATTTGTCCGAAGAAAATAAATCTGTTTATCTGATATCTTGGCCCAAGAATAACTATCGTTTGTTTTGTAGTTTATGTTTAAATTTTTTACTAACAAGTCAGTTACTATCCTTCCTACATTGTGTTTTGTATCCAAGAATTTTAATTCATTATTCCCTAGTCCGTAAATAATTGTAACCATATTTATTACTTCTGTTATTATACTAGCCATAAAATCTAAACTTGTCAAAGAAATTAGCATCTCGTTAGTTTGACATTCACTCTATTTTATGATAGCTAAATAGTTACATTATCATTAGATGTTTATCCAGATCCACATAAAAAACTACTTTATGAGCAGGTTAATTTGCTCTATATATAGGATACTCTTCTTTGATAAAACACTCTTAATCCAACCAAAGGAATTATAGTGTTAACCTGGGCTAATTAATATACCATGTTTAATAAAAATAAAATAAATTTATCTCAAAATCCCATAGAATCGACACAGTCTTCTATTATTAGAGAATTCAACAATATAGAATCTGCTCTGATAAAACTGAATTTGATGAAATCACTACACACTAAAATCTCTCTTGAAGCAATCACAAGTAAAAAAAGATCCCAGTCTGCACAAATCGCGCAAAAAATATCTACTTTAATCAAAATTCTTGAATCGAATGATATAACAGCTTCTAATCAACTATTGGAACTAATACGGACAAGACTTTCTCATAATATAAAAATTTATGAAGGCGATATCCAAGCAGAACTGGTCTCTTTGGTAATTGACTCAGTTTTCCCAATTAACTCAAACATATATGGCTTAAAAACAGACACAGGAGAAATCAATAAAGGGGTTGGTCTCAACTCGATTGAAAAACCACTCTTTAATATAGAAAGGTTTAATATTTTGATGAGTATTTTAAAGCAACTTGGAAATGCCGAGTTAGACCCACAAGGTAAATGGGAACTGCAAAACGTTATTCACATAAGAGGAGAATCTGATACAAAAACCTGGAGGGAATATTCTTATACTTTGGTTGAACTAGTTGATAAAGATATTATTATATTAGAGAGTTTTTTGGATGACAATATTGGATTTATAATTGACTCGAGCAGATTTCACCCAGTGAACAAACATGATTATATTATGAGTTTATCCAAGTCTGAATTAAAACAACTGGACCATGTATATGAATACACACACAATAAAGGATATAAATTTAATATTTTAGAAATAATTTATTCGATAATAAATCAAGAAAAATCTGAGAATGATTCAGAACATAAAAACCCAATCACCCCCAAGGCTAATACAAATGAGGTAATAGATACCACTCTGCGCTGGGATAATATTATTAATTACATTAGAACGTATGGCAAAAGACCCTCAGCTGTTAGCAATAATCCATTGATAAAATCATACGGCCAACTAATTCATAGATATGTTTCAACTGGGTATAAGCTAGGTTTAACTGAAATCAAAGAAATAGAATTCAAAGAAGCCCTTAATATACCTGAAGAAATAGATACACTGCGCTGGGATAATATTATAGATTATATAAAAGCACATGGTGAAAGACACCCAAGTCATTCAAATCACCCACTTTTGAAATCTCACGCACAAACCCTTAGTAAATATATTTCAACTGGCACAAAAAAAGGAATGCTTGAAAATCAAGAGAAAGAACTTTTTGTAAAGCTTAAAATGGTCGATGATATAAACAAACTTCGCTGGGATAACCTTATTGAGTATATCAAAGCTCACGGGAAAACACCATCTAGAAATTCTAATAATAAATTTTTAAAATCACTTAATGTCTTATTGCTCAGTTATACAAGTAATGACTCAAATAAAGGTATTACTGAATACCAAGAGAAAGAACTCAATAAAATCTTAGATACTATCGATTCCATTGATACGCTACGCTGGGATAATATTATTGATTATATAAGAACATACGGTAAAAGACCTCCGCAAAAATCTAAATTAGCAAGCCCTTTAGTTAAGCATCTTGGTTTCATTCTTAATAGTTTTAATTCAAAAGGTATGAAAAAGGGTCTAACCAAAAGACAAGAATCAGATCTGAATGAGCTTCTACTAATGTTTGATACTATTGATACACTGCGCTGGGATAATATTATTGATTATATTATAGAACACAAAAAACCCCCATCTACAGTGTCAAAAAATCCTTATATAAAATCTCTTGGAGTGGCTACTCGAGGATATATTTCACGAGGATTGAATAGAGGTATGACCGAGAAGCAAGAAAAAAGACTTAATGACCTGGGTATTATCTCAAAGAAAGGCAATAGTTAATTTTGACATAAAACTAAAAATTAAATAACTTATAGTAATTATTATGAGCGAAACTAAAAAAATTGCAATTATTGGATCAGGTCCAGCAGGACTTACAGCAGCTATTTATACTTCTAGAGCTGATATTGAAACAGATATATTTATGGGTATCCAGCCAGGCGGGCAGCTTACCACAACAACAGAAATTGAAAACTTCCCAGGATTTGTTGATGGTATTAATGGCCCGGATTTGATGGAAAACATGCAAAAACAAGCACAAAGGTTTGGTTCTAATATTTTATACGAGACTGTAAAATCAATTAAATTTGATGCTGACAAAAAAGAATATTTTATTACTGCTGACGGAGGTGAGAGGAAATACGACGGTGTGATTATTGCTAGTGGTGCCAAGGCAAAATATTTAGGCCTCGAAGGTGAAGAAAAATGGGTTGGAAAAGGATACCATAGCTGCGCGACTTGTGATGGTTTTTTCTACCGCGATAAGAATTTAATTGTTGTCGGAGGTGGTGATTCTGCTATGGAGGAGTCAAATTTCTTAACAAAGTTTGCCAAAAAAGTATATTTAGTAAATCGAACTGATAAATTCAGAGCGTCGAAAATCATGCTCAAAAGAGCTCAAGATAATCCAAAAATTGAATTTTTAACTAACTCATCTATTACTGGCTTTTACGGTGGAGAAGATGAAAAAGTAAACGCTGTGGATTTAAAAAACAATCTATCAAATGAAACATCAAAAATGGAGATTGATGGAGTTTTTGTAGCAATTGGTCATATTCCTAACTCTGAATTTGTCAAAGGAATGCTATCAATGGACGAAGCCGGATATCTAATTCCAACTAATAGAACAATGAGTGAAATTGAAGGAATTTTTATTGCTGGAGATATTGAGGATAAAATATACAGACAAGCAATAACTGCAGCAGGAGATGGTTGCAGGGCTGCGATGGATTTGGAGAAATGGCTAGAAAGTTTAAATTAAAATTATGAATAACAATATATCTTTTGTTTCTGTGAATAAAAAAATAATTGCAATTACAGGTTTGATTATCGCTTTGGGGGCATCTTTAGCAATTGGTGGAGGCCCAGAAAAGACCCCTAATATTAATATAGTTAATCCACTATCTGACACTACTCAAGTTAATGTAGATGAGATTACTGGAGAGACTTGTAGCCAATATAAACCGATGATTGATAAAACCGCTGGTATTGAGAGCTCAATTTTAAACAGACTTAGTGATTATGAAGAGCTCTGCGGTTCTTTTGTTGCTGACGAAATGATGATTTTTACAGATACACCTGTGAATACAGAAAAGGCCAAATCAAAAGCGCAGGCATTTTCAAAAGTTCTCAAAGAATTTAGCGAATCAGCAATCTCACCTCTAGTTGTTTTTGAACCAGTTACAGATGATGGCTTTGTGAGCTACCAAGAAATTATTGATGGGAAATTCGATGATATATATAAAACCTACTTTAATGAATTAAAAACTGCTGGCCTATCTGATGAGGAAATGGGTACTTGGGTTCACTTACCTGAATCTAATACACCAATTTGGAATCATGATGGTGTCGATCAAGAAGGTTTTGGGAATGTGTATAACAAAATCGCTGGCTTTCAAAAGGAGACTTTTCCAAACTCAAAATCTACTGTTTTACTAAATAGCCAGAGCTATGAATCAGATGATATAGACTGGGAATTTGGCGAATATAGCTCTTTCTCACCTTTCTTGGAAAATATTAACAGAGAATTAATTGATAGCTTTGGAGTTCAAGGCTTACCTTGGATATCCCCTGCTGATAGAAGCTCTAATTTGGAACTTTTAGATGCAAGTGATTTTGTGCAAATTGATCTCACTATTGATGCAGCTAGAGAGCTTGGTATTGATGATATATGGATTAATACTGGATCTTTCAGTGAAAAATACACAACAAATATTGATAGAGCTAGAGCAGTTCCGACTATTAAAAGAGAGAGTACTCTAAACACTATTTTTGAACAGGCTAAACAAGCAAAAGACTCAGGGTTAAACGTAACTATAAACCTATTTAGTGAAGACAAATCAGGAACTCCAGAAGATACAAACTGGACATATTTAGATTCAGACAAAAACAAGCAATTATTCAAAGATTTTGCTACAAAAACTCTAGATGAAGATATTTCAATTAGCTTGTTTGACCGTTAATATAATTAAAAATGAAACCATTAATCATACCTGTTCCGTTTGCCAAAAGTGAATATGGAACAACTGCCGACACAACATATGAAAAAATACTTAGTATAAGCTCGGCTAATGAAACAATGCTGGGTAAAAATGAATCTAATATTTTACTAAAAAACTGTGAGGTCAGTGAGAGGGTAAATTTTGAAAATTATGGAGAATATTCTTCTGAGACACCATTTATTCGAGAGGCGATTTCAATGCAAACAAATTTAGCTGGTAGGATTACTCAAGATTTTGATGTCACAAGAAAATATCTAGTCCTGGGAGGTGATCATACAATTTCGATTGGAACAGGACTGGGTCTGAGTCAGAATTTGGATATGAAAAAAGTTGGTTTGTTGTATATTGACCAGCACGGTGATTGTAACACTCCTCAGACCAGTTCTAGCAAGTGTTTGACTGGTTACCCCGTAGCTGTTGTTTGTGGCCATGGTGACAAGGAATTAACAAGGTCATTTGCTGGTAATTTTATTCAAAAAGTCGCCTACGTTGGAGTTAGAGATATTGATGAGCCAGAGATGGAGATTTTTAACCAGCTAGATAAAACTAGTTTCTCGACAATAGACGTTGAAATTAATGGAATTGCTAAATGCATAGAAAAATCTTTGGAGTTTCTTGGTGAGTGTGATTATATTTGGCTTTCTATCGATGTAGACTGCTTGGATAGTATTTATTTTGAAAAGAATGAAACAGACGTCCCTGCACCAGCTGGGTTAACTCCTAGAGAATTACTAACAGCTGCATATTTAGTCGAAAAATCAGGTAAACTGTTAATTACTGAGATAACTCAATTAAACGATGTTGGAGGAATTACAGATTTAACAGTTCTAGCAAGTAGGATTAGTGAAACAGTGTTAGGACTCGGTAAATTTAGGTATGGTTATAATACTAAATAGCTATTACTGGGTGTGGTTTTTTGTAAATTTTAAATGATATTATTAAGTAAAAAAGCTCAGGAAAACCTGAGCTATAAATTTTATTAGTATTTTAGTTTCTTTTCTTGTGTTTTGAGTGCTGATTTTCCTTTGTTATTTTTTCTGTAGTAGTAATATAGTCCTCCGATAGCAGCAACGAATAGAATTGCCAAACCTACCTCTAACCCACCAGAGCGGACTGTTGAACCAGTATTTGCAGCAGCTGGAGTCCCTGTCTGG
>CALIJC010000050.1 GCA_938017575.1 uncultured Patescibacteria group bacterium
TTGTAAACAACACCTAGGTCTAGGCTCACTAGTGAATTATTTTGGATAATCTTTTCTGGATTTGAGATACCATGAACAACCTCATTATCTATTGAAGTGCAGAGAGCGTATTTAAAACCATGGTAATTTAAGAAACTAGGCTCACCATCATTTTTGCGAATAAATTCAATTGCAAAATCGTCTAATTCTTTGGCGGAAACACCTGGTTTCAGCATTTTTCCTAAATGATAATAACAAGACATTAATATCCTGCAGCTATGTCTGAGGTTTTTCATGTCTTCTTGGTTTTTTATGATTGCCATAATTACTATTAAACTCTCATAAATATTATTTTTTGTCAAAAAAGTAGGGAGAGTTATTTTCTCTCCCGAAATTAACTGCAGTGAATTTAAATTTTACTTCAAATAATCACTTCTCACCAAGAATTGCCTTATCAAAAAGGCGTATGGTTCCTAAAGAAAGGGGGTCGTTTAACCAATGAGTTGCTCTATTTAGATATCTTTTTTCTTGGATGGTTAATTCTGTAAATACTCTTCCCTGAGGCTGCGTTGTTTCCGTAGTTAGAACTTGATCAGCGCTATTATTGCTCATAATCTCCAACAAAAGTAATATACTTCTAGTCAATTTAATAAATAAAAAAGCTATCTCGGTCAAGGTTGACTTTTTTATTGTGATTAGTAATAGTATATCAATTATGCCACCAAAAAATACAAATTCCGTCCACCAAGTCACTGTCAAACCAAAAGCAAAATGGCTGACTTTGAGCTATATTATTTTTTCTCTCCCAGGATTTCTAGCTTCACTTTTCTGGCTTTTGATTACTATAATTATACTCTTTGGAGTTATTTTTGCTTCAAACAGCTCTGATTCTCAGTCGAATTCTAACGAGCTAGCATTAACAAATATTCAAAAAGGTTCTAGTAAAGATGGGATCCTAGTATATAATTTAAATGGTGCGATACAAACTGGTAACTCAAACAGTCTACCATCTGATGGAATTTTTACAGATTTGGTGAAGCAAGATTTTGAGAAGATAAAAAACGATGACAATATCAAAAACGTTGTTTTCAAACTAAACACTCCTGGGGGAACAATTTTTGCATCAGAGGTTCTTGGCGATTTGATAAATGACCTAACTAAATCCAAAGGTCAAAGCGAAGCAATTTTCTATTATGATCAGGTTGTAGCCAGTGGTGGATTGTGGGCTAGTAACAAAGTAGAGGATTCTTATGTATTTGGATCTCCTTATGGTGAAACAGGTAGTATAGGTGTGATTTTAACTTTGCCAAATTACTCAGAGCTAGCCAACAAGGTTGGTTACAGCGAGACAGTTATAAAATCTAGTAACAGTAAAGACATCGGGAACCCTTTTAGAGCACCGAATACTCAAGAAGTCGATTTTCTCCAATCTCAGGTCCAAGATAAATATAATCAGTTCATAGATATTGTTGCCAGTGGCCGTGAAATCTCTAAAGAAGAAGTTACTAAAATTGCCAATGGTTATGTCTATCCAAACTCTGAAGCCAAAGATTTCAAATTAATTGATGAGCTCTCTGATATCGACAAAGCCATCGAAAAAGCTGCAAGTAATTCAGGACTAGAAAAATATAATGTTTGGGAGATCAAGCCAAAAACGTCGCCTTTCCAAAGCCTACTATTGGAAAATTCCATCACTCAAACCTTGCTCGGAGCTCAAAAAGTTCTCTCGCCATTTAGTTTGGAATCTTCTGTGTACTATGCTATCGATGAAAATAGAATAAACTAACAATGGATAATTATAATTGGAGCAATAGGCAATTACTATGGGAAACAATTCCAAGGTCGGTGTTTTTAACCTATTCGCAGTTATATTTATTAAACCAAAAACTTCCTTCAGAAAACAAATTTCGTATTGTTGGTGAAAAAGAACTATTTAACCCCTTTGAGCTACTTACACAGACATATAAAAATTATTCAGGGAGCTATGAAGTAGATGCTAATAAAATATTAAAAAATAAAAAATGTTTAGATGTAGTAGATTCCAATTATGGGGTGGCTTCTAGGATTGTATATTCAAAACAAAAGCCTAATTGGGCATATTTCTCACAAAATACTGATTGGTTTTGGAAGCAAATAAAAACCTATAGAATAACACAAAGGCTAATAAAAATAGTTCCTGGTGTAGATCAAGTATATATAACAGCCTCTTCAACGCTAGGTGTAAATAAAGAAAATAGTGATATAGATTTGATAATCAAAGCCAAACCTGGAATGAGCTGGTTAGTTAGGGTGGTTTTAAAATCTTTACTCAAAATATTTAATTTAGATGTTCATTCGTTTAGCGGTGAAATTGGTTTGGCTCTTTCAAAGGCAATTAAAATAATCGGTTTCAACCAGTTTTCTAATTCCATAAAAAAATACTCACAGGAAAGGATATATAAATATAAGGCTCGAAATTCGCTAAAAGTCGACATTGGTTTGATTTATACGAATGATAATGTTTTACCAAAGATATTCAAAAACGAAACCAGGCATTTATTATTTCATACTTCGATGTTGGTTTCTGACAAATTGTTTGAAAGTGATTTTAATTTTGGCAATCTTTCTTATGAACCGTATAACAATAGTTTTGTAATAAATACTCTATTAAATATTGCTAAATTTATAATGTCAGCCTTATCAATTCTAGTTTATCCTGTTTCGTTAGTCATATTTTGTGTCTATTATCTTCGACATAAGTCCAACAAAAATTTTATGGTTACGTTCAATACAATTTGCTTCTACCCGTTGATTTACAAAGAAGGTTTTTTTGTTGATGTATAAGGTAGCTAAATAGGTGAGTCATATTTAGAAAATTTAATTTAATATTTCTTGACAAAAACGTTTTTTTATTTTTAAATAGAACACGATATAAAAATTTAATTTTAAACTTAGTGAGAAAGCAAAGGCCCGGTAATAATCAAAATAGACGCAGAAGAAGAAGAGTATTTGAAAAAAAAGCAGATAAAATTTATTTTGATGGTGTTGTTGTTGATACATTACCAGGTGTTAGGTTTAAAGTTAAAATTGAAAGATCCAACGATCTCGAGCCTCTTATATTAGAGTGCAACACAAAATCCATTTTAAAAGTCAAAAGAGTTAGAATGGTTAAAGGTGATAGAGTTAGTGTAGAATTAGATCCATCAGATTTATCCAAAGGATTAATTGTAAGTAGAAATTAATATAGAATTATGAAGATAAAAGTTTCATTGAAAGGACGTGGAAAAAAACTAACTAGAAAAGGTCGTATGGCTCAAGGGTACTTTACAAAGCGAAAAGGAATTCTTAGATTCTACGCTTTCGATAATAGTTCTATCGGTCCAAGGATCAACTCAAGACAACCAATTCCATTAAAAAAGAAAAAAAGATTAAAATATTAATAGAGTATATGATACGTATTGCTGGTGTAACACTTAAAGAAAATCAATTAGTTAAATTTGCCTTAACTCCTATCAAAGGAATTGGTAAATCTAACGTTAGAGAAATATTAACACATTTTAAAATTAAACCTGATCAAAAGCTAAAAGATCTTGATGAAAAAATCATCATTGAGCTCAGAAACTACATTGAATCTAATTTTATTGTTGAAGCTGATTTACGTAGGCAGCAACAAATCAACATCAAACGTCTGATTGATATCAACTCATGGAGAGGTATTAGACACAAGACAGGTTTACCAGTTAGAGGTCAAACTACAAAAACTAACTCTAGAACTAGAAGAGGTAACGTTAGAAAAACAGCTGGTAGTGGTAGAATTAAAGCTGCAGCTAAAACATAATCTCAAATAATTTATTAAATATTCACTGATATGGCAAAGACTAATACGAAATCAAAGATTAAAAAATCTAAAAGTAAATTAAAGCTACCAATTGCTAGAATTTTTCTACGTGCAGAATTCAACAACAGCATTATCACTCTTACCGATCTAGATGGTAAAGTAATAACATGGTCTAGCTCTGGTAAAATCGGGTTCAAAGGTTCAAAAAAATCCACTCCTTTTGCTGCACAAAAAGCAACTGAAGAGATTCTTGATAAATTAAAATCTATGGAAACAACCTCTGTTCATTTAGAGATTTGGGGCGCTGGAATGGGTAGGGATTCATTCTTGAGAACAATCCAAGGATCTGATTTACAAATTGAATCTATTAAAGACAAAACTGGCTTTCCATTTGGAGGAGTTAAACCTAGAAAAAGAAGAAGAGTATAATATATGGCTAGATACACAAATAGTAAAGTTAAACTATCAAAAAGAATTGGAAGAAATCTCTTTAACAAAGGGGCTAGGAGTTTTTCTGCAAAAGATGATTATTCAAAAAGACCTTACAAAGCTGGAATGCATGGGAACAAAAGATTTTCACGAACTTCTCAGTTTGGTAAACAGCTTTTAGAAAAGCAGGCAATTAAATTCACTTATGGAGTAATGGAAAAACAACTAACAAATGTTTTCAAAAAAGCCTTTAAACAAACAGGTGATACAGGTAAAATTGTTCTTTCAAACTTGGAAAGAAGGTTAGATAATGTTGTATACAAAGGTGGTTCAGCTAACTCCAGAGACCAAGCTAGGCAATTAGTAAATCATGGACACTTTCTTGTAAACGGTAAGGCAGTCAATATTCCTTCATTTGTTGTCAGTGTCGGTGATGTCATCTCAGTTAAGGAAAGTAAACAGAAAAAAGCTTTCTGGCAAAACTTCAAGTTAGAAGTTCCAAACGAAGCACCAACTTGGATTGATTCATCCAAAAAGAATCAAATTAAAATCATCAATCTACCATTAGATGAAGACCTACCTCAAGAAATTAATATTGGAGCGGTTGTAGAATATTATTCAAGAAAAGTAAGATAAAGATTATGTTAACAATTAGATTTCAGCCAAAAGGAAGAAAGCACAGAAAATTCTACAGAATTGTAGTTGCAGAAAAAGAAAAACATGTTTCCAAAAAATTTAAAGAGATTTTAGGATGGTACAACCCATACACTAAAGAAACAAGTTTTAACACTGAGAGAATAAATCATTTCATGGATTTAAACATAGAAGTCTCAGAATCAGTAAAAAGCTTATTCAAAAAAAATAAAATTATTGAATAAGAAAATTAATTTAATCTTATTATGACCGAAACAAATTCTATTGATAAAAACACTCTACAAACTATACTTGAAAACCTAGTTACTGAACCAGATAAGATTAATATTGATAGAGTTGTGGATGAACAAGGAGTTTTATTGAAAGTTAGAGTTAGTGGAAGTGATATGGGTATAGTCATCGGTAGAAGTGGAGTTATGGCAAATTCTCTAAAGACAATTATGAGAGCCCTAGGAAAAGCTAACAAAATGAATATTCGTGTTGAGTTTATGGAACCAGATGGTTCACAAAATAAATCTTCAGATAAAAATATTGATAAAAAATCTGCTGAAGATAGTGAGAGTTCCACAGTACAATTGAATTAAATATAGTTCTAAACTCTATTTAGCCCAGGTATGGGTTTTTTTTATGAAATATATTATATTATTGACTAGCTAATAATACTATGCTATAAATAAATTTATTCTACGGTCTCGTAGTATTTTATAGTCAGTTTAGTTTCAGCTTCCATGAACCTTATAAATAAAGATATCAATAATACTAAAAATCACTCTACCAAAAAAAATAACAAAAGAGAGGGTTTGGACAATCTTTGTAGAGATTTTTTTAGTAATTTACCACACCCATCAGCAGTTGTAACCGAAGAAGGTGGGTTATTGGTAGTAAATAAACATTTCCATGAATTATTTGAAGAAGATTCAATTAGTAATAAGAAATTAAGAAGTTTCTATGAAAATATAATCTCAAATAAAAACATCAGCTCATTTAAAAAACGGCTAGATATTTCTGGTGAATTAAAAACCTTAAAAATTGATAAGGTAAAACTATCTGATAGCGAAGACTCTTCCTATTATGGGATAATCATTCAGGATATTAGTTACTCTGAGAAATTCCAACAGAAGCTATTAAAAGAAGTTAATACTGACTCACTCACAGGGTTGTATAGTAAAAGGTATATAAAAAAATCCATCAACACCTTTATTAATAACAACAAGGCTTTTACTTATTTACATTTAGATTTTGATAAATTCAAGCTAATTAACGACGGCTTAGGAAAGCGAATAGGAGATAAGGTGTTGCAAAATATTGCACAAAAAATTAAATATTTTTTTAAATCTGAAAAAACAGTTATTTCCAGGTTAGGGAGTGATGAGTTTGGGGTGCTAATCGAAAATCAAGATAAAATTGGAGAGACTGCAGTGATGGTTCAAAAATTAATTAAAGAAATAGGAAAATCTATATTCGTGAATAAAAATGAGATTTTTGTGTCCTTGTCTGTTGGTATTATCGACAATAAAATAATGAATGGGGGTGGTTCTGCTGATGACTATATGAGAGATGCAGAAATTGCATTACACAAAGCAAAAACACTGGGAAGGGGTAAGTATAAAATTTTTGATAAAAAAATGTATTATTCTATTCTTGAGCAGTGTAATCTAGAGCTTGCGCTACAAAAAGCTTACAAGAATAATGAATTCAAGGTCTTCTACCAGCCAATATTCTCTTTAGAACAAATGAAAATAACCTCTCTAGAAACATTAATTAGGTGGGATCATAAAAGGCTAGGTTATGTTTCTCCAGGAAAATTTATGAGTTCAGCTGAAGATTTAGGCCTAATTCGGGACTTAGATAGAGATACTCTAGAAAAAGGATTTAATAAAATTGTTGCGATTAATAATAATCTAAATACAGATATATCAATTAGCATAAATATCTCAGCTTTAGAGTTTTCAACTAGTACAATTACTAAATATCTCAAAGAAATAATTGCAAAAACCAAAATTAGACCTGAAATAGTTAGTTTAGAAATAACTGAAAGTGTTCTATTGTCTGATGTTCAAGGAGCTAAAGAAACCATGAAAGAGCTTAAAGATCTGGGAGTAAAGATAACTCTAGATGATTTTGGAACTGGCTTTGCTAGTCTTAGTTATTTACGGAAACTACCTATAGATACACTCAAAATCGACAAATCATTTATAAATGATATTACCAAAGATAAGTCTGCTGTTGCCATCATTAGGATGTTAATTGATTTAGGCAAAGAGTTAAATTTGAAAATTATTACTGAAGGTGTTGAAACCAAACAACAGTTTGAAATATTAAGTAAACTTGGTTGTCAGCATATTCAAGGATATTATCTTTCCAAGCCAATAAATGAAGATAGACTAGAAGAATTCTTAGTAAAGCAAATAAAAAAGTAGTTTTAATTATTTAGTCACATCAAGCTAGACTAGTTTGACAAATCTGTATCGTTAGCCATATATAGATAATATTTCATAAAAATGATTATGGTTAACAAAAATAAGTCTATTGAGAAGATTAATCCTAAAAATGAGGCCTTTTTTGTTGTTGATAAAAATGATAAGGTTATATACAAAAACAATAATTTTGAACTTTTCTTCAATAACAAGATTATTGTGAATTGCAAAAATGACATACTCAAGTTATGTAAAAAAGAATACCAAAAAGAAATCAAACTAGTATTTGAAGAGGATCTTGAATGTGTAGTTTTTAATACAGAAAAAAAATCAGATTATTCCTATATTCTGCGACGGATAATGATTGAGAATGAGAATCGATTCTTTTTCATGAAGAAGACTTTCAAAAATGAGAGTGATATTAAAGGGGTTATTCTAGATAGTGTTACTAGAAATTCCTATGATATTGTTACATTTTTAGATATTCATGGCAAAAGATTGTATGTTAGTCCATCTGTGTCAAAGATATTTAATATCTCCAAAGAAGAACTCCTATCTAGAAATATATTTTTAGATGTTCATCCAAATGATATTGATTTAGCAAAAAAAATCTTTCAAGAAGTAGCAAAAAAACCTGGAGAAATTATTACTAATGTCAGAATTAGGCTAAAACATAATACTGAGGATTGGGTTTTAATGGAGGGTAGTATTGTGAACCTTTTAGATTTAGATGGGGTTAACGCATTAGTTGTAAATTCCCGAAGTATACAAGAGGTTAAAAAACTTCAAGATAATCTTTTTGAAAATAACTATAAACTGGATGGGATAATAAAGAATTCTCAAGCATCGATCTTTATAAAGGATGTAAAAGGTCATTATTTGATGGTTAATGAATCATATCAAAAATTATTAAATTTAGAAAAAAAAGAAATATTAGGTAAAACTGATTTTGAATTATTTTCTAAAGAACAGGCATCAAAAAACTATATTCGAGATACTGATAGTCTAACAAACAATAATTCAAAGACTTTTGAAGAAGAAATCGTCTTTCCTAATAAGTCAAGGCGTTCATTTATTACAAATAGGTTCACATTATTAAATGCTGACAAAGAAGTTATAGGTTTCTGTACTGTTGCTAACGAAATAACTGATCAAAAAGAAGCACAAGCAAAGCTTCAAAAAAGTGAAAGTTGGTTTAAGGCAATTGTTCAAAATTCATTAGATTATGTAACTGTAATTGATATTAATGGTAACAAAAAGTACGTAACACCTTCTGTTAAAAGAGTTTTAGGATTCACACCCGAAGAGTATAAAAAAATTAACTACTTTGATAATGTTGACTCTGAAAGTCAGATTACATTGATTTCGAGTATTAATAAAATTGCTAAATCTAAATCAAGCAAAAATCTTTGTATACAAATTAAAATAAAAAATAAAGAATCTGAATGGGTATGGGTTTCATTAATATTAAATAATCAAATTTCGAATGAATACATAAACGGAATTCTAATTCATGTGAGTGATATTTCTGAATCAATTGAAATAAAGAAAACACTTTCATTGGTAAACAACCGTCACAAGCTAATGATAAACAATTCTCCAGATATTATTACCATCAAAGATTTAGAAGGTGGTTATATTGATATTAATAAAACATTTATCAAGTTAATTGGGAAACCTAAAAAAGATATTATTGGAAAAACAATTCTTGATTTAGTTAAGAAAGATTATGCTCATCGTATAATTCAAAACGATGCAATTCTACTCAGTAGTGGAAAAGACAGTGTAAAGTTTGAAGAAATATATCCAACAAAAAATGGTGAACAATTTCATCTTTCAAATAAATTTATTCTTACAGATAAAAAAAATACTCCATATGCAATATGTAATATTTCAACAAATATAACTGATAGAAAAAAAATGTTAGAAGATCTAAAAAAAGTTGCATATTATGATGAGTTAACAGGACTCTATAATAATAGATCTATGATAAATAAAATTAATTCTGAGTTGAAATCTAAGAAAAACTTTACAATATTGTCAGTG
>CALIJC010000051.1 GCA_938017575.1 uncultured Patescibacteria group bacterium
TCTAAAAAAAGTTGCATATTATGATGAGTTAACAGGACTCTATAATAATAGATCTATGATAAATAAAATTAATTCTGAGTTGAAATCTAAGAAAAACTTTACAATATTGTCAGTGGATATAGATAGGTTTAAAATTATTAACAATAGTTTGGGACATAAGATAGGGGATAGAGTCATAATAGAATTTGCAAATAGAATTTGTAAATTATCCAAAGATAAATATTTTGTGAGTAGGTTTTCAGGAGATAGTTTCATCATCTTTATTAATGGTAAAGATAGTTTACAAAAGGCTGAAGAGCTAGCAAATAGTATTCACAAAAAAAATAAAATACCAATAAAAGCTGCTAAGAATGAAATCTATTTAACATCAAGTATTGGTATATCTAATAGAAATAAAGTTAATAAATCTGCACACGAGTATCTTCGTGATGTTGATAATGCTCTTTATCAGTCAAAAGAAATCGGTAGAGGTAGCTACGCAATCTTTAACAATGAAATGTTCAAAAAAGTTACAGATCAGCTAAGTATGGAGTCAGAAATTATAAAAGCAATCGAATCTAATGATTTTGAGCTATATTATCAACCAATAATCAATTATAAATCAAAAAAAATTACACACTTCGAAGCTCTTCTTAGGTGGAATCATCCTAAATTAGGTCTAATTGGACCTGATAAGTTCCTAGGTTCTATTCTGGAGATGGGTTATATATCAAAACTTGATAGAATGGTGATTAAAAAAGCAATTATGGATGTTAGTGAGATAGTGAGGTATGATAAAAACACTTGTGTAAATATTAACATATCAGCGGTACAATTTGGAATGGATGATTTACCTGAATTTATCCTAAAAACAATTAAGAAAAATAAAATCACTGCAAAAAACATTAGATTCGAAATAACTGAAAGTGAGGTCCTAGAAAATATTGAAAACGCAATATCAATAATTGAAAAACTTAAAAAAGCTGGTGTTTATTTTGTTATGGATGACTTTGGAATAGGGTACTCTTCTCTGAATTACCTTAGAAGAATACCAATTGATATGGTAAAAATAGATCGCAGCTTTATATTGAATATGGTAGAAGATAAAATCACACACGATATTGTTAATACAATGGTGAATTTATTTCAAAACCTAAATTTCAAAGTTGTAGCAGAAGGTGTTGAAAATAACATGCAAGATTCACTTTTAAAAAATATGAATATAGACTATGTCCAAGGCTATAAGTACGGGAGACCTATGCCAAAAAGTGAAATAATCAAATTACTTAAAATCCAAAAAAAATAAATAGTGTATTAAACAATTGTCTTGACAAGACTAGTCTAATAGGTGAGTTTTATAGCGACAGGGGTATAGTTAAATGGTATAACAATGGTCTCCAAAACCGTCGTCGGGGGTTCGATACCCTCTACCCCTGCCAACAAACCTATTTAGGTTATTTTTTTTCAAATAATTTTACCAGTTTTGAGTAATATCTCCCTAGTTCTTCTTGGTTTGCTGAGCTACTAGGAAATTCTTTAGTTTGAAATTTTTGAGGGTATTCTTTTGTGATTCTGTTTAGCCAACCATCAATTTTGCTCTCGTACAAAGTTTCGAACGAATCACTTGCAAGTTTTGCGTTTAGTTCTTGGTGAGAATTAGTCAATGGAACTAAATATGCTGGTTTTTTCAAATGCATTAGTTCTGTTATTGAACCTATTCCAGCCCGGCAAATAACCAAATCAGATTTTTTCATGACTGGACCCATCTCCGATTTTAATGAACTAATAGAGAAATAGTTTTGCTCATGTATTTCAGTTTCATCTCTAAATAAACCAGTTAAATGTATTACTGAAAATTTCTCAGTCAGTTTTTTTACATTTTTCTTTGTCCAGTTATTAATATTCAAAGAGCCACTTCCTCCACCAAAAATAAGTAATATATCTTTTTTAGAGTTCGATATAAATTCTTCTAACTTGCTGTTGGTAATTTCATTTTCAAATTTATCATAATCAAGTGGGTTAGGGATTACCAAAGAATCATTAAATAAATCATAGTTTTCTTTGGTGTGCTCAAACATGCAAGATTTGATGTCACTAAATTTACCAACTATTTTACCAGTCACTCCAACTTGAGGATCTTGTTGATGAACTACAATTTTGATTTTATTTTCCCTTAAAACATTGATTGTCTTGGCAGCGAAAACTATTGGAACTGCAGTAAAGCCACCAGCTGATAGAATTCCAGCAGGGTTTTTAGTCTGGAGTAAATAAAGGCTTTTAATATAAGAGTATGCTAGTTTTATTACTGAACTAAAAGCATCGGCCAAACCTTTAACCATTGAAACAAGATTTTGGTTTGAAAATGTTAACAGTGATAGTTTTGCTTTTGGCAGGCTAGAAAATTCGTAATTATTGGCTCTACTTACAGATTCGCCGAAGCTATTTTTTGTGTCGACAATTATCGTTTTATAAGGGAGATTTTTGGATATTGCTAAAAGTGGTATTATTGGTCCTCCAGTTAATCCACCACATAAAATTACTGTTTTTTTGGTCTTCATTAATTAAAAAGTTATATAATCTATCCTATTTGTCAAAAAACTTTGACTAGTTTTCTAATATTATTTAACATTTAGTCATGGGCAACAAAGCCAAAATATTTTCAATAATTGTGGGTTCTTTATTGGTAATTCCAGTACTTCTTAATCCGCCAAGCTCGCGTAAAGTTTTGGGTGTAACTGACACTGCCAAAGCAAGCAGCACACCAGTTGCAAGCTCACAGTCTAACAGTGTAGTTCAGTCCAAGACCACCAGCACTCAACAAAAAACACCAACTCCACAAACGTCATCTCAAACGACAACTCCAACAAACACGCAAACAAATAGCCAATCACAAACAACACAGAAAAACACTTCATCAAATTCTGCTACGTCCGCATCAACTCCAACAGAAAAAAAGAAATCTCGTTTCTCATTCTCACTCCCAAAATTATCAATTAACTTGCCAAAGCTAAATTTACCAAAAAGCACACCAAAAATTAATACCAATGAAGTCTATAGCGTTAGAGATATAACAAGTGGTGCCAGAGATAAGGCAGGTAATATATTTCCAACAGAATCTAAAGAAGATACAAGAGCAACAGGACAAATTCACTGGGAAGAAAATGATGTAAAATCTATTACAACTAATAAATTTGAATTAGGTAAAAGTATTGAAATAAATACAGCAAATCGAAATTCAATCCAAGCAGTTGTTTCTCAGTCCAGAGCCTTACCATTAAATACAATTCTAATTGTAGACCAGGAGACTTTTATAGAACTAGGGGGTAATCCAAGAACTCAGCAATATATAAATGGTGAAATAATATTAAATCAATAAAAATAATTATGCCTAATCAACCAAACCAAGCTTTCAATATACCAAACAGTCAAAATCCTAATCTGAATCC
>CALIJC010000052.1 GCA_938017575.1 uncultured Patescibacteria group bacterium
AAATACAAGTACACAATATACACTATACTCAACTTCAGCTGCTGTAGCTCCAGGACGATTTGATGTTGATGGTATTGACTTTGGACTACGTGTTCCTGCTTTCGTTGGAAGTGGAACTTATACTGGAACTATTACACAGACAGTTATTAATTAAAATGTAGGTAGATTAGGAATTGTTTTGACATGAAGAGAAATAAAATTCATATTAGAATAAACAATCATTATTTATGAATATAGATAAAAAAAATGAGGATAGAAAAGGCTTTAATTATAAAATTACAGAGTTTTTTTTGAACAATTCGCGCTTAACAATACTTAGTTTTTTGTTAGTTGTGGTTCTTGGGGTGCTTTCTGTTTTCTTGTTAAAAACTACTGGTTTTCCAAATCCTGAAATCAAATTTATTATTGTAAATACTTCTTACCCAGGAGCTTCAAGTGAGTTAGTGGAAAAACAAGTTACAGTTCCTATTGAAAATTCTATCAAAGGCATTTCTGGAGTTGAAAGTTATAATTCTAATTCTTCTGATTCATTTTCTAGTGTAGGTGTTAGTATATTGGAAAGTAGCGATGTTAGTAAAATAAAAACAGAAATTGAGAGTGAGATAAGTAGTTTAGATTTTCCCTCTGATGTAAATAAACCAAAATTGTTTGAACCAGAAATTGGAGGCCCTGCATTTTTGTTTTTAGTAAAAGGAGCTAATAATCAACAAACTTTTGAAAGCGTCGAAAACATTTCTACTGAGCTTAATTCAATATCCGATACAAGACAGTTAAACCAACTAAATGATATTGAAAAATCATTGGAGATAGTAATTGACCAGGAAAAAATACAATCTCTAGGTTTAGATTTTGAAACCATTTCTAGTACTGTTGATACATTTGGCCAGTCAATCCCAGTTGCTTCTGGCGAAGAGATAAACGGAGAAAATTCTAGTATTGTTGTAAACATCAAAGAAGAAACTATAGACGATTTGAATGAGATTGAATTTGTCTCTCAAAGCGGAGCGAGTGCTAAACTAAAAGAGTTTGCAACTACAAATATAGTCTATGATTACCAAAATGAGAGTAAGTTACTTACTGGTATTTCTATTAATGATAAAAAAACAATATTAGAAGGAAGTGTAATTGAAATTAAGTTACGTGATGGTAGTGATTCTGCAGTTTATGAACAAACTTTAATTGAAACAGTTAATGATATTGAGAATTTGGAATATGTTGATAACCTAGAATTAGATGATTTTGAGAATAAAAATTTTGTCTATCCGCTCTATTCTGTTACAACCAGTAACAATGAACAGGTTAGTGAGGTTATTGGTGGTTTAGTTGGCGCACCTTTGGAGATTGATAATAAAGCTTTGGCCCAAGTTGGATGGCTACTAGGTGGAATTCAACTAGTTTTCTTGGTTATGATTGCTTTTGTTAGCTGGAGAGCGGCTGTTGTTGCGGCAGTTTCGATTCCGCTTTCATTGATGTTCTCAACGATATATTTACTACTAACTGGAAATGACTTGAATACATTGGTATTGTTTTCTTTGGTTTTGGTTATTGGATTAGTGGTTGATCCAGCTTTGGTTATTTTAGAGAGTATCCAACGAAAAGTTGATACAGGTTTACGAGGTAAAGATGCAGCCTTGGCAGCTGTTAAAGACGTAGGTGGTGGATTATTTTTGGCAACAATTACAAACATAATAGTATTTGCTCCATTTGGTTTAATTTCAGGTGTTTTGGGTCAGATTTTTGGTTACATTCCATTAACCATTATTCCAGCAGTTGTTGGTTCATACATAGTGCCTTTAGTATTTTTGGCATGGATTGGTGGTGGATTCCTGAGAAAACAAAGAGGTGTTAAAACTGGATCTAGTGAAGAGGAAAATTTGTGGGGAGTTGCCAAAATGTTGAAAAAATTGAACCTGGCTATTTTAAATGGTAATGGGTTTGTTAGATTAATTATTATTGTATTATTTTTAGGATTATCAGTAGGAATTACAGGCTATTATTTTGGTTCTCGTCAGGTTCAATCAGTGCAATTTTCTGGAACAAGTGATTCGGACTTTATAGTAATTGGAGGTCAATTTAAATCTAAAACCGGTGAGGAAGATAGAGATAATTTAACCAAAGATGTGCTTTCTAAAATCTTGCTAGATGAGAATGTACAAAATGTCTATAAATTGGAATCTGGTTTTAGCTACTATGCAACGTTGGTAGATTCTAGTGATCGAGAGTTGTTAGCCAGTGAAATAGTTGAGAATTTGCAAGCAGATTTAGTTGATGAAAAAGCAAAGTTCTTCGACCTTTCTGTTGATGTAGAATCTAACGGACCACCGGCTAGTGATTACCAAGTCTCAATTGCAGTTAATGAGCAAGACCAGAATTTATTGAAAAAAGGCTCTCTTTCGGTTAGTGAATCGCTAGAAAAAGTTTGCCTCAGAGATGAAGAGATACTAGTAATAGAAAATTGTGGTGCAAATAACGATGATATAAAATTGATTGAAAAAATCGATAATGGTTACGAAGGTCAGGAAAATAATTTGATTGAAGTCAGTTTGGATAGAGCTAAATTACAAACGAATAATTTGATTGTCCCAGGAGCCCCTGTTGGATTTAGCGCACTACAAAAAACAACAGATTTATTTGATTATAAAAACAACCAAGATTCTGTCATCAACATAGATGGGGAGGATATTAATTTAAAGTATTCCAAAAAATCTACAAAAGATATTACCACAGCAGATATAAATAATATCAAGCTTCAGAGTCTCACAGGTCAACAAATTCCTATCCAAGAAGTTGGAGAAATTCTAAAAACAGAGCCTCGGTCTAGTATTCAGAGAGTAAACGGTGAAGTAGTAAATGTTGTTCAGGCGAGGTTGGTAGCAGACTGGAATGATGAACAAACAGCAGCCACAGTAATTCAAAAAATAACTGATTACTATGGCGAAAATGATTTCAATAGAACAACGCTATTAGGTCTTTCTAAAGAGTCTATTGGTTCATATAGTGAAGGAAGTAGTGAAGGCTTTGCCAAATCATTCCAAGAGCTTGTTACCACACTACTACTGGCAATATTTTTGACTTACTTTGTCTTGGCCATTTTCTTTGGATCTCTTACAATGCCATTAGTGGTGCTATATACAATACCACTAACTTTCATTGGAATTTTCCCTGCAATCAGTCACCTGGGATTGGGAGAGTTTGGATTTTTGGAAATTATCGGTCTAATAATATTAATTGGAATAGTTGAAAATGCTGCCATTTTCTTGGTAGACTCAAGCAGACAATATATTAGAGAGGGGATGGAAGAAAAAGAAGCGATTGCATTAGCTTCGGCAATTAGGATGAGGCCAATTATACTTACAACATTAACTGCGACAGCTTCTCTAGCTCCTCTGGCTATATTTTCTGAATTTTACAGATCGCTCTCACTGGTAATTATATTTGGGTTATTAACTAGTGGATTAATTTCATTAATCACAACACCAATCCTATTCACCTTCTTTTCATGGCTATCTAAATCTTATCGATCAATGAGCATACTAAATAGAGTATTATTCTTCCCGCTTTTACCATTCTATCTAATATATATGATAATTAGACCTAACTTTAGAATAGTAAAAGTCAATAATAAAGTTCGTGAAGTAAATTTATATTACAAATAGGAATTTGAGATAACCAATAAAAAATTGACCCATTAGGGTCATTTTTGTTATGCAGCTTTTCCAAAACTAAAAGATTCAGAAGGTGGTTTCCTAAATGGCAATACTTCAGCTAGATTTTTCCTCTTTTTCTTTAATTCAATTATTTCTGCAAGCTTTCCAGTTTCTTTATTTGGTAATTCGGTTACTCCAAATTGACTTTGCAACTGAGCCAGTTTAAAACCAGATTTTTCTAAAAGAATATTGGTGTTTTCTTGGCTGCTTTTAAACTCTCTATTTCCTTTATATTTTTGAATTAAATTAAGCAAACCTTTTTCGTGAGCAGTTCTAATTAGATCTTCACTTATGGATAGTTTAAGAACATTTTCTTCAGTATTGTAGGCCCTGACAAGTTCATCAAAGACTTGGTAATACATTTGCATATTTGTATGGCCAATTGCCAGCTCCACACTGTCAATTTCTATTGTTATTTGATTTTGCGATAATGTTTCAAGCCGGATTTTTCTCAGCCCAATATATTCTTTGTTGTCTAGAAGCTCCATTGGTATTAGCGTAGATGGTCTGAATTTAGAAACACCAGACTCTTTCTTTTCTTTGAATCCCTTATAAAAAGCTGACCACAAAAGACCAGACTGGTTACCTTTGAAATACCAGGTTTTAATACCATCGTAACCCTCCTCTTGAATTGAGAGGCTTGTAACGTTAGTGAATCCGTCATGACTAATGACAGGTTTGTTTTTAGTGAAATAAGGTAATTGCACTGTAAATCCGATTATTTAATCGATATAATAGCATATAATATACTATTTGTCAAATTGTATATTTGTATAATACAAAAAATTTCAAAATTCATAATTGACAAATTGATGTTATTTTTGGATAATACTAATGTTATGACTAAAAAAAGTAAATCATTTGTAGAAGAATTCATGGCCTTTGTAAAAGGTTTTGGAGTTATTGGGTTAGCGTTAGGTGTTGTTATTGGCGGAGCTGCAAGCAAAATTGTTGCTAGTTTAGTAGAGAACATCATTCAACCATTATTAGGACTTGTTGGAGGATTAGAAAGTCTATCTGAGTGGGAGGTTGGAGTTTTCAAACTAGGAGCTTTCATTGGAGATTTTATAGAATTTGCAGTGCTATTACTAGTTGTATATTGTGCAGTTAAAATTGTAGTTGGTAAATTTCTTTCTAGTAAAGAAAGAGAAGAAATGGGTATTTAATTCATATCACATAAAAAAAATAACCGCCCTGAAAAGGGCGGTGTTTTTTACATTTTTTGATATTTTTTATCGATAAATAAAACCAACTTTTCTAGGGTATTCTCTGTTATTCAGGAAATGAGTACCAAAAATAAACTGGATAGGTCATTAACTTGGGCCATTGCCTCAGTCTTTAATTCTTTATACTTGAGTGACTTTAGTGTCACAAAGGAGGATTATAAGAAGTATCCAAATCAGGCCAAGGCCTACCTGGATACTGGAAAGGCTTGGCTGAAGTCTACCCTAGACTCGATCTTTATCCAGAATGTATTGAGTATAAAGAAGCTCAGGAATGGATCAAGCATATGTTCAAGCCCAAATATCTAGCATATCGAAGAGGTGATTTCTTCAAGGAGAAGGGTGTAATCCCACAGCTCCTTGCCAATGAATTCTTAACTAAAGAAGTCCCCAAACTGGCTAGCCAGTTTGGGGACTAAGATGTGTATTTACGTGGTCACTTGTGAAAGCAGGTGACTATTCTTTTATCTCTAAATTTAACTCAGCTAATTGTTTTTCGCTAACTTTACTTGGGCTGTTTGTAAGTGCATCTACTCCTGAACCATTTTTAGGGAATGGAACCACTTCACGGACATTTTCTTCACCGAACAACACCATTAATATTCTTGGAATTCCCCAAGCAAATCCTGCGTGAGTAGGGGAGCCATAAGAATAAGCTTCCATCATGTGAGCGAATTGATTACTGATTTCTTCTTTGGTATAACCAGCAATTTCAAAACCTAATGATAGTTCTATAGGGTTTTGATTTCTCACACCCCCAGATAATATTTCGTAGCCATTTACGACAATATCATATTGGATTGCTTTTAGGTTTAACAAAGCTTCTTGACCTTGTTGCTGGGCTGCTTTAAATGCTTCTAAGCCACCTTGGCATTTTCCAAAAGGATTGTGCCCGAAATCAATTGAACCATCGTCAGCTTGTTCAAAGAATGGGAAATCATAAACCCAAACAAATTTTAATAATTCATCATCAATTAAATCTAACTTTTGTGCGATATGGGTTCGCATTTTCCCACTGGCTTTTCTAACAAGGTTTTTATCACTATTAGCTATGAATAAAACTAAATCACCTTTTTCTGTGCTTAATGTACTAGTAATTTCGGAAACTTTTGAATTTATTTCTGCTTCATTTTCTCCAAAGAATTTGAAAATTGGAGATTTTGGTCCTTCTTCACCGTATTGAATATAGGCAATTCCAGGGAGTCCAAATTCACGTCCAATATCCTGAATTTTATCCAAATTAGATCGTGAGAATTTATCAACTGCATTTTTGATTACTAATGCCTGGATTCTAGATTCTGGCTGGTCTGCTAAATCAGCAAAAACTTTGAATTTGCAACCAGAAAAAATACCTTTGACGTTTTGCCAAGCCAAATCATAACGTAGATCTGGTTTATCTGTGCCGTACTTATCCATGGACTCATCGTAGGTTATTTTAACCATTTCAGAATCAACAAGTTTCTTATCGGTGTGTTTCATGAAAATTTCATTCACTATACGATTTGATAGATTATAAATGTCGTCTGCATCTGCCCAAGCAATTTCACCATCAATTTGGTAAAAGTCTCCAACTAGTCTATCACTGCGTGGATCTTCGTCGCGGAAACAAGGTGCGATTTGAAAATATTTATTGAATCCTCCAACCATTAGTAACTGCTTGAATTGCTGTGGAGCTTGCGGCAAAGCGTAAAATTTACCAGTATGAATTCTACTAGGAACCAAGAAATCTCGAGCTCCTTCTGGAGAAGAATTGGCCAAAATTGGAGTAGGGATTTCCAAAAAATCTTGATCAGAAAACCAGTTTCTCACGTCCATAATAAATTTATGCCTTTTGGTGATAACTTCTTTGAGATGACTTCTCCTAAAATCTAGATATCTGTGTTTCAACCGCAAATCTTCATTGGTTTTTGTGGCACCTTTTTCTTCTAGAATTGGAAATGGTAATGTTTTGGCAGAAGAAACAATTTCTAAACTATTTACTATTAATTCAACCTCTCCTGTTTTGACATTAGGATTGACTAACTCGGCATCTCTCAGGCTGATAACCCCACTAACTTTTATTACGAACTCAGGTGAAATTGATTCGGCTACTTTGAACAGGTCAGGATTTTTTTCTTGGTCTATAACGCATTGGAGAATTTCATTTTGGCTTCGCAGATCGATAAAGATCAAACCCCCATGGTCTCTAATATTGTGTGTAAACCCTCCGACTAATAATTCTTTACCTTCTACCTCCTTGTTAATCTTTCCAAAATTTGTTTCCAACATAGACATTTGTTTATTTGAACCTATTGTTATATAGCTTATTTGTCAAGTTAGAACTGGCTTAGGTGGTTATGGGATTTAGCTAATTATTACTACAAAATTATAACCAAGTTTAGAAATACGAACCTATCTAATAACTCTACATTATCATTTTTCAATCCCTATTCATATATCTAGCATATTTGACTATTGATTTTATTCTTTCACCGTAGCTATGGCTACGCTTCAAGAATAGAAATAGATATGGAATTAAATCATAGAGTAGCTTATCTTAACAATATACAAATACACTATCTATATAAATATGAATTTAAAATAGTTATTAGACAGGCTCTATGACTATTTGACTAGCTTTGAATAATTTCTTATCTTGCAAAGTAATATGAACAGATTAGAGCACAAAAGCAGATCAAAAAAATCTAATGAAAAAAGATCGGATAAGGATATTATAACATTTATTGAAGATTTTTGTCAGGAATACCTTGTTAAACAAGCTCCAAAATTACCTGATAATTTCAAAGATATAGTTTACAAAGTTGCTCCGTATTTAAACGCATTTGGAATTTTTGTAATTGCTCTTCGTTTAATTTCTCCTTTCTTTTTACTTTCTTTCCTCAGTTTTATCTACCCTCCTGCAACAATTGGCATTCCAATAGCTATGATAATATTTGGAGCTTCTATTGTAAATTTAATTTTGATGTTTATGGCAGCTAAAGGTCTATTTTCTAGGTATAGAGGATCTTGGAAATTAATTTTTTATGTAATTCTATTTAATATTTTAATTGGATTTTTGACGTTTAACCCATTTAATATTTTCCGTACAATTATTAGTGGTTTGATAGCTCTATATATTTGGTTCCAGGTCCGATCAGGTTACAAAAAATAGTTCTTCGCTGGTGCTTCTTTGACAAAAAATATAATTGGAGTCTAGATTTTGGATGTCGATTTTATTAAGGTGGAGTAGATGACAGAAATAATTAATTGCCCAGATCTAATTAAGGGACATTTATTAGGTCAAATTAAAAAACACTGTTTTGATCAAAAACCACCAGGTCAGGTTTATACTCTGAAATCAGGTGGGACATCGCCATACTATTTAGATTTAAGAAAGGCTTTTTTGACCCCTGATGTTAGTAAATTATTAATACCGAGTATTTCTTTGTTAATTCCAGAGGACTGCGATTGTGTTGCAGGTGTAGAGCTTGGAGGTGCGTTAGCTCTACCAGCACTGACTTACCATTCAACGTTATCAAATACCAGACCACTAAACTCGTTAGTTGTCCGTAAAGAACAAAAAAAACATGGTGCGGGAGGAAACTTTGCTGGTAATTTGCCATCCAATAATAGTCACATTCTATTGATTGAAGATACAATGTCTACTGGAGGAAGTGCTCTAAAAGCAATGCAGGTGCTGATTCAACAGGGCTATAAAAAAATAACTCTGTTGGTGGTGGTAGATAGGAGTGCTGATTTCAATAGTAGCGAATGTGTAGCATTTATGGATGATTACAACTTTGATTTTATCCCAATGTTTTCTTTCAAGGATGTGATTGATTATCAGCTAAAATAGAAATTTATTTGCTTGTAGTAGAATATTAGGTAGGGCTTTATGGGGTCCTACTATTTTTTTACAACTCATCAACAGTTTCAATTCCTAATAGATTGATAGTATATTCTAAATGATTGATTATTTTTGTTACAAAATGCAATAGTGCATCTTTTCTGTTGTCGTCACCTTCTCCTGCAACAGAATGTTTAGCGTACCAACTGTTTATCATGCTAGTTAATTCAAAAAGGTAGCTACATAAATGATGAGGTTTATAGTTTTTGCTAATGTTTAATATAGTTGATTCCAAGGTTAGCATTTTGGTTAGAATTTCTTTTTCACTGTTATTGAGTAGCTGGATTGGATTGCTAACTAATTGTGCTGTAGTTTCATTTTTGGCAATTATATTTTTTAATCGAGCTATTGTATAGAGTTGGTAAATTCCTGTATTACCTTCGAATTTAATTGCGTTACTGATATCAAAAATGTAATCTTGTTCTCGGTCCCTAGCTAAATCATACCATTTGATAATCGCAGAGGAGATTTTTTGGATTTTTTGGTTTGCTGCAATCGATCTCATTGGCTGCTTGGATTTTTCTTCGAGGGATTTTTTGACAGCGGTTTCGATTTCTTTGATAAAATCTTCTAACAAAATCACGGTTCCCCTGCGAGAACTCATAGCACCTTCGGGCAGGGAGATGAATCCATATTTATTATGAATTGGTAGTTTGTTTTGTAGCCTAGTTAGTGATTGATTTGTTTCATCTTGGGATAAGGTGCCAAAAGGTTTGCTTAGGTAAATTCCTGAATCTAAAATTAATTGAATAACTGCAAAAACTTGGTTAAAAGAATGTGACTGTCTATTATCAGCAAAAGTCACAAGAGAATCAACGTCGAATAATCCAGCCCAGATGAACCTGGCGATTATGTCTCTAGCTCCATAGATAGAATATCCGTTAGAGCTAATTAAATAACACCGGCCTAGCTTTTGCTCCTCTAGGTCAATATAAACAGATTCACTCTCACGCGTGGCAATTCCAGACTCTACCCAATAATCAATTTCGTTTAGGAAATGTTGATAAAAACTCTCACCAATAACCATATCAAATTGACCATCTTTGTGGTGGTTGTTTAGTTGCCAAACCCCGAATTTATTGTCTAATTTATCGATTGAATTATTAGAAATAACTTGATTATCATCATTAGCTGATTCTTTATTTAGATTCAGATAGGCCTCACCTGTTGAATAGTTCAAAAGCGAATTTGAGACGATTTTTTCCCATACTATATAAATATCAGTTTGGTTGTTTTTTTCCTCCTCTAGGTTTGTTTCTAAAAGCTTGGTGATTTTTTGGGTTAGGGGTTTGATAGTTTCATTATTTTCCATCAATTCATTAGTAGCAACGTAAATATGATTAATTTTTTCAATAAGATCAGAATTAGCGTCATTTTCCCAATCAATTTTTTTCCAACCCAGTTTTAGTTTATCAATGTTCAATACTCCCCAGATTAGAATTCCAAATTGAATCCCCCAATCACCAAGGTGATTATTTGTAATGATTTTATCATTTGTTAGTGAGAGGATTCGGCGTGTGGCTTCACCTAGATTACCACCTCTCATGTGTCCGATATGCATTCGTTTACCCACGTTAGGAGAGAAAAATTCTAGCAATGTAGACTCCTTTTTTGGAAGATTGATTTCAGTGGTTTTATTTAGGAAGAATGATTTGAGATATTTATCATTAGGTTTTAGATTGATGTACGGCCCAATTACAGAAACGTCGAGGTCAATATATTTCTCATTTAAAAAATTTTGAATTTCGTCCTTTAGTTCGCTAGCAATTAGGGCAGGGTTTTTGGATTGTTTTTTGGCCTCAATAAAAGCTTGATTAGTAGTTAAAATCCCTTTGGAAATTTCCGGCGGCATGCTCCATTCCCATGGAAACTCCTGAGATATAATGTCTTTGATTTGCTCGATATTTAACTGATTCATACGGGAATATAATACTAAATTTAGATATTTGTCAATATTTGACATTAGGTTATTTTTATGATATATTTGGATTAGTAAGGTCATTTATTATTGGAGGATTCAATGACTAATGTGGTATCTGATCTCATTGATTTAGCTTACCTAGTACTATTACCAAAATTATCTAAAGGTAGATATAATAATTTTACTACATGGAGTAATCTTGCTGGGTTTGATGATTTGCTATTCAAACTCACAGAAGCTAGATATTATCAATATGATGATAGAGTAACACATCTACTGTTAATAAAGAATAAAGATGAGAAGGATGATTACCCGCATATTACATGCTATTTATTCGAAGAAAATGGTGAGTTATATGTAACAACTAAATCACACTATTCTTATTTTTATGGATTGCAAAAAAAACTTATATGGTTAGATGATATATTAGATCAGAAATCTTTTTCTTCAAAATTAAAGAGAATTAGGAATATATCTGCCTCTGAATATAAGATCTTTAATAGATCATTCTTTCCACGAAACTGTTCTCGTAATTTTAGACATCCAAAAAAAGCTATTGTTGCTTGAACTGAATTGAGAGTAAAAATTAATTATTACCTATCCCCTCAGGATAGGTAATTTTTTTATGTTTATAAAAATTTCAATATTTGACTTTTTAGTATTTATATGCTATTTTTGGTACATTGATAACTAGATTAGCTTTGGAGAAAAATGTCTCAAAATTCTACTAAAAATTGGACAGGTGATGATGTTCTTACTCCACCAAGGCCATACAATGAGGTTGATATTAACCAAATTTCTCACATTTTAATAAAATTATCAGTTGTTAACGATAAAGGAATAAGAAACATTATTGATAAATATCCAGTCTATATGAAACCTGAGGGAGAAAAATTACCATCTGGTGTAGAAATTGTGGGGAATCAAGACGGTAATGAAAACCTCTTTTTCTTTGATATCTTGGATGACTATTGGTATATAGATGAATTCTCAATACGTAAAATAATTCGTGAGGATGATAGAGTTGGAGCAATGTTTGTATTAAATCGGACGAAACCTGAGTCAATCAATTATAATTTGAATAAACTGTATTCACTTATCCAGACTCATTGTTATTTTACAATGATTCATAAGAATCCAATGAATGTTGACGAAGAAAATCAATTTATTTCCATTTCTTTTTCTTCAAAAATGTTTGGTAAAAGGGTTAAATCAAAGGGTTTATATTTACAAGAAGAATCCTTGTGTATTGAGGAGTGAATTATCCAAATATAGGTTTTGGTATTAGGAGCTTCTTTACGAAGCTCCTAAATTTTGAAACCATAGAATTTGACATTTCTCCCTGGTTATGCTATTATAAGGACGTTGAGTCAAGGAGAGATTGATGAATTCTCAGCAGTTGTTTATATCTGGATCTACAACAGTAGATGTTGATGTAGATAAATTATTTCAAACTTTTAGATATTCATTTTCAATTTTGCAGCTTCAGAATATTTTGAAGAATTTGAAATGTAATGAATATGCGTTAGTAGGTGATGCAATAGTTCACTTGGCAGCGATTTGCAACCAGGTTTCAAAAAACGAACAGGTCACCGAACATCATTATGGGAAATTTTGTCAAAACCAATATATGGCGGATTTCCTTAGAGAGAATAATTTGTTTATACCTGAAAGAACTAAATTAGGTTCACACTCTCTTGGTACTATTTATGAATCTGTGATTTGTGCTATTTTTCTTTATGGTAATGATAGAGACCAGGCTTTGGTTAATGCATTGGATGCATGTTTTGGACTGGTCAAAGGTAAACTAGACTTATCCATGGAGCATGTGCAAAGATGTAGGTATAAAAACCATAAAATCTTGGAACTTATCGGTGATGATATTATAAAGGTATATTTCAGATATCAATTTATGGAAAGTATCAGAGATGCTAGAGCTTTACCAGCAGATAAGTTTCAACATTTTATTACCAAAAAGATGGCTGCTGAGAATTTGAATTTTGCCAATAATTTGTCATTAAAAAACTATGAAATAGGGGAAAAATTTCTTTCAGACGATATATCAAGGATATCTAGCATTTTTTTCTAATTGGTAACTATTGACTCAATTACACTAGCTGTTTTCGAATGGAGGCAGCTATTTTTTGTTTTTAAAAATTTTAGTAACTTTTTTTGATTAAATAGGCAAAAACTTTTTGCTGTTTTGAGACTATTTCTTGACAAAACCTGATATTATTGCTATAATATGCATGTTCATTGCAATTCAACATGAACGTTTAACAATACTCCGGTTAACCGGAAAGGAGAAAATCATGGTGAAAGCCAATGATAAACTTGCAAACTCTGAAACACAAGGCAAAATCGTCAACAAACCTTCCCTTAGGAGAGGTGATGGTTGGCAAAACCTGTCCATCCCAAAAGAAGTGGAATTACCCGAAGGGGGGACTGCGACTTATCAGCATACCCTGCTGAACCTTGTTTGCAACGTTCAGCAGACTTCTGCTGGGCCTGTACTAGTTGCAGGTCCTAGTCACCGGACTGCAATGAAATCAACCCCCGGTAAGGCAGATATTCGTGCCTTTTCATCTGAAGATTTGGTGTGTGGAACTCCCATCGAGGTTGTCAGTGGCTTTGTCGCTGTGAAACCCAATGAGAAGGAAGCACACCCTTCCTTGGAAGATGGGGGGCTGTACTTGGTGACTCTGACCTTTAATGGTCTGAACCGAGGCAAAACTTACGTATGTAAGTGGTCTGAGGCAGAGTCGATTATAAGAGCTTCAAAGCCTAAGAAGAAGCTCAAAGACTCTTAAGCTGCTAATTGAATATTATTAGTAGCTTAAACCCTCTAAGTAAAAACTTAGAGGGTTTTTTATTTTCATACACTTTTATATGTTAATGATATTAAGATTATTTAATGACTGGCTTTAACATTGAAACTGTAATTTTAATCTAGAACAAATCACCCACCTTTTAATTATTTTTTATTTTGTAGATTCTATCAATAAATTCTTTTAACCTTCATTAGATCTTACGCCCTTGTTTAGCTATACTTATTTAACTGGAAAACTAATTTTTTGTGAAAATATTCTTAGTAGTTGCTGAGCTATATACCAAAAAAAGTCTTTTAAAAACTATCAACAATTATCAAGTTTTTGAATAATCTTCATATCAATATAATTATTTGATTATATTTATTTAGGCTTGAAAAAGATTCATCTATTTACGACTAAAAAGGTTGGTGAGTTTAGATAAAATAAATTATATAAAGAATCGACACCAACTTTATTAGTGTCGATTCTAATTTTACATCTAGAAATTTA
>CALIJC010000053.1 GCA_938017575.1 uncultured Patescibacteria group bacterium
AGATTATTTACACTTTCTTCAAGTTCGGCTTTTTCTTCTTTTAAATCTAAAATTTCTTTGGGTTCTTGATAATCAAGGATTGATTTGCTAAAGTTTCTTAGACTGGAATCGAGAACGTTGGTATTTGTTGCAACCTTATTGTCCCCACCTATGAACATATCAAATATATCTTTGATTGAAATAGCTAATTTACCAGCTTCTTGACCAGTATTATACAATAGTTCTTGAGAACTGTCACGCTCTAGAATATCAGCTAATTGCTGCTCTTTATATTTTTCTAAGATTACCAAGATTTTATTTTTGGATTCAATTTTTTTTGATAATTCCTTCCTAATACCAAACTTGGTTCTCCCTGTTTCTGCTAGCTGATTTTGTAAATTTACAATATCTCCATCAATTTCATCAATTAGATTGTTGTACTTGGTTGAGTCTGTTAATTCTTCAATTCCTGGGCTGGTCTCTGTCTTGGTCTCTGAAATTATTTCGTTAGCTCTATTTATAACAGCTTCTCGCATTTTATTGTTCAATGAATTTAGCTCTGGGAAAATAAAATTAAATGAGTTATAATAATTATCTGGCTGGATTTCCACAGTCTTTGTTAATTCATTTTCGTTTAGCATGGTAATTAATTGATTTATCACAGGTTCTGGATTTGCTTCGGAGTATCTGTTTTTTAATGTTAAGCTATTTTGTGATTGTACTAATTTATTTGAATTATTGAATTTAAACGTTTGTAACTCTCTGGTTGCTTGTTGTAGTTCTTGGGTTTTTTCTGAATAAATCTGCTTATTTAAAATTTTTTCAATCCCATTGACCCACTTATTTTTCAGCTCATTTATTTGCCCCTCTGTTTCGAAATCAATAATTTTTCCATTATTATTATCTGGGTATTTATGATATGAATTTATTAATTGCTCGGTTAACTCTGCGAGAAAGTTACTTTCATAACTAGGATATTTATCATATATGTTATCTGGATTCATTTCCAGTTTTTGTGTAATATTATATTCAGCAATCCGCTCTAAAGAGTAATATGTTGGCGGGGTTACATCTTCTGGCTGGTCTGTGATCATATCAGAAGGTTTGTTTAGAATTTCATTTGGTCTAGTTGATTTTTTTGCAAGCTTTTCTATTAAATTATTTTCAATTACTGAAAACACTCTTTCTTTGAGTTTGTCATATACAATAGATCCATTTTGACTCAAAAAATATTCAATATAGTCTTTTCTAATTCCTAATAGATTATAATCTCCAGATTCAAATGTAACAAAGCTGTTTTCATATGGAGCAAGAAGTTCATCAATTTTGCTATCAATTAATGAGCTTTCTTCTGTTGACTTTTGTTGTTTGAGAATTTCCTGACCGGCTTCTGAATTTTCTAGCTCAGTTCTAAAATCAGATTCTTTTTTTTGAAAGTTTTGTAACCCAGCCTCGAGCCTATCTTCTAGCTGAGTTTGTTTTTGATTAGCTTCAAAGTCAGAATTAGAGATGAAATTGTCTAGCTCGAGCTTTTTGTTTTCAATCTCCATTTCTTTTTCAGAAATTTCATCACGGATTAGGTTGATTTCTTTGGAAATATTTTGAATCTCTTGATTATCTTCGAGTTCTGGGTTGTTTAAAATACTTTGAATTTGGTTTTGAGAAGACGCTGATTTTATATCAAACCCCTCTACATTTGATTCCAAGTGATTAACAATAGTTGTATAGAGCTGCTTCCTTTTTTGGATAATTTCTGATTTTTTAGTTTTTACCTCACCTTTTGCTAAATTAATTTGGTTGTTTAAACCATCTACAAATTCATCTGTAGATTCTGTTTCCTTGTTAATTTTTTTTGGATATAGATTTTTTGCAGCAGGTTCAGTTTTTTGGTTGGCGGCTACTTCTTTGATACTAGCGATTTGATTTGTTAGCTTATCTAGGAGTTTAATTTGCTTTTCTGCCTTTTCTTGGGCGGCTTTTTTTCTGTTGGCTTCATCTAACTCGGCTTGTTTTTTAATTTCTGCTTCTGTATTTAATTTATTTGCCGCATCTCCCAATAGGTTATTTAATAAATTACTCATATATCTGGTATAGATTGTATACCACAATAATATTGAAATTTTAAAATTTAGTAAAGAAATTTGGTAGAGAAACGATCCCCTACCAATAATTACCTACGCTATTGAACAACTTAATACCACACCCTCGATTGAATGATAGAGCAAATTAAAAACTGCATCTAAGTCATCCGTTTCGTCCACATCTATTACTTTATCATGGATATCATATTCTTGATCGATGAAAAAGTTACCGGATAACGCATTAATTATAGAATTTAAAATTGAATCGAAGTTACTCTGATCTACTAAATTCAATGTTATTTTTACTACAGAACCAGCAACACAAAGCGAAACTAAATTATCAACCATATTTGTACCTGTTGGTAGATTATAATTACCCCGCCTAATAATTATTCTATGATAATTTATTTAGAGATTGTCAATATAGAATGTAACCTGGCATATCTTCTATAAATTAGTTTTAAATCCTTATGTATTGACAAATTTGGTTTTTTAACAAAGGCTAGAATTACTTAAACTCAAGAAAATTTAATATAAATTATGGCTAGGAAAACACCGATACACAAAGTTAGAAACATAGGAATTATTGCACACATTGATGCTGGAAAAACAACATTTACAGAGAGGGTATTATTGTACACTGGAATAACTCACAAAATTGGTGAGGTACACGATGGAGAGGCTACAATGGACTGGATGGAACAAGAGCAAGAGCGTGGAATTACAATTACTTCTGCAGCAACGACTTGTTTTTGGAAAGCTCCAGAATGGATGTATGGCAACGACAAAGATAAAACCACTCGATTCAACATTATTGACACGCCAGGACACGTTGATTTCACAGTAGAGGTTGAACGTTCTTTGCGTGTTTTAGACGGTGCTATTGCTGTTTTTGACGGTGTTGCAGGTGTAGAAAGTCAAACTGAAACTGTTTGGAGGCAGGCTGATAAATACAATGTTCCAAGAATGTGTTTCATTAATAAACTTGATAGAACTGGTGCAGATTTTTACTATGATATTAAATCTATCAAAGATAGACTAACAGATAATGGTTTGGTCATGCAATTACCTATAGGTAGCGAGGATAATTTCCGAGGTGTTATCGATTTAATTGAGATGAACGCAATCGTTTACTATGATGAGGTCGGTAAAGATGTTAGAACAGAAGAAATTCCAGCTGACATGGTTGATAAAGCCAAAGAATTTAGAGAAATGCTTATTGAAAAAGCTGTTGAAATGGATGACGATTTAACTGAGAAATATCTTGAAGGTGCTGAAATCTCTAACGCAGAATTAAAAGCTGCAATTCGAAAAGGTACTATTAATAACCAATTAAACCCAATTTTCTGTGGAACTGCATTAAAAAACAAAGGTGTACAACCTGTTTTAAACGCTGTTTGTGAATACCTACCTAGCCCGATTGATTTACCTAATATTGTAGGACATGATGTTGATGACGAAGAACAAGAAATTGTTGTTAAACCAGATGACACAGGAGCTTTTGCTGGACTTGCTTTCAAAATTGCTAATGATCAGTTCGGATCTTTGACTTTCTTCCGTGTGTACTCAGGTGTTGTGAAAAAAGGAGAAATGCTTTTCAACCCAAGAACTAGGAAAGAAGAGCGTGCTGGAAGAATTGTATTGATGCACTCAAATAGCCGTGAGGATGTGGATGAAGTTCACGCTGGAGAAATCGCTGCCTTTGTAGGATTAAAGGATGTTCGAACTGGTGATACAGTTTGTTCTAAAAAGAATCAATTACTATTAGAGTCAATCAAATTTGCCGACCCTGTGATTAGCGTTGCAGTAGAGCCAAAAACCAAGGCTGACTCTGAAAGAATGAGTGTTGCGTTGCAGAGACTTTTATCAGAAGATCCTTCACTATCAGTAAAATCTAATGAGGAGACAGGTCAAACTATTTTATCTGGAATGGGTGAATTGCACTTGGATATTATTGTAGACAGAATGAGAAGAGAATTCAACGTTGAAACAAACATTGGAGCTCCTCAAGTTGCCTACAAAGAAACAATCAAAATGGAAGTAGAGGCTGAAGGAAAATACGTCAAACAATCTGGTGGTAAAGGTCAATACGGACACTGTTGGCTACGTATCAAACCTGTTGATCCAGAGGCTGAAGAAAAAACTCCACTATTCACAAACAAGATTGTTGGTGGAACTATCCCTAAAGAATTTATCCCAGCTATTGAAAAAGGAATCAAAGAAACTGTTGCAAATGGTGTCTTGGCTGGCTACCCGGTTGTGGATGTTGCTGCGGAGGTATACGATGGTAGTTACCATGATGTAGACTCTTCAGAGGTTGCGTTTAAATTGGCTGCTGCAATGGCACTAAAAGAGGGAATTATGAAAGCTAACCCTGTTCTGTTAGAGCCAATTATGGACGTGGAGGTTGTGGTTCCAGAAGAATATCTTGGAGATGTTATTGGTGACGTGAACTCACGAAGAGGTCAAATTAACTCTACTGATGACAGAGGAAAAGCCAAGGTAATCAAAGCATTTGTACCACTAGAACAATTGTTTGGTTATATTTCTGATTTGCGTGGATTTACTAAAGGACAAGGAACTGCAAGTATGGTATTTGGTAGATACGCAGAAACTCCTAGAAACATCCAAGAGAAAATTATTGAAAGTAGGAAATAAATTATATTAGTTTCATTTTATTAAACACTCACCCATTTTGGGTGTTTGTTTTTTTGACATTATTCGAAATATCGTTATAGATTGATTTGGAATTAGGAGAACTAAATGAGCACAGCAACTAGTATTTCTATTAAAGAATATAGTAAATTTGTTAAAGAAGATTTTTACCAACATAAGGAGCAAAGAAATATTGAAATTTGTAGAATTATATGCGGCCTAATATCTAGTCTATCTATATTTTATACTGACTATTTGAGCCCAGACCCATTGGAGGTTGCATCTAAAGCTTCTGATTATATTTATTGGCTAGTTTTACTATCTCTAGCAGATGATAGGTTTAGTTATCTAATTGACTCACCTGACAGAGTTTTAGATAGTGGTTCTATTGTGGAGCCTATAAAACAACCTCAGATTTTAACTTTAATAAGAGTGTCTGAGATACTTAGCAGAAACACTAATTGGAAATCTGACTACATCGTTCAGATTTCAAATATAGTATACACTCACACCTGCCAAATTCGTAATATTACTAACCTGTCAATTAGTGATTTGATTAGAATAAATCATAATAAGAAATTGCTGCAAAAGCCCTCTAACTAAACCACATATTTCGTAGCCAATTAACCTGGTGTCCCTTGCTAATTTTGCAAGGGTATTTTTACATATACTTCTTTGACAATTTGTTTATAATATATTAATTGTATTAAGTACTTAGATACTGATTTTTGAAGGAAAAATGGCTAAAAACAGTCTACAGGAATTAGAGATTTCTTTAGAAGATTACTTAAATTATATCAAAGGCTTGGAGCCAAGAGAAACTAATAAGAGAAAAGGAATATGTACAATTATTTGTGGAATCATTAGAACTTTAGTATCCTTTTACGAATGCGTAGAAGAATCACCTGGCTCAATGGAAAAAGCTTCAAAGGCTTCTGATTGTGTGTTTTGGATTTCAAAATTAATTAATCTTGATATAGCCTTTTGTCGTCTTCAGATAATACCTGATGAGCCTATATTAACTATACAAACTGATTCGATTTCTAAAAAAGATATGATTTGCTTATGCTGTTCTGGCAACATTCTTAGTGAAATAAACAATTGGGATTGTGAATACACTGAGTTTATTTATTTGTTAGTTATATCACATCTGCAAAACATACTTTCTTTAACTAAAACTTCTTTGTTGACATTAGCAAGAATTAATTATTCAAAAATTCTCATTGATCAAAAATCAAAAACAACTTAGCTACTTTTGTAGTTTTTATTGCAGCTCAGATTTACTGGGCTGTTTTGTTGACAAAATTGGACTAAGATGATATTTGTTAGTTACTGATTTCTACTATTCTTTTGACTGAAACTATGAGTAATGATACTGATACGATGGACTTTGTGAAATATTCTGCCCAAGTAGAAAAATGGGCAGATGTTACACTTGAGAAAAGGCGACTGGATATCATGAGGGCTGCAGCGGGGCTGGCCGCAGAGCTAGACGAATTCTACGATGAGGTAGAAGCTGGTAACCAACAGAAAATGATCGATGAGGCCTCAGACTGCATCTTTTGGTTTACACAATTTGCTAATATAGATCCAATGTTTTCTTTCTTGGTTGAAAACAGAACTACACAAGTTCAAATTGATCAAAAAAAATATGACAGACTCACAAAAGATGATGTAGTTTTAATGAATAACATTTCAGAAAAATTAAGCAGAAAAAAAGATTGGGAGGAAACAGCCAGACCTATGTTTGAGGTGTTACAAAAACATTTGAAACAGGTTCTAGGATTAACACAAATGACATTTTTCGAAATAGCAATATACAATTACAATAAATTAACTATTAGAAAATCTACCGACGCCAGTTCTGTGAATGATTAAACAATTTATTTCACAATTACCCGCCCTATCGATTTGATGGGGTGGATGTTTTTATGGTTAATTTAACATTCCTTAATAGAATTAGTACAAAACACAAAACAAAATAGTAGATAATAATTTCGACAACCGAAAACTCAGATAAATATAGAAGTTTAATATTTGGGCCAAGATCGTTGGTAAGAAACAATAAAAGTGATTGGAAAATATTTGGAATAAACAAGAAAACCTGACCAATAATTGGGACTAGACCTAGAATATTCAATATTGAAACTACCGGGATAATTGGGATTAAAACTAAATTTACAATAATCGAAACTGGTGACACAAAACCAGACAAATTAACTATTACTGGTAGGGTAAAAAAGAAAATATTGATATTTGAAAACAGGTTTTGGCCAAATTTTTCTATAAATGTTTTTGGGTTAACTTGGTGGAATATATTTGAACCCAATGCTAGACTAGCTAGAAATGATAACTGAAAAGAGGCTGAATAAATATAGAATGGATTTATAAACAACATTATAATTGCGCTATAAACTAAAGCTCTCCAGTACTCTACACTACGACCCAGGATAGAGGCAAAATAAATTAGGATTAGAGTTAGACTAGATCTAATAACAGGTGGCTGCGGTCCGACTAATAATATTAATGAAAATATACTAAAGAGACTAAGGAATATTCTTTTTTTCCTAGAAATATTTAATCCCAAAAAAATTCTTTCCATAAAAGAAGTCAGCAGTACTACCTGAAATCCTGATACAGCAACTAAATGTGATAAGCCAAGTTTTTTAAAATTATCGTTAGTCTCTTTGGTAAAATTACTTGTATCTCCTGTAACTAGCCCGCTAGATAGTGAAGCATTTTCTCTGCAATCAATCTTGGGAAATGTAGAATTAGATTTAGAATCAAAATCACCACAAGAAAAGTTAAAGAAAATTGTATTTATATTTCTTTGGGTAGTAGCATTAAATTTTAGCAGGCTACAATACCAATCACATTTACTGTTAGTAAACAATCTATCATTTATTTTGATTTCGCCAACTATCCCGAGACTTTTAGAGAACCTGTCACCAAACCTTTCTGAGGCTATATTAAAGGGTGTGATTTCAATTTCTGTAAAATATTCACCACCTATATTCAATATTTCTTTTGGACTCTTTATTTGATAAACACCAAAGCCTTTTTGGACATAATAGATTGTCTGATTGAAATTATTTCTTTTTTCAGATAAAACCCTAAAGCTACTTTGATTGTTTTCATTTTGCGAGGAGTTTATATTGGAATTGATTGTAAAGTAGCCACTAATAATAACTAGCAAAAATAGAAATATTAGAAAGAAATTTGCACCATTAAAAACCCTTCTAAAAAACTGCATAAATAGACAAATCAATTTTATATTACACTAGTCGTATACCAAGTGTGTCCTTTACGACTTTATCAAAATACCCTCCCTCACCTGTTTCACCTAACTCTAAAGAAGTTATCAGACTAGAATTTGGATTTGTAAGGTTTTTTTGTAAATGCGTAACCAGGTTTTGTGATTTTTTGGCTAAAACTAGTTTGACGGTAGAGTGCTGGTTCAAAATATTTTCGACTTTGTTAGTAATATTACTCAATGTATCACTACTATCTATGAATAGGCAATTTATATTTACAAACAATGGTTCATATTCAGCATCTGTAACAACTACTATTTCTGGCGAGTGGATTAAATTATCAGCTGAAGCTTCAGATTTTTTGAAATCTAATGTTAAATTATTTACAGATTTACTGTTAGCAAAATCGCTTAATTTAAAGAGTGCTTTGATTCCATATAAAATCGCAAAATCTTCTTCACTGTGATTGATTTCAGCTTCTTTTATTAGTTCCTGAATGGTGTATTTATCTAATTTAGTGAATTCTAGTAATTTCTCTTGGAATTCAGTTTGAGCAACTAGTTTAGTTTGCTTGATTTTTTTGAAACTGGTTAAATCACTCCAGAATTTTACAGCGAAGGAATAATGATTTTCTTTGAGAATTTCTAGGTAATTAGAAATAAACTGGTTTTTAATTTTGGTCGTTAATGATTTGCTCTCTTCGTGTGGTATATCACCAATTTTCCGCCTATCTAACCCAAGGATATCAATGTTTTGAAGATTTTTTGGAGAGATTGGATACTCTATGAGATCCAGATTTTTATCGTAGACGTAGAGCTGACCAAGTAACATATATAGTTAGTTTAATTTGGATGAAATATTATTAAGAACCTTTATTGTGAATTTGTCTGCTAATTCCTTTTTGAGACTATCTGGGCCTAAATCATATTCTTTGGTTTCTGTAATAATTGAAAGCTGGTTTGTTTGACCTTCTGTGACTGAATAGCTATCTGGGATTAGCTTTTTAAATTTTTTATCTGCAATAACCTCAGCTTTATCTGAAAATGTTTCGAAAAAACTATTTATAAATTTTTCATACACACCAGCATCAAATGATTTATCAACCTGAAGGAGCACTTTTGTATAAATTTCTTGTTTGATATTGGCTTCTTGGACACGTAAATTTTGCAGATCTTTTGATTGAGCTTCCAAATCTTTTTTGGCTTTGATGTTTTTAACCATTAACTGGTACTCTTTTTCTGCAGCTTCTGAATTACTTTCGATTAAATCATTTAATTCTGCTGATGATTTTTGTAATTCTTGTTCAAATTTACTAATACTAGCAAGTAATGAATCGACGGTTTCTAATTGATCATGTTTAGGTAAAGTCATAGTCTGTATTTATTATTGTTTATCTTCGTATAATTTGTCCATGTACCAGGTTAATTCATCACAAAATAGGCTAATCCTTTCTTTTAATTTTGGATTAACAATTTGGAGACTGTCATCAAAATCATTTTTAACTGCACAAACTCTCGTTGGGATTGGTGTCATGTGAAGACTGCGAACTACAGGAAGCAGTTGATCTGCAGCTTGCATACTTTTATTTCCAGAATCAGTTGATAAGATTCCAACTGGCTTGTAATTTTGTTTATTTAGGTAATCTATAGCATTTTTAACTAGCCCTGTGAAACTATTATGATATACCGGCGTGGCAATAATAATACCACTTGAGTCATCAATTGTTTCTATAAAATCTGTAATTTGTGGTACTGGATTTTTGTAGATTTCATCAGTTAAAAGTGGTAGTGGTTCTGTAGCTTGATTAAAAAACTCAACTTCATAGCCCCTATCTTGGAGGATTTTTTGGATATGCTTGGAGAGGACAACTGATTTGGATGTCAAACTAGCTGCTCCAACTATAAATGAGATTTTATTTTTTTTCATAGATTATAATGGAATTCCAACGAAAACAATCAATAGAGAAATAACTAATCCAAAAATTGCAAATGACTCAATAAGTGAGGCTAATACAATGGCTTGAGAGAAATTTTCTGGTTTGTTAGCTAGGATTTTAACACCGCTAGCTGCAGCTCTACCTTGGGCAATTCCAGAAAATAAACATGCAACTCCAACTGGAATAGCAGAAAGCAAAAATGCTAACCCTGAATTTACGTCAAAAGTTTTTGCACCCCCACCTAATAATCCAATTTGGATTAAAACAACAAAACCAAACAAAAGACCGTATAGCGCCTGTGTTGATGGCAAAGCTGACAACGCTAAAACCTGAGGAAATTTTTCTGGTTCTTTGGATAATAAACCTGCTCCTACTCTAGTAACTGAACCTACTCCAAAACATGATCCTATTGCACCGCAAGCTACAGCGATTGCAACTCCGATTAGTGCTAATACAATTGATAAAGACATGCGCGAATCTTTTCATTTAGAATTTTTTTTGTCAAGCAAAGGCCACTTTTGTATTCATCAAACTTATTTTAAGATTCTCTTTTCTATTTCGAATTTTTAAACATCTTTAAATATTTGACCAAAGCCTTTATTTATGCTATAATTATAGGATATGACAGTTAAAAAACAAGATCAAAATAGTAAAATTTTTGCTATTATCGCCCACCTTAGTATATTTACCCAAATTTTTGTACTAATTCCACTTGTGATGTATTTTGCTAGTGATAATAAATTCATTAAATCTGAATCAATCTCTGCAATCAATTTTCAATTGAATATTTTATTGATTAGTTTTGCTATGGCCATTATTGCTATCCCGTTAACATTGGTTACTTTTGGATTAGCTATTCTGTTTCTTCTTCCATTCTTCTTGGTGTTACTAATTTACGCTTTGGTAATGCCTATCGTAGCCAGTATCCAAGTTTTCAACGACAATGTATATGAATACCCATTTACATATAAATTCTTGAAATAGATTATATCATTAAAAAACATGAAGAGTCACAGAAAGTGACTCTTTTTTATTAGTATAGATTTTTCTTGATCATCTCTCGCAAGAAATCAAGCACTCCATCAGCATCTGTTAGCACTAGTGGAGGTATTTTTGCATCAGAATAAATACTTCTTAGAATACTAATATCTTCTTTGAATAGCTTTTGCTGGAGCCTCCCCATGAAATAATTCAGTATTTTCTTCAGCATCCATGGTAAATAGAATTTGCCAAAGAAACTAGCCTGGAATGCAATTTTATTTTCATTCGCAGGAAAAACATTTACAATAGCTATAACTCCCTGCCCTTTTAGTTTTCCGAGTCCATATTTAGCAAACATTGAATCAAAATTGAACTCGATTTTTACGATATTTGGCAGGATAAAACTAACTTTTTGGGTAATTTTTTTAGGTGTTAGCCAGTACAATACGTTTAAATAATCACTGCTTCTAGGTTTCCTTTTGTAGAGGATCATATCAAAACTTAGGTTGTTTTCCAGAGAATTAATTTCCTCAACCCCATGGTCACCAATAAAGAATGAATTAGAATGGACCTGCTGAAAGTGAGCACTATCAACCACATTCGATAAAAAATCAATGTAATTAATCGACTCGATTCCTTTAAAACTGTTCGTTAGCTTGTACCCACCCTCATCAAGAAAAGAGTGTATATCAGGAATTTGAATTTCAGTAGAAAATATTAACCATAAGTACCCTTGTTTTTCGACTAGATAGACCTCCTCTATAGGAGATAGTGATTGAATTCTACCATTTATATTTAGATGCTTATCTGAGTAAATGTACCCATGATATGGACACTCAACATAACTATTTTTTCCTATGTAGCATAATTTTCCATTTGCTAAAGCCGCTCGTTGATGAGGGCAAATATTTGAAATTATTATATATTGATCATAGCTATTTTTCCAAAAAATATAATCTTGATTATGAAAACTAAGTTGGTAAATCTTGTTCTTTTGAATTTTTTTTGCACTAGATATTAGCCAGGGAAAACTTTTAACACCACTACTATTCAATTTCTTTCCTCCAATACTAAAACTATATATTCCAACTAATTCTGCAATTGTCAAGAAATATAGACTAAAAAAACCTGCTTTAAAGGCAGGGAATTATGTTTGTTCAATAGTGAATGGTACTAAGCTTTTGAAGAGTCAATAATTGCGTAGGTTAGTTCATTATCAATCGTATTTAATGCTCTAGCATCTCCTTGGAAGAACTTTGGCATGAATTCAACGTAGTGCAAACGAAGCGGGTTAATATATGCACCAAACATTCCAACAATCAAATTAAAAGCATGCCCTATTACCAAAATTATTGCTACTGCAAAAATTCCAAGAATTGGACCAGATCCTTGATAAGCAATAGAAGCCAATAAATTAATTACTGTAGCAATGATTGAACCAGTTAAACCAACTGCGATTAACCTAGTATAGGATAGCATGTCTGCTAGAAAAGCGACGATTTCGTATAGTTTTATGAACCCACCAATAACTTTGCCGGCAATTCCTTTTCCACTATTCATTACAAATAAACCAACAGTTGTGACAATTAATACTGGGAAAGAGATTCCAAGGATTGTATTTGGGCCTAACACTCCAATAAAACTAGCTAGTAATGCAACTAGGAAAATTACCCAGTTGAGCTCGAACATAGCATCTTTCATGTTTTTGATTTTAGCGGTGTTGCTGATATTAATTATTAGTCCTGTAAAAATATGTAGGAGTCCAATAAACACTGCGAATCCTAGCATGGCTACAATTGGGTTAATTCCGCCATTATTTCGTAGGAAATTATTAATTATTACGTCTTTGCCAGGATCTAGAGGCTCGAGTAATTGGAAATTTTCAGTAAATACCCCAAACGGAGTTGTAGCTAATAAATTACCAGCCCAAGAGTTAGAAATTGCACCAACTAAAATACTGACAATACCAGAGAAAAAGAACAGTGTAAATATACTTTGAAATTTCTTTTTTAGATTTTGGAAAAACAAGAAATACCCAGTAATACCACTGATGACTAAACCATAGAGCGCGTCGTTAATACAAAGAGCAAAGAATAAGGCAAAGAAAATACTAATGACAGCTGAAGGGTCAAATTCTTTTTTACCAATAGTTCCTAGGGACTGAGCAATATTTTGGAAAGGAGCTAGCGTTGAAGGATTACTCCAGGTTACGATTTCTTTATTCCAAGAAATGTTTTGGAAATCAATTTTTTGTGATTCTAAAAACTCGATTAGTTTGGCTTTTTCAGTAGGAATTAACCCCAAAAAGATGAAATTATTATCAGAATTTTTATTTATTTTGAATATGTTTTGACTTTGAGAATAGATTTTATTTTCTAATTCGATTTCAGTATAGCCAAGGACCATTTTTTTCAACCAATTTGATGAAACCTGATTCAAAGAGAAATTATACTGCCTGCCTTGGAGGTATTTATGTAATTCTTTTTCTCTGATTCTTGCCTGTTTTAATTTTTGCTTTTGAATTTTGGCTTTCTTTTTGTCTGCTGGGATTTTTAAAAGTTTTTTAAATGATTTTTCTAACTCTCTATATTCCAGTACTTTTTTTGCTAGTTCTAGGGATTCAACCTTTTCTTTGTGTGAAACATCAAGCGCTTTTAGATTGATAACTGCTCGGTTTTCTGTAAGGCTTTCAACAAAATTGTAATTGAGACTATCTTTTATGACTTGTTGAATGGCTTTCACCTCCTCTATTCTAAAATCTGGCTGCTGAGGTTTGTTCAATGTGACTTTGGCCCAGTCTTTGCCTAATTCTTTAGGATTCAAAATTTCCAATGATATTTCTTGGGCAAAAAGTTTTATAAAGAAAGTATTTATGTTAACGTCCTTTAGATTTATCATTAAAATTGAACTTGATTGAATAGCCATGGCAAGTAATTAGATTTTATAGGTTTTCTTTAATTCGTTTAATATATCTTCGTCAGAGACTGTAACGGCAATTTTATCAAAAGTCTTTTTGTAGCTAAACTCTAGCTTTTTACCTTTGTAATCGATGGTTTCAGATTCAGCTTTGGAATGTAGCTGATTAATTTTATGCTCAAAAGCTAACTGCTGATCGCGGTATTTGCTTTTGTTTTTTTCTATTTTACTTTGTATTTCTGAAATCCTATCGTGGAGTTCATCTATGTATGTTTTTATCTCTGACATAATTTTTGTTTAGGCGAATAACTTCATTAAAATTGATTTTTCTAGGTTTTCTCTCTCCATCAAGGCGCTTTTAATGTATTTGATTTGGGCGTGCGTGTCTTCGATTTTTCTTTCTAGATTAGAAATCTGCCTATTGGTTTTTAATATTTCCTCGGCAAGTTTATTAACATTAATTTTTAACTGACTAAGCTCGATTAATTTAGGAAATTGGCTAGTGAACTGATCAAATGAAAATTGGATTGAATTTTTTAAATCTTTTCTTTCTGGGCTAACAGCAGTCAAACTGAGTTTATCAATATAAACACCTGAGATTCTTTTTTTACCAGTTCGGAGTTTTGTGGATGGTACACTGCTCAGAGTGTCGGAAAGATCTTCGTTATTGGTGAAAACAGTTGATGATTTAAAATTGTTTAATGAGATATCCATATCCTTGTTAAGATGGCTTTCTAGCACCTTACCTTCTTTGGCAAAATTTAAAAATGTGATGATTAGTCCAGCTCTTTTTTCTTTGAGCAATTTGAATCCATTGTTCATGGATTTTACTTTATTTTTTAATAAAATTAAATTTTGCTTGTTTGGAGCTAACATATCAATGAAAGTAAATTTTAAATTATAAAACCTATGGAGAACCCAATACTCTAATTATATTGCAGTTTAGTAGGTTTGTCAATTTTACATATATAGAATAATATTTGTAAATATGATCAAATTTTGGACAACAGTAATACTGATATCACTAATGGTTTTTTGGGAATTGGTCAACCCATTTATCCAATTTAAATCAGGAAAAACAAAAAACTACCTATATAATGGATTGATTGGAACCATTAATTTTATAATCACCAGCTTTACTGTTGGGATTATCTTTGGGTATGTGTTTACTAACCCAATTAATTTGATTTCTTCACAAATGTCAACC
>CALIJC010000054.1 GCA_938017575.1 uncultured Patescibacteria group bacterium
AGGATTAGGAGGGTTTTGCAGGCTTATATAGTATTATCCCTATCAGATTAATTGATGTTAGATTTTGTTAATGAATTAAAATCTATACAATATGAGTACAATCAATAAAGTAGTAAATCTAAAGACGAATGTGCCTGGAGGCGAAAACCAAGCATTTGCAATTAATAAACAATTTTCACTGAGGCATGTGTTTCGAGCAGGTGCAATAATTTGGTGCAAACACAAAGGCAAAGATTATTATGTTGTTTTTAAATCGCTAACTAGGCCATCTCGTGGAGTTCAATTACCAGGAGGTCGAGTTGAACGAAATGAAAATGTAGCTGAGGCAATTATTCGTGAAGTCAAAGAAGAGAGTGGAATCGAATCTAGGATTATTTGCCCGCTAGGTTTTGTATATTTTGAGAACCCATTAGATAACTATTCTAATCTACAGATTTATTATATTGTTAGACCAGTTTTCCCTGTGGATGTTTTCAATAAATGGACTCATATAGATATGGATTATTCCAAACAGCATTTAGAATGTTGGTGTGTTCCAGTAGATAAACCAAATAGTTTCTTGGCAATTGGACAGGGTCAGGTTGTAGACATGTTCAAAAAATGGCTAATCGACCATAAAAAGAAGTAAATCGATATCAATATATCGATTTACGGGAAAATAGAGAGAACTTTGTTCGTTCGTAATTTTCTCTAGATATCAATATATCGATTTACTGGAGTAAATTTATACCAAAGTATGAATTTACAAGTGTTTCAAAATCTTCTAGATTTTGTTACATCATTGAATCATAACAATTTTCAACAATTAGCTAAATAAGAATTTCAAAGATATCAATATATCAAATTTTTTAAATATGAAGTATTTTGACATTTTATACTAGTTATGCTACTATCTTTAGCAATAGTTAACATGATTTAGGAGAATTAGATGGAGTATGAAACTGATTCTGATTTTGATATTCCAAGTGAGTTGATCGAACTACGCACAATTGTTGATGGTTTAACTGCCAAAAGTGAAAAAGGGTTTCAACATAGGATGAGCTATTTGACTTGGTGTTTAGCTAATCCAGTATCACTAATTATTATTCCAACTCTTGGATCTATTTTTATTCAGATAGTGATTAATAATATTGATAAACCATTTATAGAGTGGTCGGTTTCAAGCTTGACAACTGGTACAAATTGGACCATACCATTATTAATAGGTATAGTTGGTTTAATTGTTTCATTGGGAATAAGCTATACTTATTAATACAAGAGAGAGGTGATAGGATGTTGTTAGATGAACTGAAAGTAGCTTTGAATGGAGCCAGTAGAAGACTTAAACTTGAAGTTGATCGTGATATTCAAAGAATTGAAAAGTTAGCTGAGAAGCTAGGCTATGATTTAAATGAGACCAGAGAGAGAGTTGGTACTATGCGAGACTCTTAGTGTTATTATCTAATCAAATCAAATTCTTATCTAAAGGGTTAGAATATTTTCTGACCCGATTTTTTTATAATTTTTCAATTTTTTCTGTTATTTCTAACCAGATAGATTCTTGTTTTTCTAGCTCCTGTGGTTTATCTCCTGCAGATTTTAGATTTTCAATTTTTTTATTTACCTTTTTGAGTTCTTTTTCTAGCAAATATAATTGTTTACGTTTTTGTTTATCCAAGGCTTTTTTGGGTTTAATTTCACCTGAATCAGAACTGGTATTTGTGACTGGTTGGTTTTGGGCGGCCTGTTCTTTTTGCCAGACATAATCTTCGTAGGTTCCCAGAACTCTTTTGACATTGCCGTCTTTGACTTGCCAGATTTCATTCGCAAGCAAACTTACAAAAGTTCTATCATGGCTAACCACAAAGACTGTTCCATTAAATTTGCTGAGAGCTGTGCCCATTGCTTCTACAGTTTCAAAATCCAAATGGTTTGTAGGTTCGTCTAATAATAATACATCAGATTTGGTTAAAAACATTCCAGCCAAACAAAGTCTAGCTTTTTCTCCTCCACTGAGGACCATGACTTGTTTTTTGGTATCTCCTTTTCTAAATAGGAAATTTCCCATCATCATAAATATTGTTGCGTCGTCAACACCAGGACTGGCAGTTCTCCGTAAATAATCGTGAACAGTCTCATTTGGGTCTAGCGCTAGATGAACATGTTGGGCGTAGTATGATATTTTTAATTCGCTCGACCATTTTAAATCTCCGTTAATTGGTTTTAATGTACCGGCCAAGGTTTTTAGTAGGGTTGATTTTCCCTGACCATTATCTCCTAAAATTGCGATTTTTTTACCTTTGTCGACATCCAATTTGATTCCAGTAGCGATGGTTTTTTCTGGGTAACCAATATCCAGATTTTCAATTGCTAGGGCGGTTCCAGCTTTGGCACTGGATTCAGGAATTATCATTTTTACTGTGCTGAGAGCGCCTGCTATAGTAATTTTTTTAGAATCTAATCTGTCTATTTGTTTTGCTTTGGATTGAGCGGATTTTGCCATCGAGGCTTTAGCTCCAAACCTATCAACGAAGGTTTTTAGTTGTTTTTGCTTGAGTTCTATGTTTTTGTTGACTGACTCAGCTAGGGATTTTTGTTCTTCTTTTAGTTCTAAATACCTCTCTAAAGGTTCATTGTGTAAAACAATTTTGCCATGTTCAACTTCCATTGTTGAGGTACAGGTTTTTTTGATGAATTCTCTGTCGTGAGTAATACACAAGAAACCGCCGCGGAATGTTTTTAGGAAATTTTCTAGCAGAATCAAAGTTGATAAATCCAAATAGTTTGTTGGCTCGTCTAATAATAGTAGGTTTGGTTCGAACAATAATGTTGAAGTTAATTTAACACGCATTTGATAACCACCAGATAGGTCGCCGATTTTTGTAGTTAACATTTCACCCTTTAGCTGGAATTGACTGGCAACTTTGGCGCATTCCCACTCAGGTTTATTTGTATATCTTTCCAAAAACCCAATAACTGTTTCACTCGGGTCAAAAGGGTCGACCTGGGGAATATAACCTAATTGCAAATCAGGCATGTGAATAATTGAGCCTTTATCTGGCTGCTCATCTCCGGTTATCATTTTGAAAAAAGTACTTTTTCCAGCCCCGTTTCGGCCAATAACTCCAATTTTTTGTTTTTCGGTTATAGAAACATTTGCATCGCTCAAGATGATTTTTTCTCCGTAACTTTTATAAATTCCACGCGCTTGTAATAATAGGCTTTTTGCCATAAGAAATATGATGATTTTGAGTACTATATTTCCACATTTTATCAGATATGTCAATAAATATAATATAAACTTGGATAGGTGGTGTGTGTTTCGAAAAATTCATTGACAGCAGAGAAAATTTTTTGTATGTTAATCTTCAGTTACTTGGAGAAAGAAACGGAAATGCAATCAGTACAAGGAGTGTATTTTCTAAAAAAAATAGCTAATGAAAAATTAGCAACGATAAGATTCAAACGAATGATATCTGCGCAGTTAACTTGCATATTGGTACCTTTTCAATGCCCATTTGACAGGACTTTTGATTTAGTGTTTTGTAAAATTTCCATCCCTCCGCTTTGCAAGATAAACCCATTATATGATGGAGTAATTGCTTTGAAAGTAAGCGCTCTAAAGTTTTTGGAGGAAAGAAATATTGATACTGCAAAATATCAATGATTAAATTGGTTGATAAATTTTCGGCTGTTGGTAAAATCTGACAGCCATATTTTTTGACAAAATTCTGATGTGTCGACATTATATCCAGCATAATATTTGCAGATGCCGAGCTCAACTCTATTTGAAGAAAATAAATCAGGTGAAAATGAAAAAAGAATACTGTCTGTTGATGGTAAAGCTAGTGATATCAACAAGGAACTGAATTGGATAGAGACTCAGAAAAATTCTAATTATCTGCCAGATATAAAGATTTTGCAAGATCATAAAAGCGTTTCTGTTAGGAGGAAGGTTGTGGATTTAGTAGCTAGTTTTGGTAGCGAAGAGGATTTAGATTTTTTGGCTAAATGGAAAGAATCAGAACCGGATAGGGCTACATTTTTGAAAATAGAATCAGCAATTGATAGGATAAAAAGAAAAAAACGTGGGGCGGAAGTTGATTCAGTTGATGTTTTGTCAGTTGGAGAAGCTCTGGGTTATATAAAAAGCGTTGTTAGTGAGAGAAAATTTACTATCAAGGGGGAGATTAGTGAATCGAATACTTATGGTTCAATGTACTTTTTCAAACTAAAAGACAGTGATTCTGTGGTTATGGATTGTTGGTGTTTTTCTGGGATTGTTCTGCGGGCAGGATTCCCTTTGAATGAAGGACTGGAAATAAAAGTAACAGGGCAGTTCAAAATTAGTAATAAATCTAGTCGCCTGATTTTTGATGT
>CALIJC010000055.1 GCA_938017575.1 uncultured Patescibacteria group bacterium
GACAGAGATGATTCTGTTAATATTACAGTTACAGTTAATGACTCTTCAAGTGATGATAACTTCGATGGACTTAACGATACTGTTGCAGTTACTTTGACTGACGATGACACTGTTGGATTTACCGTTACCAAAAATGTGACTACAGATTTGAACGAACCATCAACTGTTGCCGGAGTATTTTCTGTAGTTCTTGATTCTGAGCCGACTAGTAATGTTGAAATCGATATTAATTCTAATGATACTAGTGCTTTGACTGTGGTGCCAACAAGTTTAACATTTACACCAAGTAATTGGGACACAGCTCAAAATGTTGGAGCAACTGCAGTTGATGATCCTGATGCTGTTTCTGAATCTGGAATAGAGGTTACTTTTGCAGTTGATGATGCTAATAGTGACGATACTTTTGATGCACTAGTTGATAATGTCCAAACAGTTAACGTTGTTGATAATGACACAGCAGGAGTGGATGTGAATAATTCAACTGGTATCAATATTACTGAAGATGGTGCCAATGGTGCGTATGATGTAGTTCTTGAAAGTCAACCAGCAAGTGACGTTGTAATTGATATAACTAGTAGTGATACAGGGGCTGCGACAGTAGGGTCTTCTTCACTAACATTTACACCAGCTAACTGGAATACGCCTCAATCAATTGCAATTAGCCCAGTAACCGACGATGACCTTGTTGATGAAACAGTTACGATTACTTTCGCAGTTAATGACAGCTCTAGTGATGATGCTTTTGACGGTATTTCAATTGATAGAACTGTTTCCGTGGCTGATTCTGATAGTGCTGGATTCACTCTAACACCATTTATATCTGCAGGTAGTGTTAATGAGGGTGATAGTAATATCGACCAGTTTGCAGTAACACTAGATGCTCAACCAGCTTCAGATGTGGTTTTGGATATAACGAGTAGTAATTCAAATTCACTTACAACAGATCAAACTTCGTTGACATTTACTTCAAGTAATTGGAGTACTCAGCAAAATGTGTCAGTTAGCGCACCAGAAGAAGATAATGTGGTAGATGAGATGGATATTGATATTACAATTTCGGTTAATGATGCAGGTAGTGATGACAATTGGGATAGTCTTAGTGATGAAACATTTGATGTTGATGTTGTGGATAATGATACTGCGACAATTGTTGTGAATCCAAATTCAATTACAGTTAATGAAAACGCAGGAAGTGACATCTTTACTGTAGTCCTAGGAGCTGAGCCTTCTAGTGATGTAGTTATTGATTTGACTAGCAGTGATATAGGAGAAGGAACAGTTTCTCCAGCTACTTTGACATTTACTTCTAGTAATTGGGACACCCCACAAACAGTTACTATTACTGGAGTTGATGATGGTATTGATAGAGATGACTCAGTAAATATTAATGTGGTTGTTAACGATAGTTCTAGTGATGATGACTTTGATGGTCTCAATGACACAGTCTCGGTAACTTTGACTGATGATGATACTGTTGGATTGACCGTAACTCCAGAAGGAAATCCAATCACCGAAGGAAACACGTTCGCTTCTAGCTACTCAGTTGTTCTTGATTCTCAACCTACCTCTGATGTTCAAATTGATATCTCTAGTGATAACTCAGCTGTATCTGTTGATACAATCACACTCACATTTACAAATTCTAATTGGGACACAGCTCAAGATGTTTCTATCACGGCTGTTGAAGATGCGAATTTGATTAATGAAAACGTTACAATTAACTTTGCTGTTAACGATAGCGCTAGCGATGATGACTTTGATGGATTATCAACCTCAGATAACTTTGATGTTGTTGATAATGATGTCCCTGGATTTAGCATTACTCCGACTGAAATTACAATTGACGAAGAGGTTATTGATACATTCCAAGTTGCTCTTACCGGTGAACCTTCTAGCGATGTAGTTTTAAATATTACATCAGCTGATGATACTAAATTGATAGTTTCTGACTCTAGCTTAACCTTTAATCTAGCTAACTGGAGCACGCCACAGACAGTCAGTGTGACTAGTTTATTGGATACTGATTTGGATGATGAATTAATTATTGTAACTGTGTCTGTGGATGATACCAGTAGTGATGATAACTTTGATTCCTTAGCTGATCAGACAGTGACTGTGAACATTAATGATGGTTTGATTGAAACAACCCAATCAGTTGCTAATGCTGTGACTGGAGAAAATATTGATTTAATTGTTACTAGCAGTTGTGGACAAGTAGATGAATTGATAGCAGCTACAGAACAAGACCAAGGAGATGATCCAGATGCTGATTACCCACTTGGATTGATTTCGTATGAAATTCCTTGTGATACTGCTAGTGTTGAGATTCTTTGGTATGGGCTAGATCTTGATAAAAACTACGCTCTCAAAAAAGTCGATGGGGCAGGGAATTATTCTGATTTTGACGGTGTATTTGAAATCAAAAACGTTAACGGTCAAGATGTCCTAAGCACCAAATTTGATCTAGTTGATGGAGGGGTAGGAGATGCTACTGGAGTTGATGGAGTTATTGTTGATCCTATTGGATTAATTGAAATTCAAGATGAAACAATTAGTGAAAACACTATGGAGCTAATTAGAACAGGAGGTGATGCAATTAAAAAAATTACACTCCCAATAGCTTCAGTATTTATTGGTTTCTTATTACTCGCAATTTCAATAAAAAAGCATAGAAACAGAAATAGTATTTATAGATAATGAACATCTAAATTAGGAAAATACCTGCCAATTTGGCAGGTTTGTTTTTACAACAAAAATATATCGATATCAGAAATTAAATATTCATTTTTGAGTTAGTGTCTGTATACCTAACATACTCATCTACAATAGTAGAAATTAAATATTCATTTTTGAGTAATAAGCCAATAAAATAGCACCGGTATCTACAATAGTAGAAATTAAATATTCATTTTTGAGTCTAATTAAAAAGATTCAGGTAAATCTAATCTACAATAGTAGAAATTAAATATTCATTTTTGAGTATTGGTTGTGGTGCTAATAATCTATGATCTACAATAGTAGAAATTAAATATTCATTTTTGAGTTGTATGTTGTGTTTTGTCCTGTTCTCGATCTACAATAGTAGAAATTAAATATTCATTTTTGAGGATATATTCTATTCGTTATATTCCTGAATCTACAATAGTAGAAATTAAATATTCATTTTTGAGATATCTCCTGGCAAAAGGATTGAATCGATCTACAATAGTAGAAATTAAATATTCATTTTTGAGAGCTAAGGATAACCCACTTAGAATAATATCTACAATAGTAGAAATTAAATATTCATTTTTGAGTCATACGCAGAACACCAACCGAAGCTTTATTATCTACAATAGTAGAAATTAAATATTCATTTTTGAGTGACTATTGTGACTATTCACAAAATCTATCTACAATAGTAGAAATTAAATATTCATTTTTGAGAGCTTTTTTGTTATATATATGCTATTTAGATACAAACAAATCAATTAGAGATTTGCGACTAAACAGCATATATTGGCCAAGTCAAGAATATCAAGACCTGGGTTTTACAAAAAATGAGCATCATAATTTCCACCATTATTGGTAATTAGATGTAAAACATTGATTTAATTCAATAGTATTTTTATATTCAAGTGAGCTATTTTAGTCAAACCAAATTAAACTTTTTTCTTCTTGAACGCTATACCCATACCTGGTTATTTTATGAGTGTTGGCTTCTGAAATAGGTATAATTAGTATAGAATCAGCTAAAGTAAATTTTGGTTTGTATTGTAACAATTTAATTAGTTTTGGGCAAATAGTAAAACCCATGATTATGGGTTTTTGGATATTCTTAGTATTTAGATATATTAAACAAAGAGTCTAAGAATATACATCTTATCTACATAAGTAGAAATTATAAAACATATTTAAATTATAACAAATTACGTAAAGAACAATTATCTACATAAGTAGAAATTATAAAACATATTTAAATTAAAAAAGAAACTCAAATGCCGGGAAGATCTACATAAGTAGAAATTATAAAACATATTTAAATAGAAAAAGAACCGAAGCCAAAAGAAGAATATCTACATAAGTAGAAATTATAAAACATATTTAAATTGTAGAGTGTGATGGACCAGATATCAAATCTACATAAGTAGAAATTATAAAACATATTTAAATCCACACTGACAACATCGCTATAGCAAATCTACATAAGTAGAAATTTTAAAACATATTTAAATAGGTAATTAGCCTAATGTATGCTATAAATCAAATATATCCATCGATTTGAATATATGCAAGTATCCTATATACATCAGGTTTCCAAAAAATTAACACTAGGGTTTTACATGTTTATGTGTTGACAATAGTTTTTGGCTTATTTTCTATATATTTATGGCTATAAAGATATTTAACCAATCTACAAAAACAACAATCGGATTTAATCTAATTAACCAATTTAATCCAAGAATAATTCCAATTGTAAATAATGAAAGCTTAGATGAATTTAATTCAATAGAAGAGTTGCTGGATTTGACGAAAGAAATATCTAATATTCTATTCTTTAATAGTAGAATTGATGCTAAATTAAGTTTCAAAAAAAACTGGCTAAAAAAATATTGTAAAATAGAATATTACAAAAATAATTCCCCAAAAGATTCAATTATTAGTTCCAAAGAATTAGGTTATTTGTGTGAGATTGTAGACAATAATCTAAAAGATTTAATAGAGACATCTAGAGAATTAATAACTTTAGTAAAAACACAAGAACATAATAAGAGTAGAAAAACTCAAATTGGTTTATCTATAGATAAAATATTATCCAAGAATCAGCTTCCATTTTTTGTAGATTTGTTTAGATTTGGTCTAAATTCGGAGAATAAATCATACAAGCTTAATACAATAAGCAACTCAATGATTAAAATTCAGGAAGCAATTAAAAATAATTTATCAAAATACACCTCTTCCAATTCTACAGGTCAGTGTATAGAATATGTTAGTTTGAACTATTATACACTTAACAAAAAACCAATTGATTACAAGAAAATTGAAAGTGAACTACAAGAAGAACATGATAAATTAGAAAAACAATACATTGTTCTGAAAACATACAAATCAAGAATTAAATCAGCCTTTGAAGAATTCGTAAATTCTTCTGAATTCTCTATCGATGGCGTAGAAAATTTTGAATATCATAAATTTGCAATTAACAATGAGATAACAAAGATTGATAACAAATACAATTCTATTCAAGAGTTTGAAAATGACAAAAAATTGGTATCTGAAATTTTGGAAAGACCAAATAATGATTTGTTAAATTTGTTTGGACAAACAAAATCTGGAAATTATGAACAAGAAATAAGTAAATACAAGGACTTGACAGATAAAATAAAAAAAATTGGAAATCAAATAAATGGAGTTAAAAAAGACTCCAACAAATATAAAAACCTTGTTTTTGATAAGAGTAATATATCCAAAAAACGTGGAAAATTTTATACTAAACAATTCTCTAGCTATATTGATTTCTGTAATGGTTACCAAGGTTTTGCTAAAAAATATGGTAATGTAACAGCAAGCCTAAGAAACATTAGCTACTCTAGAATTGAATCAGAAAAAACACGCTCTTTTGGGTTGATTGCAAAAAATATTCAAAATAACTCTGTATATCTACTCACTATCCCTGAGGATAAAATTAACCCTCAAATTCTAAATAAATTCAGTAGAGAAGTTGATAAAAAAACTTGGTCAATAGCTAATTTAAATTCTTTAACACTGAGATCGCTAGAAAAATTATGTTTTGCAAATCTTTATGATGGGGATAAATATATATTAGGAAAAAGTAGTAATAGTTTCGCACCGAATGTTTCTGATGAAATAGGGCAAGATAAGTATAGAAAAATTGCTAGTAGTTTTCAGAAAAAGCAAATAAGCAATAAAGAGCTAGTAAGGTTTTATTTAGATGTATTACAAACTAATTATGCAAAAAAAGTTCTTAATCTAAAGTTATTTGATATTGAAAAAATTGTAAGCAAAGAATATTCAGATTTGTCACATTTTGAAAAAGTTCTGAACAAGGAATTTTATAAATTTAATTTTCTGTCGTTAGATGATTTTGAATTGGAGGAGTTTATTAAAGAATTTGGAGGTAGGTTAGAATTATTATCAGCGAACTATCTAAAAAACAATAATAATCATAGTGTCTTATGGCTAAAAGCTATTAAAAATATTTTTGAAGAAACTGATGAGATCATAAGGATAAATCCAGAATTGAAGATTTCATTTGTAGATTATCTAGAAGGTTTTGAAGGTAAGCCCTTTCATCGAAGAAAACAACCCAGGTTTTTGTTATCAGTTAATGTTAATGAAGGTGTGTATGTTCAAAACAAAAATAATTTTGTTAGTGATAGCGAATTTGAAGAGATTATAAAGGGCTATGAAAAAGAATCAATTTCAGGTTCGAATACTGATAATATATTCGATAATTATTTTTATGGTATTGATAGAGGAGAAAAAGAGTTGTTTACCTTGGGTTTGTTTAAGTACAAGAATACGGTTAATCAACAAAGTGATGAATATGGTGATCAATATAAATATGAGGTTCAACAAATTAAAGTCTATTCTTTGGGCCAGAATAATTTTGAAAAAACGAAAATACTGGAGTCAAAAAATTCCAAAAAAGAAATTGTTGCATATCAAAATCCTTCATACTTTCAAGACCTATTTACAGAAAGAGACATACCATTTTGCTTAGATTTAAGTACTTCAAAGGTAATTGCTGATAAAATTGTAATTGATGGTGATATAAATACTTATCTAAAATTAAAATTTGAGTATGCTAAAAGGATAATCTCTAACTATTTAGGTCAGGAGTTCACAGAAGCCAAAAAGCTAGAACTAAAAAACGATGAAGGGTGTGTTTCTAAAGTTGTATTAATGTATGAAAACAGAGGTAAAAAAGAGGGTAGAGCTGTGTATGTGTTTGATTCTAAATATAATAATATAGTTGATAAGCAGTTAGTTTTGGGTGAACTGAATAAATATTTAACTGATTCAATTGAAGCAAAAGTAAATGGCCAAGTTTTGGGTGAATTATTGGAAATGAAAAAAATAAATAATCTGGTTAAATCTATTTCTGGAAATATTGTAGGAGTTCTTAATAAAATATATGATAAATATCCAGGATTTATTGTGTTCGAAAAAAGTCCAAACAAATCTCCTGAGAAGTTCAATTTGAGTAGCATAATTGAAAGATCGGTTTATAGATCAATGGAAAAAAAGAAATATGTACCAGCTAGCACTAAACAACTTATAAACTATATAGATTCATACAAACTGAAAGGGACAGAAATGCTAAAGGGCTTAGTTATAGGAAATTTAGTTTATGTAAATGAGAGTAATACTAGTAAACTTTGCCCAGTTTGCTTAACAAAAAATAACAATAGCGAGGATAAGTTTGTTAATGCAAAGTATAAATGCGCGTCATGTGGTTTTGATACCAAAGAGAATAACAGTAAATTCCCAGAATTAACTAACCCTGATGATTTAGCTTGTTATAATATTGCAATGAGAGGATTAAATTTGCTTATAACAAAATTTAAAAAAGAGTAGACTGCTATATTGCTCGTAAAGGATTGATGATGATTAGTAGAATTAAAGAGATGGATAGTTTTGAAAAAATAGACTATAAGCAGCTTTATATTTCTAATGATGAATGGGATAATTTTGTTTCACATTAATAAACAAATGTTAGTGTATATTGGGGCTGGTGTTTCATTAGGCTATTTATATTTTCATGTTTTTTATTAATATAAGAATAATGATTTGACCTGAGTGGACAATCAATTTATATTTTTGATATAGAAACATTTTTATGAAATTATCGCAGTTTTCCAGGAATAACATATCTATCAAGATTTTAAAATATTTTGGTATATTAATACTGGCATTTAGCATACTTTCATCTTTAGGATATTTAGGGTCTGCCAATACTACTTCTGTAAATGCCGAGGTAGCAGAAGATATTACAACTGATTTGGTAGGTCACTGGAAATTTAACCAAACTTCTGGCAGTACAGTTACAGATTCTTCAGGGCTATCAAATAATATAACAGTTGCTGGTGGGGCTCATGGGGGTTTTTGGGATACGGATAGACCGTACGATAGTTTTGGCAACACACAAGCTGGTTATTTTATTGCTGACGTAGGAACACCTAATGTTGGTTGGGGAGAATCTGGTAATGTTCCTTTTTCATTGACTGGAACGAATGATAAATCTATCTGTGGCTGGGTTAATCCGACTGCTAGTGAAACTAGTTCGCAGCCTTTTGCTATCGGTGATTTTGTTTCTGGGTTTGCAGGTAATGATGAGGCAGGCTTTGGTTTGTGGGAAATTCAAGGAGACACTTGGTGGTTTGTTGGTGGAAATATATTTTTTGGTCAAAATAACATTGACACACAAATTCCTGTAAAAAATGATGAATGGAACCATTATTGTGTAACCTTTAGTGGTGGTTCAACTGGAACTGTGAGGGTCTATGAAAACGGGACTGAAGAGTTTTCTTTCATGCCGCCTGTTGCTATGAATACTACTAACGAGCCTCTAAGGATTGGCCGATTTAGAGATAATTTTACTGCAGTAAATGCTAACACAAAAGTTGATGATATACGTTTGTATGCAAGAGAATTAAATAGTAGTGAAGTTGCTAGGTTGGCAACTGTTGAGGAGGTTGTTATTAGTGAGGTTGAATATGATACTGTTCAGACCGGGGCTGATACGAATTTTGAATGGATTGAATTGTATAACAGGGGTGATCAGATTGTTGATTTGAGTGGCTGGTCGATAGAAGACACCGCCTCAAATACTGCAACTATTCCAAATGGTGTTACTATTCCACCAGGTGGTTATAGACTACTGGCAAATAATATAACGAGTTTTCAAACAAATTACCCTGCAATAACACCAGATGTAGATTTATCTCCGTCAGTAGGTTTAAATAATACCAGTGAAACCTTGGTTTTGAGAGATGACTCCAATCAAGATATAGATTTTGTAGCCTGGGAAGGTGGAGCCTCTGGTTGGTCATTAGCCGCTAGTCCTGGGGAATCTATTTGTAGAACTGATCCGACTATGGATACTGATTTACCTGGAGATTTTATGATTTGTACAACTCCCAGCCCTGCTACTACAATTTTGGAAATAAGCGGTGAGGTTTACCATGATGAGGATGGAGAGGGTGATAAAGACGCTAGTGAAACTAATAGGTTAGAAGGAGTTTTAGTTAGTTTATATGAAGACACAGCTGGGGATGGAACTTTTGATGGTGATGAAATATTGTCTGTTAGCATGGATTCTGCAGCAACTACAGGTGCCTATAGTTTTTCTGGAATAACTGCGGGGGACTATTTAATCGTAGTTGATATTGCAGATACTAATTTAAATCGAGACCCAATAAATGGATCTGTTAGTACATATGGTATCACAACAAATCAAGTAATTCCTGTGTCAGTAGTTGGTGCTTCATTGACTAATCAAGATTTTGGATTTGACAACGCCTTTTTAGAATTAACTTCAGTTACCCCAACATCTATTAGTGAGGAGAGCGGGGTTGCAACCTGGACACTAACACAGAGCATTGCAACTGGATTTACAACTGATATTGGTAGGGAACTGGCTGGGTCAACTGCAACATTTATTCAAGATTTTAGTTTGGCTGGCGACATTAGAATCTTTCCTGGAGAGACTACTTCTACCTTTACAAGCACTGGATTGACCGACCAAATTTTAGAAGGAGATGAGACAATTGTGGTAACACTGGGGTTGAACTTTGGTGGTAGCAATGCGGAACTGGGAACTACTATCTCTCAAACAATTACATTGACAGATGATGAGGTTGCAGGATTTACTATTGATCCGATGACAAGCGAGATATGTGAAGATGGCTGTGGTAATTCTTTTGATATTCAATTAGACGCACAACCAATTAACGATGTTGTGATTGATTTTACAGCCAGTAGTGCAAACTATGATTTAAATGACTTCAGCGTTTCACCAGCTTCTGTAACTTTTACTAATAGCAACTGGAATACCCCACAAGAAGTAAATTTTGATTCCGTTGATAATGATATTGATGCAAATGATGGAACTGTAAACATTGTAGCTTCTGTTAATGATGGTAGTAGTGATAACGGATTTGATGGAGTGGCGGATCAAACAGTTGTTGTGACTATTACTGATGATGATGACGCAGGTGTCACTGTAGATAACCCAACTGGAATTACCGTAACTGAAGATGGGGCAAATGGTGCATTTAGTGTTGTGCTAGATTCTGAGCCGACTAGTAATGTTGTTATTGATGTTTCCAGTAGCGATACAGGTGCGGTAACTGTTAGTAATAATTCATTGACTTTTACACCTGGTAACTGGAATGATTCTCAAGATATAACGATTACCCCAATTTCTGACGATGATGTGGAGGATGAGAGCGTGACAATTACATTTGCAGTAAATGATAGTAGCTCAGATGATGTTTATGATACCCTTGCAGACATTCAAAGAACTGTTAATGTAAATGATAATGACACAGCTGGATTTACAGTAATTCCAGATATTTCTAGCGGCTCAATTAACGAAGGGGAGACCAAGCCTAATGATTATAATATTGTTTTAGATCAACAACCTCTCAACGATGTGGTAATTGATATAATTAGTTCAAACACTGACTCACTCAATGTTGATACAACTAGTTTGACGTTTACCCCAAGTAATTGGTCTACTCAGCAGTCTGTTTCTATAACTGCCCCAGAAGAGTTAAATACAATTGATGAACAGGATATTGCAATAAACTTTGTTGTGAATGATTTAGCCAGCGACGATAATTGGGATGGTTTGACTGATAGCCAGCTAGTAGATGTTGTCGATAATGACGAATTCATTGATGTGTCTGATACTATTCCAAATATTGTAACCAATGAAGATGTCGAGGTTTCTGTTAGAAGTAGTTGTGGTAATCTAGACAACCTTTCGACTGTGATTGAATCGACTTTGGGTGAAGATGTTGATTATGAATATCCACTAGGTTTGATTAATTATGAAATTGAATGTGGCTCAGCTGATATTGAAATACATTGGTATGGGGTGGATCAAAATGTAGAATATACAGTTAGAAAAGAAGATGGTAATGGGAATTTTTATGATTTCCAAACAACAAATGAGTTTATCGAAATAGGAGGAGAGAATGTTCTACGAACTAGCTTTAGTTTAACTGATGGAGGTTTTGGTGATAACACAGGGGTTGATGGTGTAATTGTAGATCCAATTGGGTTAGGGGTTGCTGTCCAAGAAGAAAACACCGAGAATGAAATGATGTTAATTAGAACTGGTGGTGAATTTCTGAATTAAACATACTTGATATGATATATTTTACTCTGCCTTATAATTACGTTGGTCCAGTTACTCGAAGGTTGAAAAAAATAATAAAAAACGATAAATTGGATTATAAACTTGGGAACTTGGGTGAATTGATGGATGAGAATTTTACATCAGCAAAGAAAAAAGGTGTACTTATTTATAATAAAATAGATTTAAAAAAACTAAAAGAGGTTGATAATAACCCTGAGGTTGTAGAACTGGCATTTGAAATCATGAATAAGATGTTATTGAACAAAGGTTTTGATATGCCCAAAAAAATCATTAATAAAAAACCTTATTACTACGATGAAAAAAGAATCCTAATTCAGCTCCTTATAAATGCTATAGTAATGACTGTTTTAATAACAATAGCTGTGATTGCAATTTCTAGTGTTTTTTGGATGACAACCACTATAGTTTTAATTTCTTTATGTGGAGCAGTATATGCAATATACTCAGTTTATAGGAATGTAATATATATTAAGTAAATATTGACTAAATCAAAACGTAGATTAATAAAAAATATATGCAAGAAAAAATTCAATTAATTCACCCTCAAGGTAAAAAACTATCTAAAATGGAATTAGGCAAATATGAACCGATTAAGTTGGCTATTCTTGAGAGCTTGAAAACTGAATCTCTAACACATGACGAATTATTGCAAAGTGTACGATTAATTATTGGTGAAAATTTTGAGGGTAGTGTAGCCTGGTATACTGAGAGTGTTAAACTAGATTTAGAAGGAAGAAATATTATTGCTAGAACAAACCATAAACCTCAAAAGTATTGCTTAATTTTATAATTTATTTAATTCTTCTAAGTATACATACAAATAATTTATTTGAATTTTATAGAATGTACCAACACCTGAAGAAAATTGACATTAAACAAAAAACCAAAATCTATATACTGGTCAGTATAATAATTACTATTCTGATTTGGTACATCCAGCTTTATATTTATGATGGCTGGTACTTTGTTGACCCAAAACTAGAAAATATAATTATATTTAAGTATCTAGGCAAGATTACAGCCTTTGCTACAACTATTTTGATTTGTTGGAGCTTTCTTTTGAATTATAGATTACCCATTATTAGGAAGCTTTTTAAAAATCCTGTGGAGGTTAGGGAGTTAAATATTTTTACAACTAAATGGGCTTTTATATTAATGTTTTTTGATCCAATTTTTTTGGCAGTAAATCGATTACCTGACCTAAGTCTTTATATTCGTTTTTTTGCTTTTCGAAGTAATTCAAGTTTTTATGGTATCGGTCACAACCTTGGAATAGTAATATTACTGATAATATTATTTACCACAATTTTTTTGAGGCAAAATTATTTTAATAGTACAGCCAAAGTAATTTTTAGGAGCTTTTTTGGGATTATACCATTTTTGGTTTTATTACATATATTGTTTGTTCAAGGAGATGTTTCAAGATATCCTTCTCTGAGGGTGTGGGTTAATGGTTGGATTATCCTAGCAATTTTTTGTCATATTTTAGCAACATTTTTTTATAGGATTGACAAAGAAAACTAATAATTTTAGTATCAAGATATGGAAAATAACATCAAAAAAACAGCCTTAGTTTCTAAGAAATTAGTTACTATTATTGGACTGTTGTCGGCACTTGTACTTGGATTTATATATTTTAATAACCTTCCTAATCAAAGTATTAGATCTAATCAGTTGAGCGGTGTAAATGATTATGATTTTTATGCTAGCTATAATCAAGACTTTAACCTAAACAAAAGTCATTTTCTTGGCTTGATTGAAGGAGAGTCAGATATTTCTGAGATTAGGATTGATTCCTTACCTCTGCATAGTGATTTGGATTTGGATGGTGAGCCAGTGAAAGAAGGTCAGGTAGTAGATATTGAAGATATTTCGAAGATGGTACTAAGACCATTTGTTGATCAATATGATAGGTTAGGCTGGTCAGCAATTTCTGGTGATGGAGTTTTACCAAAAATTGAAACTAATATTGGTGTTGGTGGAGCTGCAGGTTTTCCACCCGTTGCAAACCCTGACACGTATTCTACACCATATGAAACTTCGTTAACAGGTGTTAATATTATTACTGAGAATGATACTGATTTTGAAGGTGATACAATTACTTTATCTAGTTTTATAGCCGGGGGTGCTTTCTATCTTCCTGGGACAACTGCAAATTTACTTGAAGGTGATTTAACAATCACGATGACTGGAGATTTGACATTTTTACCAGCGGCAGGGTTTTCAGGAGCTGTTCCAACTGTTGATTATACAATTGTTGCTGCACTTCAGTCCGATTCCTCCACTATTGATATCACTGTTGATGAAGAGGTTGTAGTCGCAGATAACGATGGGGTAACTGATGTTGTAGAAAACGGTGCACCGAATTCTGGAGATGCTAACAATGATGGCAGTCAAGACTCAGAGCAATCTACAGTTGCTTCACTTTTAGATCCTAATAATGATTATATATCATTAGAAATTGAAGGAGCTGGATGTACCCAGCTTCAGAATGTGTACACAACAGTCGAATCTGCAATTGGTGTTGAAGATAATGATTTTGATTTCCCTCTAGGGTTGGTTGGTTTTGAAGCTCCATGTGCTAGCTCAATAACCGTTACTCACTATTGGTATGGCGCGGATCCAGCAGTTGATTATGTTTATAGAAAATATGGAAATTTGACACCAGGTGATAATTCAACTGCTCAGTGGTATGATTGGGATGTATTACTAGAACCAACAACGATTAATGGCGAGTATGTTCTTAAAGCAGTATATACTTTGACTGATGGCCAATTTGGAGATGATACTGCTACTGATGGTTTAATTATTGATCCTTCAGGTCCTTCGCCAGCTCCGGTTACAACAACAGAAGAAACTTCAACATCTGTTCTCGATAGTGAAGCTTTGATTAGGACTGGAGGTTTTTAATGAAAGATAAGAAAATGATTTTAATATTTTGACAAATTAATTATGTCAAAATATTGTCATTGTAATATGTCTAAGAAAAACTATTGGTTTGCACGAAAAAAATATGGTTACGGTTGGTCGCCATCGACTTGGCAAGGCTGGCTCACAATATTGATATATTTTTTGTTAATTCTAATTGCTGGTTTGTTCTTAGCTGAGTCTAGCTTAAACATGTTCATGTATATAGTAATAGTTGCTACAATTTCACTACTTGCTTTATGCGGATTTAAAGGACCGACTCCAAAATGGCAATGGGGTGATAAAATTTTTAAGAATGATAGCAAGTAACTTGAGTAATAGCATTGCAATTGATCTAAATAATTTTGATTGACAAAATTGAATTTATACAATACAGATGAATTAATTCCAAATTGTTAGTTTACTCAACAAGGAGAAAAGTAATGAAATTAGGTCTTATCTCTAAGGTAGTTGGCCTCGGATTATTGATTTCAGCTATTGGAGCTGTAATTAAAACTGATTCTGCAAATGCATGCTGGCTATGTAAGAGACGTGATGATGTCATTGATTCAGTTAAAGATCCGGTTAATTCATTTAAAGCTGAATTCAAGATATGTAATAAACATGGTAGTGCTATTCACTATAACATGAATGAAAGAAACCAAACAATTCAACCTGGTTATTGCACAAGTTGGACTACTGACGGAAAAGGGGCAATTGTATTTCATAATGGAAGGCGAAATATAAGATACTTACTTGGTGATGGAACATATAATTTCCAAATTGAGCCTATTCGAGCTGGTAATCAAATGGTCAATGTTATTAAGTTATATAAAGAGTAGAAAGCTAACAATGGTTAGCTTAGCTTAATCTAATGAGCTACTAGTATGTTATTACAATGTCTAGATCTAAGGATTTAGGCATTATTTTTATAAAAAAATATATTTGAAGATATATAAGATATACAAATGTAAAGAACTTTCAAATAAAATATTTAGTAGATTTTAAAAAATTGAATTCATTATAGTAAATAATTTAATAAATTAAAATTGACAGCAAATTGTTTGGGATATATAACTTTTTATTATGCAAGAAAAAATTCAACTAATTCACCCACAAGGAAAAAAACTATCCAAAATGGAATTAGGTAAATATGAACTGATTAAATCTGCAATTTTAAAAAGCCTTGATAAAGAAGCTCATACTCATGATGAATTATTAAAAAGTGTGCGATTGATTATTGGTGAAAATTTTGAGGGTAGTGTAGCCTGGCATACTGAGAGTGTTAAATTAGATTTGGAAGGAAGAAATATTATTGCTAGAACAAACGATAAACCACAAAAATATTGCTTAGTGCAATAGTTTAGGTTGGTTATTCATATAATGTATCTAAATTTTTACATAAAACTCTCATTATAAAGTTGTTATGCTGGACAGAAAGGATAATTTTTTTTACTACTTAGAATATGTTTGATTTTATTTCACCACAACTACAAGAAAGTTTAATTAGTAATGTTACAGCTGCTGCTAGCAAACTTGTTTTTGCATTGATTATATTGTTTATTGGTTTGAGAGTTATTAGAATAATAAATAATATAGTAGACAAAATAGTATCTCGACAACATTTAGATAAAAGCTTGGCGAAATTTTTGCATTCCTTGCTTGGAGCTGTACTTAAAATTCTATTAATAATTTCAGTATTAGGTATACTAGGTGTGGAAACAACTTCATTTATTGCCCTTATTGGTGCTGCTGGTATAGCTATTGGAGCTTCTCTGTCAGGTACACTACAAAACTTTGCTGCTGGTGTGATGATTTTGATATTCAAGCCTTATGGGGTTGGTGATGTTGTTACTGCCCAGGAAGTTAGTGGAAAAGTTGAGGAAATTCAGATTTTTAACACTATTTTAGTAACTCCTTCAAATGACACAGTTATTGTTCCCAATGCTCAAATTACGAGTGGAATTTTGACTAACCATTCAGCTAAAAAACTTAGAAGGTATGATTTTGTTGTTGGAATTGGCTATAATGATGATATCGACAAAGCCAAAAAAGTTCTTAGAGATGTAGTCAAAACAGAAGAGTTGGTTGTTAAACCTGATGAAGCTGTTATTGAAGTTGTTGAGTTAGGTGATAGTTCTGTAAACCTAAGTGTATTTTGTTATACCAAACCTGAAAATTATATTCCTTTAACTGCGAGCCTTCCAGAAAAAGTCAAAAAAGCTTTGGATAAGGCCAAGATAAATATTCCATTCCCTCAAAGAGATGTTCACATGATTAAATAGTTAGTTTTAGTTTTATCACATATAAATAATTAATAAATTTAATATGAGCATGCCAGAAAAAGATAAGAAGAAAAAGAAGCAGGTTGTAGAAGAAGAGGATTTAAATGAAAATTCAAAAAAAATTGGCGTTGGAATCGGACTAGGAATAGCCATTGGAGTGGCCTTAGGTGCAGTGTTTGATAATATTGGAATTGGTATTGCCCTGGGAGTTGCAATTGGGGTTGCTTTTGGTTCTGCGAGTTCTAAAAAATAATTTTATGATTAATGAGATTAATAAGGTTCTTGAATTTTGGTTAAATCTAGATTCTGGTCAGCATTTTCAAAAAAATAACGATTTTGATAAAACTATTCAAATCAAATTTGGAAGGCTTGTAGTGTCAGCTTTTTCAGGTGAGTATTTTCACGATTGGTCCAAGGATTCTAGATCTTGTTTGGCCCTGATTATATTATTAGATCAATTTTCTAGAAATATATATCGTGATTCTCCCAAAGCATTTTTTGGAGATGAACAGGCTAGGGTACTTAGTAGGTTGTCTGTAGAAAAAGGGTTTACTGATGATTTTGATTTACAGTCCAAGTTTTGGTTCATGATGCCACTTATGCATTCAGAGAATTTGATTGACCAAGAAGAATCTTTGATAATATTTAAAGAATTAGGATTTCAACCAGTGATTGATGCAGCGCAGGAACACTATGATATTATAAAAAAATTTGGTCGTTTCCCACATAGGAATAAAATCCTTGGAAGAAAGTCTACTAAAGAAGAAATCAAGTTTCTTGACGAAGGCGGTTTTAGAGGGTAGATATAGAGTAAAAATAATTATGGATATACAGTTACGACCTGCTAGGTTATCTGATTTGGAATTAATTGATTATTGGGATCACAAACCTCATGTTCTTGAAGCAATTGGTGAGGATGAATATGAGTATGATGATTGGATGGAAAAGCAACTCAAAAATCCATCTGATTATGTCTGGTTGTATATTGCTGAGTTAGACGGCAGGCCGATAGGTTTGATTCAGATTGTTGATCCAGCCAACGAGGAAACTCACTATTGGGGCGAGATAGATGAGGGGTATAGAGCTATGGATATTTGGATTGGCGAAGAAGATGATCTAGGCAAAGGTTATGGTTCCAAGATGATGAAACTTGCTCTCGAAAAATGCTTTGAAGAAGATAATGTAAATGCTGTTTTGGTTGATCCCCTTTTAGAGAATAAAAAAGCTCATAACTTTTATATCAAAAATGGTTTTGAATTCTTACGAAACCAAGAATTTGAAGATGATGAATGTGCTGTTTTTATTTATAATAGAAATTTGAATAAACCTGATCAAAATTGACAGGGTTTTTTGTTTAGAATATATTTTTTTTAAAATTGTCTATGTTTAAATTGCCTGGCTACCTTAAAAAATTTTTAATTATTAGCTATAGTTTTTCTTGGATTTTGTGGTTTTTCGCATGGTGGCTGGTTTCAAATAATAGTACAGAAATTCTTGTAAATCATGACATTGTTGATTGGTCTGCCAACCATGTTCAATTAATAGCTAGTATAATTTCTAGTATTGCAACATTAGGTCCGCTAATAGGATATTTGGTTGTTAGAAAAAACAACAAGCACAGATTGAGTTTTGAAGGTGTACAAAAGATGTTGAAGATTTTTGGAGCTTTTGCAGTATCATGTTTTTTGGTTGGGGTGTTTTTTAGTCAGTTTGAATTGGGTAATTTAACAATAGGTGCTTTGATTTTACCATTGGCTTATTACATGGTAACATCCGCGACAGAAGAATTTGGATGGCGAGGATTGCTGCAAGATTATTTACAGAAACACTCCAAATCACTTTGGGATATGAGCCTTATGATGTCATTATTTTGGGGGCCTTGGCACTATCCAATTGTGATTTATATTTTTCTACAGCAAGGATTAGAGTCTGTTGCAATACTCTTTTCTTTGATAGGTTTTCAATTTTCAATTGCCTTAATGTCCCAACTACATGGTTGGATTCGATTAAGATACAAAGGAATTTGGCCAAACTTTTTATTACATGGTTTGCATAATTGGTGGCCTGTTGTTTTATTATTACTATTCAAAGAGGGTGGGATATTTGGGTATGCTATTCTAATTGGATATATAATAGTCTCAATATCATTAGATAAATTTTTCCCGAGTGACAGTTTTTTCAAAAAGAAAAAGTAGATATTCTTTATGTTTGACAACATGTACTATATGTGTGTTATTACGTGTGTAGATGTATTGATTGAATGGTTTGTATGAGAACTATATTATCGATTATTTTAATTTCTGGTTTAATTCCCTCCACACCTTTGAATGCAAAAGAGGTGAAAACAAAAATTTTACAAGACAGCATTGCTGTTACAACTAATGGTTCAACAATTTTCTATTTGATTAACCTGTACAAAGCCTCACCTGGCGAGAGAGTTGTGGAGGTTGAAAGTAATGATTTTGGAATGGTTGTAACCACAAGAGGTAAAGATGCTGCTGTTTCTATTGATAGTGAGTTTTTTAATAAATCAACTGATGAAGATAGATTGTTTTCTTTGCATCATGGTTGCATGAATGTCCAAATGTTAATTCCAAGGTTTAGCAGGCAAAGTGTTCGAGGTTATAACTCTAGAACACCTAGAGCTTGCAAGAGGAGTGTATTTTCACATAAATTCATCTCAATTTCATTTTCTAACAAACAAGAAAATGGATATAGTCAGTTTTATTTTGGCGAAGGTGAATCAGCTGCAGAAGCAAAGAATCAATCAAATCAAATTTGTATTACAAAACACCAACTTTGCAAAGAGGTTTTCAATTCATCACCAGATATTGATACAACAAAAATTATGAAATAAAATGAATTTGTTGTATAATGGGGTAGTATTAACTACTCCATTTTTTGATTGCTATTACTGTAATTTTTTTTGAAATTACTTGCTTTATAAATTTTGTGTTGTATTATTTATTGTTTTGTGATATTTTTGTCAGATGAATCAGAGGACTTATATAAATTTCTGGAGAAAAATAATCCAACCTCAGAAATATGCAGAATTTAAAGAGATAAATTGGGAGAAACCATGGAGGTCGGTTATGACTTTGTATCCATTTGCGTACTCAGTGTTTTTCATTAGAACTATACTGAATAAAACTAGTGATACTATTTTCCCTTATATTTTAATTTTGTACGCTATCCCAAAACCTAGAGAAACATTCATTGCCATTTCATTATTATTGATATTTACCAGGATATTAAATTGGGTGGCTAATAGATATTTTTTACATATTCATGATTTAACAAGGAGGTCGATTTATTTGTCTTATTCTAAACAAATTTTAACCAAAGACCCTGTTTATTTTTCTACACATTCTAGTGGTAAAACATTGTCAGTAGTAGAGCGAGGCAGAGAAGGTGTTATCAAGGTTATTATCAGTGTTTTGCACAATTGGGTGGGGTTTTTGGTATCACCAATTATAGCATTTATTGCCCTGAGTAGAATTCATTGGAGTATTCCAGTTTTTTCATTTTTCTTGATGTTGGTTGTAGGGTTTATTTCTTCTTATATGACTCTATACAATAACAGAGTTTTTCTAAAAGCTTCAAATGAATACAACAATCAAGCTACTCAAGCCATGCTTCAAGGTATCACTCAAACTGCATATATTCGAACTCTATTTCAGACAAAAGAGCATATAGAAAATCATACCAACTTATCAAGAAAATCTTCTCAATACCAAATTTTAAAGTCTCGCAGCTGGCAACTACTAACTGACTTCATTTTAATGATAATGTTAATTTTAGGAATTCTGTTTATTGGCTATGG
>CALIJC010000056.1 GCA_938017575.1 uncultured Patescibacteria group bacterium
CTAAAGGATTTTTTGACTTTCAGGAGGTGGCTAAAAACAGTAACGACCTCGATGAGTTTATTAAAGGGGCTCAAAAAAATGTTAAGAAAAATACAGCTTCTAGCGAGAATAGTAAAAAACCCTCCAATAAACAAACTTTACCGTACATAATCATTGCTTTATTGCTAGTATGTCTAGTTATTTTAGGTTACTATACCCTGAATGTCCAAAATATAATGAACCAAGGCCCATCTGAGACTGAACAGACCGGGCAAACCATGGAAACTGCCGCCACTCAAAAGAGCATTGAAAGAAAAGTTGATAAGGTAATTTCAGGAAATGGATTTAGTATTTTAGTTGATAGAGACACTCCTGAAAATTTTGAAATCACTGAGAGTGAGGTAGATTTTAATTTTTTGGATGATAAAATGGGCTCGGTCACAAAAATTCTAGCTAAAAATGCAGACGACAACAGTGGTTTAGAGGTTTATGTTAGTGAGTACGATAACAAATTAGACATCGCTAGTTTTACCAGAACAGTTCAGGAATCTTTGGGTTCTGGATATGAAATTGATGAAACTAGCTTGGAAATTTCCAAAGGCTTTAGATTGAATCGGATTGATAATTTAGCCGATAAGAATAATTCATTCTATGTAACTGCTACCTCTGAGAACTATTACGTGATTAAATACGACAATTCGGCCAAAGAAAATGATAAACTCCAAGAATATAGTAGATTTATTGATTTGATGATCGAGAATTTGTATTTGAACTAGAGGTCCTCCAGCTTTACAAAAGTGTCGATTTACCCAATAGTCAGATGAATTATCATTCTAAGTTTGGAATTGGAACTACCGTATATAAGCTTCAGTTACATATTCCATTATCATTCGGTGAGTATTAAAATAACTACTATTGATAGCAATCGCATGTTTTTGGATGTAAGCCCAGCCAGGTTTATCGTTGTAGAATTTTGGTAGAATATTATTTTCTAATTTGGAATATAGTGATTCTAAATCATTCTCACTGCAAGCCTCGCCCTCAGCGCAACCTTGGCCAATCGACCAACCAGTGACATTTTCTATATGTCCTTCTAACCACCAGCCATCTAAAATAGAGAAATTTGGTACACCATTCAAACTAGCTTTCATTCCACTGGTTCCAGAAGCTTCTAAAGGAGCCACAGGATTATTTAACCAAACATCAACGCCAGAAATTAGCAGTTTGCTCAAAGACATCGAATAATTTGGCATGTACACAACCTTAATATTCTCAGATGTTATATTATTTAGTTCAAATATTTCTTTGATTATTTTTTTTCCTCCCTCATCACTAGGATGAGCTTTCCCGGCAAATACGAACTGTATTTTTCCTACCTCTTTGGCTATCTTTTCTAACCTCCGCAAGTCAGTAAAAATTAAATTATGCCTTTTGTATGTTGCAGCTCTGCGGGCAAACCCAACTGTAAATATATCACTATCGAAAGAAATACTGCTTGATTCGAATTCACTGTTAATCTCGTTGATCAATGTCTGTTTTGCTTTTTTATGTGCCTCAATGATTTTATCTGCTGGGATTTGCACCGCCCTATGAAGGTTTAACCCACTATGACTCCAGTTTGGAATATATTCGTCAAATAACTGACTTATGTGCTGACTAGCCCATGTATTAGTGTGCACTCCATTGGTTACTCCATCGATATCATGACTTGGATACATTTCACGGCTAACTACCCTATGTTTTTCTGCTACCCCATTAGCATATTTACTATTTTCTAAACAAAGTAAGGCCATATTCAAATCACCATCTGTGTCAAAAAGTTCATTTGGAATTTGTTCAAAATATTTTGATTCTAGTTTTTTCTTTAGATAATCTTTGGAATACCTTTCGTGACCTCCTTTTAGTGGTGTGTGTGTTGTAAAACAAACTTTGGATTTTGTATCCTTAGTACCAATTTTTTCTTTGAGCGAAAGGACAGCGATAGACGCATGAGTTTCATTCAAGTGGTAATTGTTAAAGCTGGAATAGCCAATTTTTTCTAAAATTTCTACTCCGGCTAGTCCTAGCACAATTTCTTGGTTAAAAAAAATATCTTTGTTTTTTGGATATAAATGATGGCTTATATATCTATCAAACTCATCATTTACAAGATATTCTGTGTCTAAAAAATATAATGGAACTTCATAACCACTCACCCCTTTTAATATATATTCCCAGACTCCTACTTTAATTTTTCTTCCTTCTATTACAACCTCGACGGTTTCATCTCGTTTGGTCATATAGTCTTCTACTCTCCAAAAATCCTCTTCTTCAATCTGATTTCCAGAATCGTCAATGCGCTGGCGGAAAAACCCATGCCTATACAAGACACTCACACCAACCATTGGAATTTCTAAATCAGCTGCTGCTTTGAGAGTATCCCCGGCTAGAATTCCCAGCCCTCCTGAATATGAAGGTATTTTTTCATTAAAACCTATTTCCATACTGAAATAAGCAGTTTTTGTAATCCCATCCTCTATTTTTTTGTTCATATTTATCTATTGAACTGAAGCTAAAAACTTGTCAATCTCTTTGGAAACAAACTTGAGTGCGAATTCATAATTGGTATAAGCATCCTGTCTATTTCTATATGGAGAAAACATCTCATGAACTAATCCATTTTCACCAGGTATATCTGCTAGATAATAAAAATGATCCGAAGTTGTTAATTTCCTGTAACTCTCCAATAGTTTTTGTGAATACGGGGTGTTATAAGGGATTAGTTTTTTGGCCTTGTCATGAAGGTATGTTAATGACACAAAGGCTTTTTCTTGTAGAAAATTTCCTCTCCATGATTCGAGATTTTGCTCAGCATTTCCAGAAGAAACATCGAAAGGAATATTATATTTTTTACTTTCAAAATTGGCATACTCAGGGATGTCAGTAATATTTACAAAATTCACACCTTCGTTTTTGCAGATTGTAATAAACTCGGTAAACACCTCCAAAATATCAATACCATCATCTCTACTATGCTCACCTAGAACCTCAAAATCATTGAATAATAAATGAAAACCAACGGCGTTATCATTAATAATATCTTGGAGATGTTTTTTGGAAGCCTCTCCTTTGAATTTCTTTAGGAAAAATACAATATCTGACAATGCGTGGTTAATTGGTGCAATGCTGAGGTACCTGGCTGTAAATTCATTGGGATTGTTCGATATTGCTGCCCAGGTTTCGTCTCTATCAAATCTAGGTCTTTCGATAGTTTTAATTTCAAGTTTTTCTTCTTTGTTAATGTACCTAGAAATTCCTGGAGCTCCCATCGTTTCAAAACCAATCAATCTAATGAATTCTGCAATTTCGTTATTGAATTTATTTTCTGTATTTCTGAAGAATGTTGGCCAAACTCCAAATAAATCTTTGATTAGCTTTCTTTGCAGATTAATCTGCGCTCCGAATTCACTCCATGAGTACATATGAGAAACACCATGATAGTAGTTCTCACCAGCAACTCCAACATTTCCAGTTTGAACTAGTTTTTTAAATATATCTAGTACTTGCGACCCATATTCTGGGTATATTAAGCACTGCTCTAGAAAAGTTCCAGAAAATGTGAAGTTTACCTTAAAATCAGAATTTTTTTGAATATAATCTAGTAAATATTGACCGGTTGGGATATATGAATTTTGAGCTATTCTTTCAAAAATTGCTTTATTACTAGATTCCTGACCTGGTTTTTTGAAATGACCTTGGAATAATGTATCTATTGAATCAACTGAGAATTGCGTTGAATCAGTAATCCTAAATGGTTGGTGTAATAGAAGTAATAAGCTGGCATTTTTTGTCATATATCTAGTAAATATCTTGGTATTTACGGCTTTTGTCAATCAGTATTATTATGTACCTGAACAGTTTTAGTGGTTAATATAGAATATTTATTAGTCGATTACTATAGAAAAACAACGATAACACGGGTTTTTATAAAAGATAACCTTTGACAATATTCTACAAAGTTGGTTATATATTATGCACAGAGGTTGATATTTATCAATTCTAATTTATGAAGAAAGCCAAAAAGACTAAAAAGACGAAAAAGATATTGTTACTGACATGGGAGTTATATCCATTGTTTGTAGGAGGTCTTGGAATCCTAGCACAAGACATCGTCAATGAATTAGAAAACCAAAATGTGGATGTTACAGTTCTCATGCCAATGATTCCTCAAACTCTTTCAGTAAAAAAGACTGTAAATTTGGAGAAATCAACTAAAAAATTTTTGAAAAAAAGGCAATCTATTCCAGGACTTGAGTTTGATTTAGAACTATTTAATAAAAAAGGTTCCAAAAAGGCAAAAACCTGGCCTCAGTTGTTTTTGAATAACAAAGGGGTTGAAAAAATCACCTGGAACGTATACCCAAATAATACACCGTCTATTTCTAGAGCTTTTGCATTTGCAGTTGATGAGTTTATTAATAACTCTGATGTTGAATATGATGCAGTAATTGGAATGGATTGGCAGACTATACCCACCAAGTTTTTATTGAAAAATAATCACCCTAACCTACCTTTCTATTTCCACATGAACTCCATTGAAATGGATAGGTCACCAAATACCAAGCTACACTCAGCCACCCAAAGGTCAATCATTTCATTAGAAGAACAAGGTCTAAGCCAGGCAGATAAAGTCATTGTAGTTTCTGATGTAACAAAAAAATCTGTTATTAAATTTTGCGGAGTTGCAGAAAACAACATTGTTGTGGCAAATAACGACCTCACGTTTTTTCCTATAAAAGAAGGTTACAAAGAATTAGATAAAGGTAAAAATATATTATACGTTGGTAGGATATTTCCGCAAAAGGGTTTAGAATTTCTTTTAGATACGGCCAAAAAAGTAGTAGGAATTGACCCTCAAGTTAAATTTTTAATTGCTGGAGATGGTATACTAATCCCCAGTGTTATTGAGAGTATTAGTGAGAGAGAATTAGAAAAAAATGTCATTGTTACTGGTTGGATTGGAGGACGGGAAAAAAAACAACTTTATAAAAGCGGCGACCTCTTTGTAATGCCTAGTCAAAGCGAGCCTTTTGGATTAACCGCCCTAGAAGCAATTAAATCGGGAGTGCCGGTTATTTCATCAAAAGATTGTGGGTTTTTGGATGTTATACCGAGTACACCAACATTTGATTATTATGACACGAATCAATTTGCTGAGATGATTTTTCACTATATTAATGATAAAGAGGATAAAGAAAGGCTGTTAGAGAAGCAGAAAAATGAATTATCCAAACACAAATGGAGTGAACAGATAAAAAAGATTGTAAATTTAATCTAGCGTCTATATGATAACCAAGAAAAACCAAAGAATTAACCCAGTTACAATCAGATGCACACTACACAAGTCTTATCATTTAGCATCAATTATTGA
>CALIJC010000057.1 GCA_938017575.1 uncultured Patescibacteria group bacterium
GTTTTTGTTCGGATCTTCTGGAGCATATTCATTCAAACACCTACAAAATAATTTCGTTGTAGTATTCAATTGTACATGAATTTCTAGTCCAATTATAGGTTGATATTTACTCATATTACTATATTTATTTATACAGATTTAAAATTATGTCAATAAAAAGCCCCATTAATTACTTTGGGGCGGAGGCAAAGTTTCAAAATAATCATCCCTAGTTAAAAACCAAAAACCAGTTGGGACAATTTAATTTGAAATTTATATAAACCAGTTTGTTTGTAAATACTTTGTTTCATATTTACATGGTTAAGATTCTTCACTTTTTTTAGAGCAGATAAATCTATAGAATTCTTTTCTTCAAATTTTAAATCAAATACTAATCTATATAAATTAAAACTCCTTAAAAATCTACCATCAAAAAAGTAAATGTTTGTATGTGTTGAAATAATCGAAAAAGCTACCCAGAATAAAACAATATATAATATAGAAGATAGTCCATAAAATATTTCTGGATATATCATTAAAGGAATATGAAGCAATATTAGTAATGTTATTTGTCTAACCGGTAGACATAAAATTGCAATCACACCTTTTTTTGCAATATTCTTGAAAATATTCACAATCAACTTCCTAAAAGCTACTTACCAATAATCCTATACTAATGATAAAAATTTTTGTCCAGTTCACCTAACAAGTAACCATTGAGCTTATCCAGCAACTCTCTCAATAATTTTATTCAACTTGGTTAGTTTATTGACATTACTACATTTCTATGATATACCTGGTCAGTTAGTCAACTTGAGGAATTTAGCACAGTGAAATTGAATCTCTGTATAGCTTTAGCTTTAACAACTTTCGCATCTCTAACCCCTACTAATTTACTTGCAAAAGAAATATCAAAGCAAAGCCATAATTCAATTGAAGAAAATATTCAAAATAAGAACTTTAATAAAGCGCGTAATCAAATAAATAATTCCATATTCCCAAATATTTCTACCAAAGAATATTACTTGGCGAGATACTATGGAGGTTTAGCTAAGGCAAATTGGTTCAGCAATAAAGCTATTGCAAAAAAATACTTTGCAAAACTAGTAGAAATCTTCCCCAAAATTGAAAATAAAGATGACTATATAAAGTCTGATTATGCTTTGGCTCTAATCAGAAAAGACAAAAACTATTCAGAAGGCTTAGAAATATTAACAGATATTATCAAAACTAATCCTGATTTTGGAGAAGCTTATTTAAATAGCTACGTTGCAAATTATTATATCGGCAATTACTCGAAAGCCTATAACAATATTAAAATCTATGTTGATAGGCTAAGTGAGTTCGAACCTAATAGTCTTGAACGACATAAGCTATACTTCAGCTTAATTAGTGTAGGAATTCGCTCCAGGCAACCTGAGAATAGTTTAATTAGTTATTACAACACTTTCCAAAAAATATCACCAGATGATTACCTCTTAGAAAGACTGTTTAGATTAGGATTTGCAGCACAAATAGTCTCAGATTCAAACTGGCTATCAAAAATATCAAAAGATTTATTAGACGAGTTCCCTGGAGATGCCAAAGGTTATCGCCATCAAATCAATACACTCATTGTTAATAAGCAATATAAAGCTGCTATTGGCAGAAATTTAGCAATAATTAATAAGGGTGGTATAGAAAATGCTAAATTTTATCAATCCCTAATTTCCCTATACACTCACGTAGGAGATGTTCAGCAGGGTGAAATTATTGCAAAGAAATGTATCGAACAATATGGTGACGACTTTTTACCGTGTCAATACTCACTAGCAACTTTATATAGATCTGTGGGTAAAAATAAAGTAGCAGAAGCAAAGCTGCTTTCTATTCTAACCAAAGTTGAAAATTCAAAGTTCTTGCATGGCTCAAACAAAGCAAATGTAGAACTTAATGTATATGCTGGTCTAGCCTTAATTTACGCAAAAAGAGGTGAAAATGAAAAAGCAATCAAATATGCTGATCTCTCCGAAGAGATTTACACCCCAAACGCAAATACCCTTATCGCTAGGGGTTATGTACATATGAATAAAGGTGAAAACCAGAAAGCCCGTGAATATTTCAACAAAGGGATTGAGATATACGACAGCGGCTCTCATTTCTTTCCAAAAAATACAGGAAATACTGCCAAAATCTATCGAGATAGATTAAAATAGATCTTTCAAATTGATTAACACAATACTATGAGTCGAATATTTTCGGCTCATCTTGTTATCTAACTAACAATCCCAGCGCCAATCCTATAACTGATGCCATTATTGAAACCAGCCAATATCTCATTGTTACTTGGTGGCGCAGCCAACCTATCGCTTCTAAATGATGGTGTAGGGGCGCCGCCAAGAAAACTTTACGTTTGAAAAACTTTTTAGAAAATATTTGAATCACTACCGAACCTTCTGTCAAAACCAACATAAAACCTGCAACAGGCAAAACATATAGAGAGTCTAGCAAAAATGCAACCACCCCCAGTGTCAACAATAGTCCCATTATTCCTGTATCACCCATGTAGAATTTTGCAGGTGGAATATTAAACCAAAGATATGCAGCCAAGGCTCCAACAATAACCATGAGTAAAGTCGCAATATCGTAAAAACCTTTTGAAAAAGCGATTCCTGTAAAACATAAATAGATTGGAATCATCACCCCAGCACTCATTCCATCAAAACCATCTATCATTGAACTGCCATACAGAGCCATCAATACAATAAATGTGGCAACCACAATCAGTGCACCACCTGGTATTCCAAAAGGAAGGGAAATCAAACTAAGATCCAAGTCAAAATATGGCAGTCTAATTATATCAATATTCAGTCTCAAATGAAACCAAAGCCCAATTAATACGCTTAATATTGTAACCAAACCTAACCGGTGGCTCAATTTCAAACCACCTGCCTTGTAGTTTCCACCTGTTTCTAAGGTTGCTAAAGCGTCATCTATAAATCCAAAAATTGAAGCAAAGAATAAAGTTCCAATTGGAATAAAAGTTTCACGCCGAGAAATAAAGTTTAAAAATTGAACGGTTTTATTAGTTGGGTTTATTTTCAACACAAGCCAAAACACAAGAGCAAACACAATGGTTGTAACCCAAATCAACAACCCACCTGCTCTAGGGACTAATCTCTTTTTCTCATTTTCATCATAGAATTTTTTAGTGACTTTTAACTCTCCCCCAGTTGTATCAATGTTTCGAGTAGATTTTTTCCAGAATTTTAACCAGACCAGTAATTTAATTAATAGAGGTGCCCACCACATTGCGAGAATGAACGACATACCACCATAAATAAAAATTTTGGCGGCCTCTAAAATAATTACAGGGTTAGAATTTACCATATTTACGAGTTTTAGACCTAATAATTAAATAATACTATTTGTAATTGCCAGCAGTAGATACAATCCAATGATTGATCCAAAAGTTAAGCAAATGGCTAGGACTAATTTTTGGGTTTCTCCTAGGCCATGACAAAATTCAATGATTTTTTTAAACTTGGGCACTTAAATATTATTAATAAATCCATAGCCAGTAAATGTCAACCCCAACTACATTTACTTTTCAATATTTCTACATCAAGTTTAAAACTGAATTAAGTTTGCTTTAGTTAGGCTAACTATGAATACTTACATTTGGTTTTTTTGAATCATCAACTATAGTTAGGCTAATTTGGCCTTTGTCATTAACAGATTTAACCGTTGCCTCTACAGTCTGACCCAACACAAAAATATCCTCAATTTTTTTACCTTTTTCAGTTCCAGTTTCTGAAATATGAATCAACCCTTCTTTTTCACCGCCATCAATTTTTGCAAAAGCACCATAAGCTTCTAGTCTAAAAATCTGTGCTTGGACCTTTTCGCCTTGTTTATATTCTTTGATAATTTTTTTGATAATCTCCAAAGCTTGTTTTGCATCGTCACGT
>CALIJC010000058.1 GCA_938017575.1 uncultured Patescibacteria group bacterium
ATTTTACAAAACTATAAACATAAGATATAATAAGAATATTAAATAAACAAAAATGAATACAAAAATAAATTTAGATAAAAATACTACAAGAAGAGATTTTGTTAAAATCTTAACAGTCGCACTTCTAACCATTTCATTTGGTGGTTTAGCAGCCTTGTTTAATAACAGACAAAACACTGTTGTTTCTGCAGGTTATGGGACAAATGGATATGGTAGATAAACTAAACTAACAATTTACAAGTAAATAGTAGTTGTTCTAACAAATATGAAAAAACAAAAAAAATCTAGCTTAAATAAGCAATTAAAAATTGGATCCCAAGTAAAATTACTCTTCCCTTTGGCTTTATTGGCTATTTTAGGTTTTACTGTTTTTTCGATTTCAAATAACTATTTTTCTAATTTTGTATCAGATTTACGGGCTGCTGTTGGATATGGTTGTGGTGATTATGGTACTTCTAGTACATATAACAATGACTGCCCTGATCCACTTACTCAGTCTGATCTACCAAATCTAAACACACTTGTTGGTGGAATTGGTTGTACTCCAGATCCTATAAATGCAACCAATACAACCACCTGCAGTGGAACACTTCCAATCAATTACACACCTCCTTCCGGTAATTTAAACATGAGAGTTGAGGGTGAAAATCCAGTTATATGTTCTTTTGTTAGTAATACCTTTACATGCTCTGGAATGGTTGGAGCTTCAGTATTTGGCAGTGGGGTGAACATCCAAGCCTCTATTGACACAAACCCATTTGTAAATACTGGTAAAACCATAACAGTAAATCAAATTAATTTTACCCAGGTAGATACTAGCAGCTTAGAATCAATTTCAGGAGGTATCACATGCACCCCAGATCCAGCAGAAGTTAGCCCAGAAACTACATCCTGTACATTTTCTTTGCCAGGATATTATAACACACTTGCAAACAACCTACTCCTTAGAATAGAGCCAGAAGCAAGTGTAATTTGTAGTAACTCTTCAAACGTTTTCACATGTAATAATCTAACCACAGGAAATTCAACTGGGTTAAAAAACATCCAAGCAGCGATAGACGCAAACCCTTTTAATAACACTGGTAAACAAATTCAGGTAAATCTAATCGAATTAAAACAGTCAGATCTCAGTAATTTAGAAGTGCTTACAGGTGGTATAACATGTACCCCAGATCCAGTAACTAGCACAACAACTATAAATTGTACAGGAACTTTGCCTTCAAACTATATTCCACCATCAAGCAACCTAAACTTGTCAGTTATAGGCCAATCAGAATCTACCTGTACTTTTATTGGAAACAACTTTACATGTCAAAATTTACCCTCTGGTACAATACTTGGTTCTAGAAATATCCAAGCATCGATTGGTACAGGTGCAAAAACCAATACAGGAAAACAAGTCACAGTAAACCCAATTACTTTCTCTCAAGCAGATGTATCTAACCTAGAGAGTCTTACTGGAGGGCTGAATTGTAACCCAGACCCAGTCTCAGTAACTAATACTACAACTTGTAGCGGAACCTTACCAAACTATTATTTACCTCCAACAAGCACATTAAATCTCGCAATTACTGGTGAATCCCCATCCCCTTGTGTCTTTACTGGTAACAACTTTACATGTGCTAATTTAGATTCAGGAGTTACTATTGGCACAAGACAGCTTCAAGGAAATGTTGGTGCTGGATCTCTAACAAATATTGGCAAAGCCATAGCTGTAAACCCAATTATCCTTTCTCCTGCAGATTTACCTAACCTAGATAATCTTGTAGGCGGAATTGATTGTACTCCTTCAACAGTAACTGTAAATCAAACTACAAACTGCACAGGAACTTTACCAGGTACTTACGTAGCTCCAATTGGAACACTCAGGTTAAATATACAAAACCAACCAGCAATAGATTGTAGTTTTATTGGTCAGCAATTTAACTGTGTTAATTTACAGGTAGGATCACAAATCGGACTCCAAAATGTTCAAGCCTCAATAAATTCCAGTCCAAGAGTGAATACCGGATCACAAGTAAATGTAGTTCCGATTACATTAAATTCAACTAATATCCAGTCTTTGAATGACATTACTGGTGGAATTATTTGTACTCCAGCTATTACAGAGGTTAACAGTACAGTTAGCTGCTCTGGAACTTTACCAAATAATTATGTACCCCCTTCACAAACAATAAGTTTTAGTGTTGAGGGTGGTGTTCTAGCTCCTTGTACATTTAGTGGGAATGCATTTACATGTTCAAATATACCTACGGGACCAAACTTTGGTGTGAGAAACATTCAGGCTAGTATTGGTAGTAGTACTGGAGTAAATATTGGGTTACAAATAATCATTCAATCTCAAGGTGGTCAATCCGTATTCGTTACTCCTGATGATGTTATTAATATCGGAACTAGAAGCATCAATGACCCATTTGTAGACATTAATTGTGGTGATGGTTCAGGGACCATTAGCGGTGGTAGTTTGACAACTTGTGATGGAACTTTAAACGAGGGTTATCTTCTTCCGTTAGATTTCTTCTTGGGAGTTGGTTCAGATCCAGCTGGGGATTGTATTCAAAACAATACAGCGGTAACTTGTACTGATATTCCTGTAATTAATAAAGAAGGTGTGGCAATATTGCTAGTTAAAATTGAAGATAGTGGTTCATTAAACACAAATAAAATATTTACTGTAGAAGG
>CALIJC010000059.1 GCA_938017575.1 uncultured Patescibacteria group bacterium
TGATGGAACTAGCCCAGAAAGCCCTATTTACAAAGGAGAACCTGAAAAAGTATTAGAGACAAATACTGCTAGATTAATTACAGGATATTTAGCAAACACAATTGATCAAGGGTATTTAGGAGCCTCACCTAGTAAAGGCCAGGTCCCTAACTATGTTGTTTCAGGAAAAACTGGAACTGCCCAAGTTGGACGAGCCACTGAAAGATGTGAGGGTGGTAACCGGTACGAATGCAACACAAATAATGGTATTTACGATCACACATTCATCGGTTACGGGCCAGAAAAAGATCCAGAATACTTGGTACTAATTAAACTGGCAGAACCAAATCCTGGTGTGATTAAAAATTTCGCGGAGAACTCACTTGGGCCATCTTGGTCAGATTTAATGGATTATACCCTAAGTTATAATGGTGTTCCAAGAGACAGGTAAAACTAATTATTACAAGCTTCTCCATCTCTACACATATATATTCTTTTGGGTATCCTAAAATCTATATAGCTAATACTCCCAGCCTTTTCTTCTTTAAGAAAATCATTTTTAAATAATTCCTGGAACCTAGTTTTTTGAGTTATTTTGTCTGCAGTATTTAAATCAAACATTAATTTAGTTCCGCTAACAGTATAGATCATCACATCAGTATCAATAAGGCTTGGAATTTCAGTTTTGGATACTTCAATTTTTTGCTCTTCCATTAAATCCCATAACCAGTTTATGTAATAAAAACGATTTACTTGCTCGTTATAGTTCTCAAAACTAAAATCTCTAAAAGTTGTTCCGGATTTATCAAAAATTATAGGTTTATCTACTACTACTAATTTCTCTCTGATTCCAGCTAAATCTTGGCTCACTACGCTACCTTTGTTATTGATTCTCCAATATTCACCATCATTAATCGAAAGAGTTAGGAGTATTGCCTCTAGATCAACTTCTAGAGTTGCTTTATTAGGCCAGACCCTATCAACCACTTTTATGGAATTAATGTCTGGGTTATTTCTTTGAGCTGTGTAGGTCAGATTTTGGCTGTTTAAAAACCACAAACTATTATTTGGAAGAAGTCCGAGAAATTTATCTGTATGGATATTATCAAACAATTTATCTGTTTCATAATCATCAATATAAGACTCATTTACAAAATTAATTGTGTATGTTTTTACTAAAAAAAATGTATCAAAAAAACTTATGTAAATCGTAAAGATTGAAACAATTAGAACTACCATGTAGCTCATTAACATGTTGAATCTTTCGGCAACTTTATATTTTAAAATTTGATATTTTATATCTTTGGGAAGGGTCTTAATTGAAAAACCGCTGACTTTTTTAGAGAGCTCAGTTAGCTTCTTATTTCCATGGCTAAAAGGGCTTTTCTTTTTGTTTTTAATTGGGTTTATGCTGTTTTTGATTTTGGATTTTATAAAATACTCCTTTTTTGGTTTAAATATTTTATACTCTGTTTCAGATTGACTTGGTAATTTTTTCTTTATGGGTTTTGGTTTTTTTCCAAAAGGTGAGTTAAATCTATCAATTGTTGAAGATTTTAGTGCGCCAAAAAAAGATTTTTTATTTCTTTTGATGCTGATTTTTTTCTTTGAATTACTCCGAAGAATTTTATCTGTGTTATACTTTTTTTTCATTTTACAAACCTAATGAAACTGAAATTTATCTAACATGTTCTTATTCCTATAATAAAACTCAAGTAGCAAACGTGGTCAAGCAAACTGCTTTTGAATTAAAAGTTTAATTTTATTTTTTTGTTAAAGAAATCTACTCCTTCATCTAATTTGGATTTAATGTTGGATACATTTTCTTCTAGCTTACTGGTAAGATCTTTATCTATATTTAGCTGTGATCCTATTATCTCAATGTGAAAAATTTTTGTTTGTTTTGGAAGGTAAAAAGATGTTTTATAGCTTTCCATGAATAGTTTTATCTCTATTGAAAAATTTCCATTTCCGTCAAAATATTGAATACTTGAAATTGAATACGGGGAATTTTCTTGTGCCTCTACTTTATATTTGCTGTTAGGGTATTGCCTATCGATTTGTCTAGCTTGCTTGATTAGCGATTCGTATTTTATGTTTTGTAGGAATTTTTGCTCTGTTATTTGTGAAATTGTGTTTTTTTCATTTTTACTAACTACGTCGGTTGGGTTTTTACTTAGGCTGATGAATTTTTTGGTAACGCTTTCAGGTGTGTTAGAATTTACATTAAAAAGATTTAACAAAACTAAAAAAATTCCACCAAGAACTAAAATAGGAATTAGTAGTTTGATGAGTTTGTAACCCAAACCAATTATAGACATAGTTGGACTCTAAAAAAAAATTGTCGAATTGGCAAATTGGTGCTGTTATGATGACCGTATTCGAACAAATTATCACTTTGAGCGATAAATTAAATTTCTTCAACACCCTTCATAACGATCTTAAATGAAGCTTCTGCAAAGTTTGTTAACTTTTGGTATTCAATAAGGAATTGCTCTTCAGTTAGCTCGACTCCATGCTCTATGAAAACTTCTCTTATCTCATCCATATGAGCAAGTTCATCTGGGTTATAAATACGATCAACTTCTGCTACTTTTTCTTTAACAGGTTGAATTGCTTTATATGGTATTACCTTTTCTTCTTTTTCAAAAATACTATCATCTAGGTCTAGATATTAACTTAGTGTTTCCAAAGTTTGTTGATTGGGTCTGTATGTTCCTTTTTCGATTCTGGAGATATTTGATTGAGCTATTCCAGTTAGTTTAGCTAGGTGCTTTTGTGAGTATCCTTTTTGGATTCTTTCTTCTTTAATTTTATCGTGTAAATTTTTTATGTAAGTCATGTGTTTAAACAGTTTTGTAAGAAAACAAATATGACCAGCGTAATTTGAAAATAGTTTAACTTATTCTTGGTGTAGAAATATTGCAGGATGTAATAACTTGAATATTTGACTTTTCTATATAATTAAATCAGTTTTATAGTATGAAACGTCAACCCACAACCACTTTTATTGAAAAGTGGAGAGTAAAATACAAGAACCTTAATCCAGTTTACTGTCCTGCACTTAAAGAAACTATCAATTTTAACTCTGAGGGTTTTAATCATATTTTATATAAGAATCGTGTTAGGAGAACTGTGAAAGAAATTGAATACCGACTGCCTCTAATAAATTTGATATGCCCAGTAATCAAAAATAGTAAAAACGCGTCATTAAGGGTAGTTACAAAAATTATTAAAGGCAGGGAAATAAAGGTTAATTATTATGCACTAACAGCTGAGGTTGGTAAAAAAAAGCCCTGCACGATAAAGGTTATTCTTATAAAGAAAGGTTTAAAAGGTAAACTTTCATTCCATTCTGTAATGAAAATAAAATAAACCCCGTGAGGGGTTATTAAGTTGTTCCAAGCTTAAGAATTCTTTGGCCTGATAAGGGCAGAAGCCCACAACTTATACCAATTGTATTAGTAATTTTGATTATTGTCAAGGCATATTTTCAATTCAAAACTTTTCCCTTATAAATTGCGGCTTGTTCGATTGGCAGTTGATGATTCATTAATCTTCTGTATAAAGTTCAATCATTAACTCCTCAGATGACCTTAACGGACTCGAATCATTTACGCGATATAATTGGGGTGTATGGGCAGGGTAAAAATAGTGTAAAAATTAGCAGCCCCTACGAGGCATATATATAAGTATATCAGAAATTGGTGCAATTGGGAGGACTCGAACCTCCGACCTTCTGGACCGCAACCAGATGCTCTAATCCACTGAGCTACAACTGCGAGCTGTGAATAAAATATTAGATTTATCCATTTATGTCAACTGCTCTATCTCTAGAGAAAGGTTATATATTTCGGCTTCGGAGCACTCTCTCCCAATTATTTGAACACCTGTTGGTAATTTCTTTGAGCCGGAGCTAAAACCTACTGGAACTGAGATTGAGGGAGCTTTAGTTAAATTTGACATGTAAACTAAAATATCTGTTAGATACATTTTCACGGGGTCACTAGTTTTATTACCTATTTCAAAGGCAAATTCAGGACTAGTAGGTGTTAACAAAAGATCACATTTTGATAAAACATTTTCAAAATCAGTAATCATTTTAGCCCGGACTTTGTTGGCTTTGTTATAATATTGATCTAAATAGCCACTGGAACTAGCAAAGGTTCCCAGCATAATTCTGCGTTTCGGCTCGTCACCAAAATAATTTTTTCGAACTGAAAAATACGGGGTTTGACTATCTATCTCACCATACCTAACCCCATCGTATCTTTGTAAATTAGAAGCAGTTTCAACTGTCATTAATGTATAATAAACAGCCAGGCCATATTTTGAAAGTGGGAGAGAAACATCAACAAATTTATGACCAATTTTTTTGAGAACAGTAACCAATCTATCGATAATTTTAGAGATCTCAGGATCTAAACCAGACTCAAAATATTCAATCGGCAAACCAATAGTCAAAGGTTTGTGAGTTTTAGTAATTACTGAACTACCTCTAGTTTTTTGCATGGATTCTATAATTTTCTTTAATTTGAATTTAACTTCTGAAGAATCTATCGTTGTCTGGTCATTAAAATCACTGCCATATAATATCCAATTCACAACAGCATTATCATAAACAGAATTTGTAAATACTCCAACTTGATCGAGCGAGGAACTAAGAGGCATAACACCATACCTAGAAATCATCCCATAAGTCGGCTTATTACCTACTAACCCACAAAAAGATGCCGGGATTCTGACACTACCGCCTGTATCACTTCCTATACTAAAAACACTTTGCCCTGAAGCTGTGTTAGCCGCAGGTCCTCCTGACGAACCACCTGGAACCTTGGTAAAATCATGTGGGTTTTTGGTAACTCCAAAGCTGGAATTTTCTGTACTTCCACCAACAGCCCATTCATCCAAATTAGATTTTGAGATCAGAATTGCCCCTGCTTTTTCTAGCTTTTGGTAAACAGTTGCAGAAAATGTGGAGTTATAATTTTTAATGATTTGTGAAGCCGCAGTTGTGACCAGCCCTTCTACTTGAATATTATCTTTTAAATTAAACGGGATTCCAAAAAGAGGGAGAGTTTTGGTTAACTGAGAAAACCAATTGGAGTTGTTTTTATCAGCTTTTTTGACGATTTCATCTAATTTTATGGCTAATTTCAAAGCATTTTCTTCATTAAACCTCAACACCGAATTGATTTTTGAATCAACCTGTTTACTTCTGTTTAAAAAGAATTTTGTGATTTCACTAGGTAAAGCTTGTTGATTTTTGTATAGGTTGTGGATTTCTATAATCGTTGGTTTTTTAGAAACAGTGAACATCTTGGCTTATTTATAACTGTTTTTTTATTTTAGGCAAATTATTAATGAGCCGATAGTGGTTGACTATACCTTAAAACTATGCTAAAAAAGCTGTTGGTGTATAAAATTGTGTGGATAAATGACGGTAAAATTGCCCATAAATATAGCAAGTCAATTAAATTCAAATGTTGATGAGCTATGCAGGATTTTTGAGCCCTTTATTTCTAAGGATCAGATTATTGCGATAGCTGCATTAAATGAAAACCACTCCTGCTATAAAACAGGTCGTAAAGCATTTTATTTTGTAGTTTTTTACTATATTACTTTTTATAGTCAATCTATTAATAAAATCACAGATTTAACTACAAATGGTGTTAGATCACACATAGATGAATTTTTCAAGCCTTTTGGTGGTGAGGAATTCACTAGTGATAAAGAATATACAGACTCATTTTATACATGCTTTGGGGTCGTATATCTAACTAATTGGACTAATTGCCTCAGTATGCTTGAACTGTATTATGGTAGTTCTCAAAAAAACACGATTGAACGAGATCAATTTGGCATATTAGGAGATGTATTTGCTGAGTTAATCTTTAATTTATACTCACCTGGCTTTGGAAATAACCAATTAAATAGTCTAGATTTATGCCCATTAGAAAAAACAGTTGCAGAAATATATAACATAGCAGAAGGTAGTAAGAAATGTAACGCTAACATCCTAGAAAAACACCTAGTATTCAGAAGTATTTTGGTGGATTTTGTCTATCACAACGAGATTCATAATTTCTGGAAAATATTCAGTGCAGTATATAGAAGATATTAGAACACATTTCGGTTGATTTTTGGAAATTGCTGGAATTGTTGATTAATAAATAGGAGTAGTTGAACAATAATTACTCTATTTTTTTAGCTCTTTTGTGAATAAAGGTTGACTTTACCCTAAAAATGTGATAATTAAGCTTTTGGAGTTGTGGAATTGTTGACTGAAAATGGGAAGAAAAAAGAAAACAGCTAATCATCCTGAATTTAATCCGAGTTGCTCTGAATTTAATGAACAGCTATGGACAATTCACTATAAATTTATTGATAAAATTAGTAAAAAGTCTATTTTAGCTCATTATTCTCAAGGTGAAAAACACCCAAACTATTCAATTGGTATGGCTTCGTTTAATTTAGCCACATTAGACTATTTGGTTTTTGAAAAAACAGGCTTAATTGATAATGTTTCACCTTTAACAAGCCTAGGTGCTATTGATTATATTCAACATAATTTTAAGCCTTATGGTTACAGTAAACCTGAAGAAGACACGCACTATATTGCAACATTTTTTGCCTGTTTTGGAACATATTTTTTGAAACACAATATCAAAGTGTGTTCAAATTTGATGTCAGTAGGCTTCGGGCGATCATCGAATCGAGATCCATTGGAGTACAGTCAGTTTTCTCCAAAATCTAGTATTTTTGGGGAGCTTGTGTTACAGCTACGCACAGTTTTAAAAAAACCTAAGCATGAAATTAGCCCTGACTTTATTCTACCTAAAAAATCTATCATTCGAGCTCGCGGACTAGTCTGTCAGCAACTATCATATGATTTACAGAGTAAGAATCTTTTGCTTAAAACAGTTTTAGGTGATATTTATTACTGCTTAGGACTAGAAGAATGTTGGACGTTTTTGGACTTTGTTTCGAATAACTTGTGATAAAGCCAAAAAAACCACCCTGCATCTGGAGCATTTTTATATTGCTCCATTTTTTGTTGACATTTTTTGGTTTATTAATAACTATCAATCATATGAAAGAAAAACGTGTTAGCAGTTTCTTTGCGGGATCAGAAGAAATTATCGCTAGATTTAGCTCGCTTTTTGTTAGCTTGGCTATTTTTAGTGTTTATTTCATTTCACGTGGAGATGTGAACTTTGTCTGGTATGAATTAGTTTGGGTTATTGCCATTTTTTGGTTTGTTTATGAACTACTTGCATTTGTATTGTTTAGTTTATTCAGATTTTTCTCAAAGAAATCAGACCAAGACACATTTGAACCAATCGCGGAAATTGCTAGCGAAGAAAAATAATAAATAATTTTTATGAATAGAATATTTTTAATAGGGAGACTAACAAAAGAACCAGAAATCAGAACTACCCAAAGTGGGACCAAAGTTGCCTCATTTTCAATGGCTATTAACGAGGGGAAAAATAAAGACGGCCAAGAAATTGTTCAGTATTTTAATTTGTCTGCATGGGATAGATTAGCAGAAGTTTTAGAAAAATACGTTAGTAAAGGTGTCAAAGTAGCAGTTATGGGAAATTTGCGAAATAGAAGCTGGGACAAACCAGATGGAACCAAAGGCTATGCAACTGATATTAATGTAAAAGAATTAGAAATCCTATCTACAAAATCAGAATCACAGGCTATTGCCTCACAAAATGCAGCTGAAGCTAACAAACCTGCCTCTCAGGGATCTACTCCAGCAGCCGCGAAACCAGCCGCCCCAAAGAAAGAAGAAGAACTTCCTGAGATTGATGTAGATGATTTGAATGACATTCAGATGCCGTTTTAATATTAATGAATTCTATATTTCACACCCCAATTTGGGGTTATTTTTTTGACTTAATGTTGGTATTGTGATTATTATATATTTAGCTGATTTGTAGGAGGTTATAATGGGAGCAACTGACCAAGAGAAGTTAGAGAGAACAAGAAAATCAATGTATATTATTTGTTCTCTTTCAGCAATATTGTCTTTTTGGAATGTGGATGATTTATCAAACTTTTTATCAAATTGGGTTTTTGTTTTAGCTGCTTTTATTATAACGCTATATGTTTCATTTTGTGGTCTCTATTTTAGAAAAAAGGTTGGGATAATAGAAAACACAAAAATATTTTGGAAAGCTGCTTCACATAACTTATTGGTTATTGCAATCGGTTTTATATGTGGTATATTTTTCAACCATAATTATACAGCGAGCATTTTAATTTTTTCATTTTACGCTGGATTTCATTTGATTTTATTTTTGATGACAGAAATATTATCGATTTATAGTCCAATAAAATTGTAAAAACAACTACTACCAACAGCCTAAACCCCACCTTTGATTATTGAGGTGGATTTTTCTTGACAACAAACTAGAATATTTTCTTTATTTAAACAGATAAACTTATTTACTATGATTTTTGAGGAATTAAATTTTTTACAGCCTATTGCTGCAGGTGCTATTTTTTTGGGGTTAATTTTTGTTAATTTAAATGTTTTTAGCCAAGAGGAAACATACAATAACCAGAACAGATTTTTGAGATGGTCAGAGAATAACGAGCTGGTTTTTTCTGTAGAAGAGGGAGCCCCACACTATGCCAGCAAGGTTCTACTGCAAACTAAACAAGATAATGAATGGGATAAATGGAGCTACGATGAAGAAAACAAACAAATTATTGGGATAAATGATTACTGCTTAGGGGTCGGAGGTGCTTATGAAATCATGCTAAAGGATTGCAGTGAGACTTTGGTTAATACTACTTGGCACTTTGATGAAAATGGCAGACTAGTTGGAGTTGTGAATGTCACAGGTTCCCATGAGGCTATGTGCACACAGGGTGAAATAGTTGATGATAGAATTGAAATGAAATTTGTGAACTGCTCTGATGATTCTACAATGAAATTTGAGCTAGAGGGCACCAAAAAAACTTTGGGAATAGAAGAAATAATTTTGGTCTCACAAGGAAAACAGCGCGATAGTATTTTTAATGAAATCACCAATAACCAAGATTTGGAAGAGCTAGAAAAAGCTGTTAAACTCCTTGGCTTTGAAGAAATACTCAGGAATCAGGAATTAACAATATTTGCACCATCTGACGAGGCTTTTGATAAACTGGGAGACAAAGTAAGCCAGAAACTGCGAAGAGAGGAAAATAGAGAAATTTTAGCAAAAATAATTAGTTACCATGCAGTCCCAGGATTATATGGGTCAGAACATATCTCAGGTTTGGACAAATTAATAAATGTAAACGGAGATGAAGTTGATATTGATTTAGAAAATGGTAGCTTGATTGATAGTAAAGCTAATGTAACTACCCCTGATTGGTCAGGTAGAAATGGAATTGTCCACGTAATTGATCATGTTTTAATTCCAGATGATTTAGATTTATCTACTATAATTGAATCAGAATAGCTCTGGTTATTTTGGAGATGGAATTCGCTCAACTATTGATTGAAGTAGTAAATCTACACCCTCACCTGTTTTTCCACTTACCATAATTATATCTTCAGGAGCATAACCTAATATCTTCTTTATTTCTGCAGCTCTAGTTTCTACATCACTAGCTGGTAAATCGATTTTATTGAGAACTGGGATTATTGTTAAATCCAATTCCATAGCATTATATAGATTGGCTAGGGTTTGAGCCTGGATACCTTGTGTTGAATCGACAACCAAAATAGCTCCTTCACATGCTGCAAGAGACCTGGAAACTTCATAAGCAAAGTCAACATGTCCAGGAGTATCAATTAGGTTTAGAATAAAATTTTGATTTTCCCATTCTTTTTTTGGAGATAGATTTAAAAACTCATTTGGAGATCCTTCAATGTCACTAGATTTTTTTGGGGTGTAGTAGTATTCCATCCTTACTGGCTGGAGTTTGATTGTTATCCCCCTCTCTCTTTCCAAATCCATTTTATCTAGGGTTTGCTCTTTGATATCTCTGTCACTAACTGTCCCTGTTAGCTGCATCATTCTGTCTGATAGAGTAGATTTACCGTGGTCAATATGTGCTATGATTGAAAAATTCCTGATTTTATCTAACATTTTATGATTATTGCTTTGTATTCATGTTTTTGTCAAAGTTGACAATTAACTAAATATTTTTGAAAATTTTCTAGAAACAAGAAGATAAGGAAGATTACCATGCAACACGAAGCTGATTGTCCTGGTTTTAATTCTGCTAATAATACGACCAATCTAGGCTTGACTGACCAAGTAGAGGAGAATGCTGGTAGTCAAAATAATTCCAATACTGCCCAGCTTGCAAGAATTGGCTGTCCGTGGTTTGATAAAAAATTGAATAAGTATGGAGTTATCAAAATTGGCAGCTTATAATCCAAACTGAACTTGTTTTTGCCGGTCTTTCTTTTGTGATTGGCCGGCTTATTTGTGAAAAATTTTTATTTATGAGACAATTTTTTGGTTGTACAAAGGTTAGTAGGAATGAAAGAGCTAGCCAAAATCGCAGCAATGAAAACAGCTCGACGTAAATTTGCTAAATCACTAAAAAGATTTAATAGTGGTCGGAAAAAACGCCGTAAAACACTGAAATATCGGAGAAGAAAAAAGAACAGCTCCACCTCGAAAACAATTAAAAAAAGGAAATGATTTGATAATATCAATAACTACCTGGTCGCCAAAAGACTGGGTATATTTAATTTTATAGAATCTGTTCAATAACTATTTTCAGTTATAGCTATATAGATAGTGTACTTGAATATTGCTGAAAAATAGATATGCTTAGTTAGATAAACAAACCTATTTTATTATTTTAACATAGCCGTAGCTGTAAATTAACATATTCATGTTAATTTACTAAAAGCCTAAAATCTTCTAGATTTTATATTAGCTAAAAACTAAAATCAATAGTCAAGTATCTGGGCTCCCATGACAACTACGACTAGTAGTTTCATGGGTCACAGTTGCTAGATGTATGGCTAGAATTGAAAAATGATAATGTAGAGTTATTGGGCAGGTTCATAAATTAATGATTCAGGATGAAATGCAGCAAAGGCAAACCAAAATGTTCTAATTGGAATAATTTCACTACCATCCTCCAATGTCATAATTACAATCCCATTTTTATTTGTAACTGATACTGATATCTGATTGCTCGCCTCTGGATTTACTAGTTTATCACTTACATCTACTTTTTTTTCTAAAGTATCATCAATTATTGAATTAAATGGTAAATCTGATTCCTGATAAAATTTATGACCGTAGTCTGGGATTTCAAAACCGTAACCTGGAGTTTTGATTTGTAGCCTTGTGTCGGTATTTTCTATACCAAAATATAATTCACCATCTTCTTCATAAGCCCCATAAGGGTATCTATCATAATTCCTGGAATAACCAGTATCACGAGAAAGAACTTCCGTCTCAGGGTTTGCCTGCTTCCAGTCAGACCAAAAACTACTAGCCATTGGGATGGTTTTTAATTTGTCACCTCGATCGGCAGCTTTTCCAACAATAGCCTCGCCGGTTTCTTGCTGCCAATAGCTTTCCTCTAGCCTATCATACATGACTAAATTTGAATTGAATAGTTTTCCAGAAACTCCAAAGGTAGTAGTCTGATCATTAACTGTACGTTCAAAAGAAATTGCACTACCGCAAAGTGGGCAAAAAGTAACAGCGAAATCTGTGTCGTTGATTGTGTCATTAACAATCTCATGCCAGTTTAGAATTCTCTGAGGGTAGGCTCTCGCTTGCCCATCAATAACAATACCAAAAATTAGGTCGTCATCATTTAACCACTCATCTGCTTCACTAGCAGAATCAAACTTTGGATCTTGGATACTAGGAATACAATCTCTAGCGAAACACCCCTGTTCAAGATCATCTTCTGTAAAACCAGAATTATTAGATGAAATTTCTGTAGCCTCTTGGGATTTCTTGTTTGTCAATTCCTCCGAAGGATTGTCAGAATTGGTGTAGTAGATTAACCCGGCGGCCACTGCTATAATTAAAAATAATGTAGTTAATATTTTTGGTTTCATAAGTTTTGTAAATTGATTTCTAATTGTGAAAAATTATCATAAACTCCTAAATCTAAGAGAAATGTTTCAAGGGATTTATCATATCCAAGAATTATACCGACTCCAATAACTAAAAACAAAACCCCGATCATTTTACGAACGATACCCTCAGGATCTGCAAAAATCTTGAATTTAGAAGTTATCCTGTAACCAAAAAGACCGATAATAAATAGGAATCCGACCATGCCCAAAATATAAATACCTAGGAGGATTACACCTTCGAGATAGCTGCTAGATGTAATAAGTCCTAAAATTACAAAATATGTTGGAGAGCAGCTTGTAAAAACAGGCCCTAGAGAAGCTCCTAGTAAAATTGGCTTTGCTATGCCTTCTGTTTGTTGGCTTTTTTCTAGTAAATTGTTGCTTTTTTTACTTAAACTCAAATTTAGTGATAATTTATCCCAAATCTGTGGGAATATAGTTACAATACCAAAGAATGTTATTACCCCTCCAGAAAGGATCACCCAAAATCTATCAGGAAGAAATTCAAAAAATGGATTAAATTTTAGAGATGTTTGAAGTAAGATTGAAAACAAAAACACGGAAAGACCTAGTGATAGAACTGTAAGATAGAGCTCGTTTTTCGATTTTGTTGAAGAAGCTGACCCCAAAACAATTGGTAAAACTGGCAGCACACATGGAGAGAGCACTGTTAGAATTCCTGCAATGAAGCTAATTAAATATAGAGTCATGAGTTTTCATATTTATTACTCAAAAATCTGAGAATGGTTAATTATTGACTGTCTCAATTAGAGAATCTAGCGAAAGTATTCCTGTCCA
>CALIJC010000060.1 GCA_938017575.1 uncultured Patescibacteria group bacterium
CCTTCTTTTTCACCGCCATCAATTTTTGCAAAAGCACCATAAGCTTCTAGTCTAAAAATCTGTGCTTGGACCTTTTCGCCTTGTTTATATTCTTTGATAATTTTTTTGATAATCTCCAAAGCTTGTTTTGCATCGTCACGTTTTTTTCCGTAAATCAAAGCTCTACCTGTAACGTCATCAATTTCAATTTCAGTATCAGTTTTAGCGATAATTCCTTTAATAATTTTACCACCAGAACCAATAACCTCAGAAACTTTATCCATTGGAATAACTATTGACTCCACCATCGGTGCATATTTACTCATCTCTGCTCTCGGTTTAGCAATAGCTTTCTCCATAATATCCAAGATATGAATTCTAGCCTTTTTAGCATCATTTATCGCAGTTTTCAAAGCTTCTAAAGAAACACCTGTAATTTTATTATCTAACTGAACAGCTGTTATACCATTCCTGGTTCCTGTAATTTTAAAATCCATCCCTCCGTAATGATCTTCCATTCCTTGAATATCAGTTAATACCTTGAATTTCTTACTATCACTATTATCTACTACCAAACCCATAGCGATTCCTGCAACAGGCCGTGTAATATTGATACCTCCATCCATCAAACTCAAACTACTGGCACAAGTACTAGCCATAGAAGTAGAGCCATTAGAGCCCAAGCATTCACTAACCAATCTCAATGTATATGGAAATTCTTCAAAATCCGGTAATACAGGCAATAAAGCTTTTTCTGCTAGAGAACCATGACCTATTTCTCGACGCCCTGGTCCAAAATACCTACCAGTCTCACCTACAGAGTAGGCTGGGAAATTATAATGGTGCATGTAGCTCTTGGTTGATTCCTCAAAATCCTCCATATTATCCATTATCTGTGCGTCATTTTTTGTTCCTACAGTTAATACATTTAGTACTTGAGTCTCTCCTCTTTGAAAAATACTGGAACCATGAGTCCTACCAAACAAACCAACTTTACATATTATCTCCCTAACCTGGTCTAATTTTCTACCGTCAACTCTTAGCTCTGATTCGAGAATATTTTCTTTTACTAATTTATCTAGAAACTCTTCCATCCCATGCTCTAAATTAGTGCTAATTACGTCAAAATCTTGATTATTTTCATATAGTTTGATTATTGATAGAGCCAGCTTCTTTTCTATTGCTATACCATTAGTCTCATCAACTGTAATGATTTCTTTTTCTTGGCCGTTAAACCATTCCAGAAGTGAATTTGTATCTGAAAACTGCCCACCATTGAAAATTGATTTGATTACTTCTATACCAGTTTGCACACTATCAATTGAGTTTTTTATAAAACCTTCTTTTTCTTTTTTATTCCTATCGTTTGAGTAGATATTTTCTTGAAAAACTGATTGATACTGATCCCAAAATTTTACAAACTCTTCTCCTGGTCTAATGTTTACTATTTGAGGTTTTTCTTGATTATCTACAGCTTTTACAAAACCAGCTTGGAATTCATTTAGCTGAGCTAGAATGTTTGCTGATTTATCCAAAGCATCTCCAAAATCATTTTCATTCACTTCTTTTGCACCTGCTTCAAGCATCATTATGTTCTCGCCATCACCACTAACAACCACGTCATATTCTGATTTAGCGACTTGCTCATAACTAGGGTTTGGAATTAATTTTGCACCTTCTTTGGCAATCCTAATTGAACTCACCATTCCAGAAAATCCGTCAATATTACAAATACTCAAGGCTGTAGACGCAGCTAAAACAGCCAATGTATCAGGACTGTTTACCTCATCCAAACTCAAGACTGTAATAATTACTTGGATTTCATTTCTAATATATGGATCAAATAAAGATCGAATAGACCTATCAACCATTCTACCTGTCAAAACAGCATTATCTGACGGTCGACCTTCTCGTTTTATAAACCTAGACCCTTTGATTTTTCCACTAGCATAAAGCCTCTCTTCATATACTACCTGAAGCGGGAAATAATTACTTTTTGTTTCCTTACCAACTACAACAGCTGCCAAAACCGTAGTCTCACCAACAGTAGCCAAAACAGAACTCGTTGCTTGTCTAGCTAAAAACCCTGTTTCGAGAGTTAGCATTTGTCCTCCAAAGTCTACATCATGTTTGATTATATTATTATTCATATTTAGATTTTCTTTAATTATTCAATATTTCAGTATATTATTTCTGTCAAAGCTAATTATTCCCAAATTTAATAACCTTTACAAAAACTGAGTTATGTGATAGTAGTTTAATTCAATTAAAAAATTCTTTTTTCGTTAGATGGCCTTTAAAACTATAAAGGTATAAACAAAAACAAAAAGAGGAGTAAAAATTATTTATGAGAAATTATCGAAACAACAGATCAAGATTTAGCAGGAACAGAAAAAGACACTCAAACCCACGACAATCATTCGGAGACAACCACAGTTTATTTATTAAAAAAGCTACCCCAGTTACTATCCAAGAGTACAAACCAAAGCATCTATTTGCTGATTTTGATTTGGATCGCGGAATTTTAAACATGATTTATAAAAATGGATTCAAGCAACCTAGCCCAATCCAAGACCAAGCTATCCCAGAAATTTTAGCAGGAAAAGATGTTATTGGCTTGGCAAACACCGGAACTGGTAAAACCGCAGCATTTTTAATCCCTCTACTAAATAGCGCAATCGAAAAAATTAAAAATAGAAAAAACTTTAGTTGTTTAATTGTAGCCCCAACTAGGGAATTAGCAATTCAAATCGACGAAGAGTTAAAAAAACTAACTACTCACCAAATGAGGGTTTTCTCAACTACTTGTGTTGGTGGTTCTCCAATGGGACGGCAAATATCTAGAATTAAAAAATACCCTAATCATTTTATTATTGGAACTCCAGGTAGACTTGTTGATTTAGTTGAAAAAGGTGTATTGAAATTAAACAATGCTAATCATGTAGTATTGGATGAGGTTGATCGAATGCTAGACATGGGATTCATTGAGGATATTAATTTCCTTATTGATGAGTTAAATGACAAAAGACAATCACTTTTCTTTTCAGCAACTCTAGATAAGAAACTAGAACCAGTGACCAACTCTTTTTTGAAAGATCCGGTTAAAATTGTAATCAAAAGCAATAGTTCAAGTGAGAACGTAGATCAGGATATTGTGAAAATTTTTGGAACTGATACTAAAATCAAAGCACTTCAAAATCTTTTAGATTCAGATGAGCTAAAAAAGGTTCTTGTATTCACAGCAACCAAGATCCACACAGACAAATTACAAAGAATTCTTTCTCAAGAGGGCTACAAAGCCGAGTGCATCCACGGTGACAAAACCCTACGAGATAGAAGAAGGGCTCTAGAAAAGTTTAAAAATGATAACTGTAGAATTCTAGTTGCAACTGATGTAGCAGCTAGAGGATTAGATGTTAACAATATCTCCCATGTTATCAATTATGACCTACCTAATAATTACGATGATTATATCCATAGAATCGGTAGAACAGGTCGTGGAGGTAAAACAGGAAAAGCTCTTACATTTGTAAATGTTAGATAAAAAGTTTAGCCAAACTTCAATAATATTAGTGACGTATTTGCGTCGCTAATATTTTTCCAAATAGTGTGTATTTAGCATATACAAGACCTACTAATTTTAGTTGACCAGTTAAATAAAATTACTTTTAATTAACAAACTTATTAATCATTTCGAGGTCAATGTATATTTATGAAAAAGAAAACTAAAAAATCTGTTTACGATCCTTTCTTGAATAAAAAAATATCTATTGATAATGAGCCATACAAAGAATATACAGGCTTACTAGAAAGTAAAAACCATAAAATGAATAAATCTAAGTCAAAAAAATCTCCCCAACAAAGCAAAAGTTTTTTCAAAACTCTTGGGGGTGCTTTCATGAGCGATATAGTCTGGCTTAGCGTCTCATTTAGTTTGCTAATTGCTACAATTCTATTTTATTTTCAAGTCTTGCAACCCAAAATTATCACCAATATCGGTGCAAAAGCTCAAGATCAAGTATTCAAAGTGCAAAACGATTTAAGTGGTAAAATCAAAAACTTTTCAGAAACCAGAAGTGAAATAATATCAAAAAATACTCAGAGCCTTACAGGTGTTTGTAGTGAAGACCAACTATATAGAGATCGCGACGTCGATAAAAGTCTTGTAAGCAGCCTAGAAAAACAACTAATCCCTGATTCTAGCTTGGAAAATCTCGATAGATATTCTGTCTTTACGAGTAAAGAAATCCAAGAGGAGTATAAAAACTATTACAATCAATATAAAATAAATATTTCTGAAATTAGTAATGAAATAGAGTCTCTAGCAGAGTTTATTAATTTTAAAGAATATGAAAATGATTGGATTAGTAATTGTGTATTATTAAACGAGTCAATTAATGTATCCCGTGATCTGGATACGATTTGTAATCAACCTAGTCAGAACATCAATGAGGCTGATTTTCCTAACCTATTTCTAGAAATTCAAGAAATCTCCTCCAAGCAAAACGAACTCTGTCTTGAATGGAATGAAAGATTAACAAAATTCAGTTTTACACCTGTTAGTGCAGCCCAAACAAGATTAGATTGGTTAACCTTAATGAGTCAGGTAACAGTAATTGATTCTGAGCTGATAAATATATTCGATCAGAGTAGTCAAAAAATAGACCCTGCAGTATTCCAAAATCAAACGAATACAACTACTGAAAACATTGATAATATTGTTAACTCCAAAAAAGGAATTCGAAATATTTGGTATCTATTGGATATAAAACTATAGTAGTTCATCTAAAGTTTTTTTCAAGGTATTAATTAATTGTAAAACGTCATCTCGAGTATTAAACCTACCTAAGGATATTCTAATTATACTATCAAATTCTACCCCTAGCCCTGCAGTAACTAGATAATCCGGCAACAGATTTGCTCCACTACTACAGCTACTTGTACTGCCCACAAATATGTTTTTCAAGTACAGTGCTGTTAGAATTGTATCTTGGTCTAACCCCTTTATTCCAACAGGTATTATATTACAAATTCTTTTTGATTCTCTTGAGATTATTGTGACTCGTGGATCGTTTTCAACAAAATCAACAATCATATTTTGTAATACTGTAATCCTATCAGTTTCTGGGGATCGAGTTAAATTTGACTTCTCCAAAGCCTCTACCATAAAATAATTCATCTGTGTATTTTGTGTTCCACTAACTAAACCTTTTTCTTGTCCACCACCATAAAATAACTTTTTAATATCAATCCCATTATTGATAAATAAAATACTAGAACCTCTAGGAGCGTATATTTTCGAACTACTCAAAGTCATCATATCCACACCCAAATCTGTAATATCAATCTTTAGATAGTTATACGATTGAACAGCATCAGTATGAATAATTATTCTAGGAATTGATTTTTTAGCTCTTTCTTGGTTGATATTTCTTACTTTTGAAACTAACTCTTTTAATGGTTGAATTGTTCCAAAAATATTATTAACATACATCAAGCTAATCAAACGTGTATCATCATCAATCTTGGCAATCATTTCATCAATATCTGCAATCCCATTTTTCTTACTGGGGACAACAATAGAATTAAAATCAAGGTTATTTGATTGGCTCAAAACAGAAGGATGCTCCAAATCTGAAAGAATAACATTACAGCCAGGAAATCCTTTCATGTAACCACTAATGGCAATATTGTTAGCAATAGTTGCAGAAGGTGCAAAATACAGCTCTCCCGGGTCACATGACAAAATTTGTGCTGCCTTGATCCTTGTTTTTTCGAGTAAATTTTTTGATTCCTGGCCTATTGTATATTTACTAGACGGATTCGCCCAATTTTTTAAAAACACGCCCTCATCAAATATTTCAGGATCGATAGGTGTTGCCGCAGCGTTATCTAAATATATATATTTATTCATAAACTAAAATAGCGATTCTTTTTCTTTATCATCAGTTAGTGACCACATATGTTTACCAGCGTCAACCTTGTCACCAATGACCGTATACCCTTCTCTAATCAGAATATTTTTTTGTAACTCACCCTTATCACCTAGTTTCATGCTAGAAATATACCCATCTCCAGCAACAACACGATACCAAGGAGCTTTAGACATTTCCACATCAGAAAGTCCAGTTAAAACTTGACCAACGGTTCTACCATCCAGATTTAATTTCTTTGCAATTTCGCCGTAGCTAGTTACTTTTCCCTCCGGAATTATTAAAACACAATCCAAAATTTCCTGTTTCATATTATTCATTTTAGTATTTTAGATCGTTTATTAAAATTTCATTAAACTGATTAATCTTGATATTTATTAGAGTTTCTAAAATATTTCTAAGCCTAATGTAGTTCTGCTTATCAATCTCAGTTAAATTTTGCGAATCAATTACTTTATCAATTTCTTCTATCAAAGGGTGTGGTAGTTTAAAATATTTTTCCTCTAGATCATCCAAGCTTTTTTTAGCTTGCACGAGCCTAGTTTCTCTTTCACTACCTTGAAAATTTTTTTCAATAAGCTTTATTATGGATAAAGAAACTCTAACATTTGTAATACCAGTATCCATTTCCATGGTAAACGAAGCAACTAAATCTTTGCCAAATCTATGACCTTCATTTAAAAAACCAGTTCTATCCAAAATCTTTTGGAAATATTTAGGATCTAGAGATTCTGATGGTTTTTTTATATTCGGTATCGAATTTAATAATTCCATATACTTTTACTAGCATAAAAATCAAAAAAATACAAGTAATATTAGCCAGTCAAATGACTATCTCAAGAAAAACTCAATTTGACTAGATGTTTCATTAATATGAGCGCAATAATCCCCATTCGGGTTATATATTCTCCATTTGCGGCAATCACTAACACCTGCATCATCGAATCTCCTATACCATTTGCCAAACGACTCAACACCTTTTTCCCATGTTTCAAAACCTATATTATTTCCACTATCATCTAGCCCCATTGAATATATATTTTGATATTGCCCTGGCCTTGTTAAATTACCATTTTTTGTATACCTGTCAGTTCCAAAGCGACTTTCTCTTTGTGCTACAGCTAAAACATATTTCAGAGGGACATCATATCTAATTGAAACATCAACATAAACTGCCCCACTCACAGGAACTGCATAATCTCGGTCAAATGGTTCTAAAGACCGACTTTTTTGAATATACTGATCTACTTTTTCAATTAAATCTACATAACTAGCTTGTTGCTGCAATACCTCAATCTGTTTTTCAATATTTGTTGTATCGATTTCTTTTCCGTTTAAATCTTCAATGGATTCGGCACCAAAAATACTGATCAACGATCCATCACTGGTATCAGCCACAGGTGTAGTTTCCAAAGCTGGCTCTTCGTTAATAATATCTTCATATAGATTCTTTTTTATTTTATTAATATCAATAACGTCCTCGTATTTTTTGATAGAAGCTTTGTCATCAACATTTATTTCACTGCAAGTAACTGGATCAATGAGATTTACTAGCTTTTGTGAATCAGATAAATCTCCACCACAGGTCGATACATTTAGTGGATCTGTCGAGATCAAAAACTCTTCCATGTTAGTAAGACCATCTGAATCTAAATCCCCTTGAGCGAGTTCAATATTACCGGTTTTCTCAACTATCCAATCCTGATATGCATCTGTTCCAAACTCACCCATTTCAGGTTCCTCAGTAGCAGGGTCGATTGATTCAGAAACACCTTGAACCTCTCCCTGATTAGAAGTTGCCAAACTAATTGATTGAGAATTATTATAAGCAAAAACCGTGACAAAAGAAAACACCACAAAAATTAATGCAAAACTCAGCAGTGCTAAGCTTCCTTTCATTCCACGAGAAAAATTACTAAATAGACCAGTATTGTTAGTTGAGTTACTATTTCTTTGCCTCTGTTTGTTATTAGCAGATGATATTTCAAAAAAATTCTCACTACCACTATTTATCTCGTCGTTATTTACTTTCTTAGTGTAAGTTTTTTCTTTTTTATCTAGTGAACTACCTGCATTTTTATAAGCTCTTTTAAACAATAGACTCATATCAACTTTTTTCTTTTTGAAAATTGTTTCAACAAAATTTGTGACATTATTATTTTTGGAGTTTGAGCTAGTCTGTTCTTTTCTCAAAGACAAGGAGGTAGTCTTAGCTCGTGATTTATTTTGGAAAAACATCAAAAAGGTAAATTATTGTATAAATTAAAATAAATATAAAAATAATAGTCAATAAAATTAAAATCAAAACTCAAACAACTCTCCGAGTCCAATTCCCAAGGAAAGACAAGAAGTTATCTCTCTAACTATTGCCACAAAAAGTTTTGGGTTCCATGCAATAACTTTTGTTATTGTAGGGGTGAGGAGGAATAATTTGGAACCAAAAATAGTCGCCCAAAGGCGAATATGATTGGTGGAGCAATTGCTCCGACGTGGCAGCGCTACGGGGAATCGAACCCCGGTTGCCAGAATGAGAATCTGGAGTCCTAACCACTAGACGATAGCGCCAAATTTACTCTAAACATAAAAACACCAATTTATAATTTTGTCAATCTTTACAAAACTAACAAAAACAGATTATTATTCTATCAATGAAAGTAGCTATAGTACATGATTATCTCCATCAATATGGAGGAGCAGAAAAAGTTGTAGAGAGTTGGCTGGAAATATATCCAGAAGCTGATATTTATACTTCATTTTTTACCCCTACTACCTTCAAAGAATCCAAACAAATTACAAAAGCACATAAAGAAAACCGAATTAAAACATCTTGGCTGCAAAGTTTTATCCCAAAAATTATCAAATTTTATAAACATTTTTTCTGGATATATCCTATAGCTATGTCCATGATGAAAATTAAAAATTACGATGTAGTTTTAATCTCTTCAACCTATTGCGGAAAAAACCCTAGGTACGAAAATTGCCCAAAATTAATTCATTATTGCCACTCACCTACTAGATTTTTACATGGTTTAATTACTGAAACTGACCATAAAACACTAAATCCAATTTTTAGAATAGTTATATCAATAATTAAATCACCGCTAAGGTGGATGGACCTGCGAGCAGTAAAATATCTAAACAAAAACAACTGTGTCTGGATAGCAAATTCTAATTTCATCAAAGAAACAATAAAGCAAGTCTACAAGACAAACTCAATAACAATTTATCCACCGATTAATTTAGATCAATTTCTCAAAATCAAAAAACCTAAAAAACCACAAGACTATTTTCTTTGTCACGGCCGTATTAGTTTTCATAAACGTCTAGATTTAGCTATAAAAGGGTGTCTAGAAACTAACAATAAATTAATAATCGGGGGTACATCTGCCCTACCAAGTGAAACAGATTCATTAAAAAAAATAGTTACAGATTATATTAGACAAAATCCAAGAAAAAAAGGCTTAATTACATTCTTAGGTAGGACAACTCAAAAAGAATATCTAGAGCTCCTAAAAGATGCCAAAGGTTTTCTGTTTCCAGGTAAAGAAGATTTTGGTATCACCCCAATCGAAGTTTTAGCTAGTGGGACACCAATCATTGCATACCAAGCAGGTGGGGCTTTAGAATATGTCGAGAACAAAAAAAATGGAATATTTTTCAAAGACCAATCAATCTCTAGTATTAAAAATGCTATTAGGGAATTCCCCAAAGTAAAATTCAATCCAGCAACTATAAAAAAAACCAGCAGACCTTTTTCTGACCTAGAATTCAAAAAACAAATTAAAAAAGTTGTCCTTGACTAAAACAATTATTCGGTACATATATATAGGTCATTTCAAGGAGAGGGAAATTGGAGTCAAATTCTGAGCAAGCAAGTTCAACAACAGAACTCCGTCCTTGGGGTTCATTCAAAACAATTGGTGATATTGATAATCCGAATTATAAAGTAAAAATTTTAACTATCAAAGCAGGTCAAAAACTCAATTGGAGGTCACACTTTCACAAAGATATTATTGGGGTTGTTATAACTGGAATTGTTAAGATATCTAAGGGGCAGACTGTGCAAATGCTGTCCGCTGATGAAAATTTTAAAATTCATAAATTCACACAGTATGAACTCGATAATCCTGGTAGTATTGAAACATTACTAGCTACAGTAGAATTAGGAGAATACCTAGGCGAAGATGATATAGCTCGTTACGAGTAATAAAACATCTCAGCTATATATTAATATCATAAATGACAACACCTATGGGCAATTCTCATAGGATTTTTTTTGACTAAAAAATAATTTGATTGTAAATTTTTACTATGGATTCAATCAGGCAAACTATAGGTAAAACAATTCATGAATATGCTAAATCAGACAAAACTGTTTATGCACTAACTGCAGATTTAGCTGGTTCATTAGGCTTTGATGCAATCAAAGAAGATTTACCCCAGCAATTTATAGAATGTGGAATTGCCGAACAAGAGATGATGTCTCTATCAGCCGGCCTTTCATTATCTGGAAACAAACCTTTTTGTGGTTCTTTTGCTGCATTTAATCCAGGTAGAAACTGGGATCAATTACGAGTTAGTGGATGCTATAACCAAACCCCGATTCGAGTTGTGTCTTCTCATTACGGACTCAGTGTTGGTGGAGATGGTGCCACACACCAATGTTTGGAGTATTTAGCAATTACTCTTTGTTTACCTAATCTCAGAGTTTTCGTACCATTTAATAACTCATCTGCAAAATGGTGCGTTGATGAAATGTACAATGAAAATTCCCTGCCATCAATTATTTTTCAGCCAAGGGAAAAGCACTCAATCGAAATTGATACAATTGATTCAAGTAATTTAGAAAATGGATTTATTTTTAAAAAATCAAATAAAAAATCTCAGGAAAAAAATCTCATTATAACAGCTGGGTTGGTTAGCAGTCAAGCTTATAATCTAGAGTCAGATGAAAGCTCACCTAGCTGCGATTATGTATTCCTGGTGGATCTAACTAACATAAACAGAACAGAACTCTCAAATTTAATCAAAAACTATGAGAATCTAATTATCCTAGAGGAGCATCAAGAATTTGGCGGTATTGGCTCAATAATTTTTCAAATAATTGCTCAGCAAAAAATCTCTATTCAAATCAGCCATCTGTGCATAAAAAAAGAATTTGGAAAATCATCCAGTAACGGCCAAGAATTATATGATTTATACAAATTAAATACTGATTCAATAAAATCTAAACTAATATAAAGATTCGCAAAATATATATAAAAAAAGAAAGCAGCCTTTGGGCTGCAAGTTTTTGGTTTGAAATTTATATTAGTATTTAGTAAATCTTTCGTAATCAATGTTTGTTGCTTGGGCTTCAATTTGCTTCAGGGTTTCAATTGTTACAGAAACCAAGATCAAAAGTGTAGTTCCACCAACAATTCCATTTAGAGTACCATCACCTCCAAAATTCAAATTATGACTAAACACAACTGGAATCAGGGCAATAAACGCCAGGAAGAAGCTTCCAACTACATTTAATCTGTTTGCTATGTATGATAAGTACGTTTGTGTTTCCATACCAGGTTTGTACCCAGGGATATAAGACCCATCTTTTTGCATCCTTTCAGCAATCTCATCAGTTTTAAAGATAATTGTATTTGTATAGAAATACGTAAAGAATACAACTAATAAGAAATAGAAGAAATTATAAGCCAGGAATCCATCAAAGAATAAACTAAACTCAGGTAAGAATCCCATATTTCCTCCTTGGAAATTAAACGGAGTAATGTCTGTAAAAGGTATTTTCAAATTATTCAAAAATGTACCTTCAAAGAATGAATTATTAGCCTCACCTTGAGTCGTAACCGTAAACCCTAGAATCTCCTGACCTTCGCTAATATCAAATGATTTAGCAGCTTGTAGTTCTTCTATATCTCCAGTCAAATAGAACCCTCCCAGATTTCTTTCAGGCAAATTAGCAGGTCTAAAAGCATTCTCGCTAGGGTTGACACTTAGGTATTGTTCCACAGCAATTGCAGTGTTCTTTAATGGTTCAACCGACGAAGTTTGGAAAAACCTAGAAATAATTGAAGGGAAAAGAATAAATGAAACAGCAAAGATAATTGGGATTACACCTGCGATATTTACTTTGATTGGGAGGTCAGCTTTTACCCCTGAAAGAGTTCTAGAACTACCCTCAACATGACCTCTTCGAGAGTAAATAATAATCAGCCTTCTAACCGCATCGTTGATAAATACAACTAATAGTAATGTCACAATAAACACACCAAAAAGTAAAACTGTATTTCTTATCGGAAGCCAATTTGGGTTTTCAAAGAATAATGCTTTGAGAACATCTAAATTGAATAGTTTACCAGGTGACTCAAAAAATTTTGTAAATAACTCTCCAAATGTAGGCGCAACTGTTCCAATATAATCAACTAACTGGCCTGGAACACGCACAATAATACCAGAAAGAATTAGCAATGAAATTCCATTTCCCATCTTATATTCAGTAATCAATTCACCAATCCACATCATGATAATTGAACCACCAACCATACTAGCAATTACAGCTAACCAATATCCAAATGTTTGTAAATTTACCTCTGGATTAGTCAAAACAGCAGGGAGCTCAATAGAGTTTTGCCCAGTTAAATCACCATTAGCTAGGAATTGTAAAATTCCCCAAGCGTTCAAAGCAGCCAGAGGAACAACTAACATCCTAGTCCACCTGTTGATTTTTTGTTGACCTAACTGACCTTCTTCTTTTTGTATTTCATTAATTCTTGGAACAATAATACCGAGTAACTGCATTACAATTGAGGCAGTAATATATGGTCCTACACCAAGCATCACAAACGATAATCTTCCATAGGCCCCACCTGAAATGGTATTCAACAGTCCAAATACTGCATCGCTATCTAATAATGGTGAAATATCACTAACTGCCAAAACTGGAATTGGAATTTGAGCTAACAGTCTAGCAAAAATTAACAAACCAATAATTTTAAGAAGCTTTAATCTAAGCTCTTTATCCGTAAATACCAAAAATACTCTTCGAAGCATAATAAATTCTGTAAAACCTTTTTATTCTGTAATATATGACTACCCTAGTTGGCCTTGCTTTTTTAGTCAAGTCCTTTTTGATTAATTATTAAATAAATACCCTCAACTAATAGCTAGTAAAGGGTAATAAGAAATATTTATTAACTATTTGAGAATCGTATTGAATATTCCACAGACAAAACAAACAGTTAGTAGAAATATATAGGTTATATTAGTTCTACGCCCACGAATGCATTCATATTGGTTATCCGCAATTGAACACGTCACTGGAACCAGTTTACAAATTAAAATTAAATATAAACAAGAAAGCAAAAATAAAATTTTCTGTATATCAATAGTCCAATAATTATTCACAACAGGCTCGAACATTTCTACCAATTTCCTCTTGACTAATATTTCAAATTGAATATTCGACCAAATCTATATATTGTCAATATTGACGAAAAATAGTCTGTCGCTATATTATTATTCAGGTAACAAAATTGAGGAATAAATCATGAGTGAATTAGGATATTTCGAAAGACTAGCTCAAAACATGAAAGATCACGGATCATATTTGTGTATTGGATTAGATCCACAATTAGAACTTATAGAATCATTCAATTTTGGTAGTACAATTACAATTGATGAAGCTGGAGTACAATTTCTTAAAAATGTAATCTTGAACACAAAAGACTATGCCTGTGCATTTAAAATCAATAGAAAATTCTATAGTAAATTCATAAATCCAGACGAAGTTATTCGTCAATTAGTAACCTATATTCGTAGCTTTAATACTGGTGAAAAGGAAATACAAATTATTTAT
>CALIJC010000061.1 GCA_938017575.1 uncultured Patescibacteria group bacterium
GCCAGGTTTTTGGATAGTAAGTAGCTTTAATTTATATGCTAGACTCTATTGAGATTAAGGATTTTAAAAGAATTAAACAAGGGGGGTTGAAATTAAATAAACTTTCTAAAGTAAATTATTTAGTTGGTAAAAATGGTTCTGGCAAAAGTAGTATAATTGAAGCAATAAGATCATTTTATAACTTATTGACTAATGATATGGATAGTGGAGTTATGATGCAAAAAGGATCTTTTTATTTAAAGGATATTATCGATAGAAAAAATATAATTCTCGAATTTAAAGGTGGTGTTCACGTACCAATGATTAGAGAATTGGCAAGAAATTCTGAAATATCAATTAGCTACAATTCTGTAGTTTATAAATTGTATATTGATGAGATAGAATCTTTCTATAGCCCTAAGATAAAAAAGGAAGTGTTTCCTGTAAAACCTATAATAATATTACCATTTGATGATAATCACATATCAAGCAAGAATATATACTTAGATAAAGTTTTGGGAGAAAAAATTGGCCATGGATATAATAAACTACTTCATGATATACTTATTAACTACACCTTAACTGATAATATTGCTTTTTTAGGAGATGATTTGAGTTTTTTTATGAATCACAGGGTTAAATCCTCCCCGGATGAAAAAATAAGAATTCTGTTAGATGATATTATTGGAAATATTGAAATTAGTGTTGCTAGAAGATCTTCTGGTTATAACTATATTCAAAGCCTTATTTACTTTATCGCTCATCTTTATAATGAATATGGATATAATGTTTTTTTGGTTGAGGAACCGGAAATTCATTTACATCCAAGTTTACAAAAAATGGTTCCAAAAATTTTGAACTCTTTATCAAACTTATATAATGTTCAGTTTATAACTACAACACATTCACCCTTTATTATTAGTGCAGCAGCTGAAATTTGTAGCCAAGAGAAAATAAAAAGTAAAAAAGAAGAGAAAGAATTTATTCCTACTCAAAAAGTTTATAAAATTGAGCAAGGGAAGTGCTTGAATCCTTATGGTAGCTCAGGAATTGATATGGTTTTTGAAAGTGCTAAAATGTTAGGTGCTGGGATTGATTCAATTATTGCTACTCCCCCATCTGATATTCAGCCCAAATCTTATATAATTTATTGTGAAGGTGCGGCTAAAACAATAAAAGACTCTGAAGTTTACAATGAAATTTTCAGGGAAAACAACGATTGTTTATTTATATCATGTGAAAGTTGTAATGATGTTTACAAACAATTCATTATTGGAAGAGAATTTTATAAATATCAAAAAGCACAAATAAAAGTAATTGGATTAGTTGATAATGATCCAGGTAATTCAAAAATAGAAGATTGGAAAAAAGAAGGTCTAAATGTTCTAAAAAGAAGAGAAATAGAGAATTACTTATATGATAAAAATATTGTTATTAATTTAAAAGAACGTAAATTAACTGAGAAAGATAATGAAGAATATAATAATGTTAACATCGAAAGCGATGATCTCAAAAAAACCAAATTACATCAACCTTTAAATAATCTAAAATTAGAATTGGCAAAAATAATCAAAGAAAAGAATGATTCTGAAGTATATAAAGAACTAAGAGAGTGTATATTTGATCAAATTTAGACTGGTTGACAATAGGGGGTTTGTGTGTAATTATAACTCAGAATTTAGTAATTTTGGGGATCATTATGAGCTCACATCAAAGCCTGTATTTTCCTCATGTTGGGGTTAATATAAATAATTGTATTGTGCGAGTGACACACGAAGGTTTAGTGGTTTTACCAGATGTAATTAAAGCTTTAGAAACTCTCTCGCAATCTTGTCAGTTGTTTGCTTTCCAAATTGTTAATGAACAATATCATATACATCAACTGGAAGCTTTTCTCAAACAGAATATTTTAGATAGTATAATTTCTCATGAGAGATACAATATATCCCTTGACTCTAATGTGGTTAAGGCTAATTTTATCCATCATCCATATGATTATGTCATATTTTATGATCCTCAAATTAAAACACTTTGTGTGGAGAGAAATATATTGAAATCAAAAGGTGTCTCTAAAGAAAATATACAATTTAAAAATTGGCAGGAGATAATTGAGTTTATTAATCAAAATTCCCTGGCCACAGCCTAGGATATTATTATGGTTACTAAATCAGCCCGGTTTCATATAAACTAGGGCTGTATTTTTTGACATACCTCCATTAATGTGCTATTTAATTGATGTTGAGGCTAAAATTGAGGCTAAACTAGAATGATGTTAGATTCTGACTCTTATCCCGAAGATAACCAAGAACCTTCAGGCGCTGCAATTGTTTGTGGCTATGGTATTGTCAAACAATTCGAGAATGATGCAACACAAAGTAATAGAATTAGAACTGACACAGAAATGGGAGGCTTATTTAATTATTACAGTGAGGTTTCGAATTTAATTAACAGTTATCAAATATCGAAAGTAATTTTTACTGGTGGATTTACCAACGATAATTTTCCAAAATTATCAGAATCCCAAACAGCGTTAGATTTTTTTGAGACCAACTTTATGGAGCAAACAACTGAAGGTGTTTCGTTTTATACTGAAACAACTTCTAGAACCTCTCATGGAAATTTATACCACGGATTTATAAAAATAATTCTTACTGTTAAGAATTATAGAAAAAAGAAAATCTATATTTTTTGTGACAAACCAAGAGTTCTGAAAATGAAAATCTTGGCCTTTTGTTACTTTGGTATGACTTTTAGGTACCAAGTTATTGGTATAGAAAGAGAGGATATTCATCCAAATTCCAATTTTGTGCATCAGACCCTTTCAGGAATCAAGACAGTCCTTAGTTTGGGTTTTTGGAAATCTAGATTTAGGTTGTACTCATCGATGAAATAATTCAGATCGTATCAAATTGACCGGACATGTAAAAAGTCCGGTCTTTTATTTGTATCAATGCCCCTCTGTTAGAGGGGTTTCAAAATGTTAATCTTGGCTCAGGTTTTTAACCTGGGTTTGATACCAACAGGGACCCGTCTTAGCAAAGCTTGTGGGAATTATTTGCAAATATTTTATACAACAGTTAATATAAATTACAACATTATGTTTAAACATTTTTTTGGAAAAATAAATATCTATAAATATTACCGCAAAGCTTTTGGAAATAAAAAAAGTAGATGGGTGGTAATTTTGTTGACGATTTTATATTTTATTATTCCTATTGATTTAATACCTGAGATATTTCTAGGGCCAATTGGCTTGATTGATGATGGAGTGTTGTTTGTTATTTTTTGTAAGGAGATTATTAATATCTTTAGAAATAATAAAACTGATAATGAATCCAAAAATAATGATTGACTTTAGATTGATTTTTTGTTAAATATAGTAATTGTTTCAAAAACAGTGGAGTAAAGAGGGTAGAATATGGACTGTCAAAAAATGTTGTCAGTGCATCGGATAGGCTTTCAGGATAAGCCAATTTTTCTACAACTTGATCTTCTAATTAGCGAGGATGGTGAATTATGTATATCTAGTGAGAGTATGCAACTTTTGCCTGAGAGATATGATGATTGGTTAACCATACTAGATGAAAATATTAGAGATTTTTATCTTAGTTATCTTGGCCAACCACCTAATTCTTGTTTTCGAGAGTTGGATTCAGGGCGAGAGTTTTTATTTATAAAACATCGTGTAGAACCTTTTAAATTTAATAGGTTAGGTCGTGGTGTTTTTAACTCCATCAACGAATTTATGTTGCTTGCGTCAATCATTGACCGGACAATATTTAAAATTCAGGACATTTTTTATTTAGGTGTGCCTGATACACAAATAGATACAACTGTCTATAACCAAATTCCATTAAGAGTTTCTAACATGCTTTGTATCAAGCCCAGAGATTCTAAGAATTTGACCCATATACAGATGTTGTGGAGATCTATATATTGCTTATTTTAGTAATATACTCTAAAAGGATTTACCCAGAGAATTATTATGTCTCTGGGTAATTTATTTTTTATTGGCAGACTACTAGTTAACCATATCTTGCTCATGCTTATTCTTGACAATACGCTATATTTAGGCTATGTAATTGAATAGGTAATCTAGATTGGAATTGAGGTACGAGTATGAGAACCTGGTTAGTATTAGGTTTGTCTTTGATTAGCTTATTAGGATATTCTGGTATTTCTAACGGAACAGAATCTCAGAATGTAGAACCAAAAGAAGTTTTAGCAAATCAACATTTAATTGCTGGCAATTATTCTTTTAATTTAACAAACAATTCGAATAAGAATGTTTGTATCGCTAAGGCGGGATATTTTGGTGGACGCGTTAGACCTGATGTGATTGGCCGACATTACTATGCTGAGGGGTGGTATTGTGTGGCCCCTAATTCAACTAGGAGGCTTTTCCCTGGTGGCAATAATAAAATTATGCTTCATATTTTAAAGGGTATTGAATCAGTTATTCCTAACGGATATACTGGGGAGCCTAGATCCATGTGCGTTGTAGGATACCCTTTTAAAACTAGAGAATATACAAAGCTTGGAGGAGGGAATACTCTTACTGCACTGCAGCCAGGTAAAAAAAGTTTTATTTATGGTGGTAAATCTGGTAAAACCTGCACTTCTGAAGGAGGTATATTTAAAAAGTTTTACAATATTAAGAGGAATGCAAATCTTACTGTTAACTAATTCATAGGAAAGTGTTACTAACATGAATCTTGTAAATTTTAACTTGGGTTATTGAAAATGCTTTTGAAGCTGGTTGTTTTAACAATTAACTTCTTTTGTTATGTAAATTTATTTTGATATTTGACATAAAAGAATTTTTTTGATTTACCAAACATATGGTTTGTTAACATAACGATAAATCAATTTGAGGTTTAAAAAATGAAAACAGTTTTATTTTCTGTACTGAGTCTAGTCGCTATCCTTGCTGTTCCTATTAATGTTTATGGAAAAGATTCTACTTTGATAGAATCTGAGAAGCCTGTGAGCAAGAATTTAATTGCTCAAAATCGTCAATTTAGATTAATCAATAATTCTGATCAAGAGGTTTGTGTTGCTAAGGCAAAATACTACAGGGGGCACTCTAGTCCAGATTTTGTATACCCACACTATTATGCCGAGGGTTGGAAATGTGTAGCTCCTTTTACAGCGAAAACGCTATATAGAGGAGGAGGAAATATACGTCTACACATTGATAAGGGTGGTGCAGAGGTTTTGCCAAATAATTCTTTTGGTAAAACTTGGAGTATGTGTGTTTTTCCGGAAAGGTTCAAAACAAAAGTTTTTAAAGATACAAGCAAGGGTGTCTATGTTAGTTTATTTAGACCAGGAGCAAGTTATGAATATGGCAGTAAAAGTTCCAAGTCGTGTGGAACGGGAAAAGGTAAATATGTTAAATTTCATTTGATGAGATTACACACCGAATTTACTGTTAACTAGATATAAAATAGGAGCTCAAAGCTTAATCCCACCCGATATAGATTAGGTGGGATTATGCAACTTATTATGCTAATAATTTAATTATTTAGCATCTCTTTTTTTTAGCCATCTTTTTTGGAGTAGCTTTTTTTGTTACTTTTTAAACACTGGCCAAAGACTGATTATTTAGAATTTATTTTAATAAGTTGGTATTTGACAATATCATGTTTCTAGGTTATACATACCTCAGGTTTATCAGTGATTCTTTATTGTAACTAGGTTGAGGTATAAAATGAAAAGATTGATAATTGCAACACTTACTGCTGGAATTTCTTTTACCGCAGTAACACCTACTTTGTCACATGGTCTTCATGGTCGTTTTGGACATGGACCTCATGGTGGTGAGGTTATTAATAACCGGACATATGGATTTACTCTAATTAATAATTCTAATAGTGAGGTGTGTATTGCAAAAGCTAGATTCAATCCATATTCTTCTAGACCGTCAGTTACATACTCTCATTATTATGCGTCTGGATGGTTTTGCATAGCACCATTTTCATCTAAGACTTTATTTAAATCTAGAGTTGGTGGAGCTGATGATGTTTTAAGATTGCATATATCAAAGGGTGGGCAAACACTTATTCCGAAAAAAACTCGTGGAGGTGTTCGATATCTATGTATCAATAATGGTAAATTTAGCTCTGTTAACCACAAAAGTGCTAGAGAATCAAACTATTTACGTATTAACAACACGAGAATGTACTTCGGAGGGAACCTCTCTTACAAAAATAAGACATGCGCTTCTGTTGGAGGTAGAAAAGCTCCATTTTATGGATTTAAAAGATACTTCGAATATACTGTGAACTAGATAATTTAGGTTAAATAGCTCACAAACAACCCATCGAAATTTAGATGGGTTGTTATTTATATCTTTATAAACGCACTACTTATCTTTTTTTGTAGTTTTTTTCTTAACTACTTTTTTAGGAGTAGCTTTTTTTGTTACTTTTTTAACTTTGGCTTCAGACTCTTTTTTTACTTTTGTTGCTGCTTTTTTGACAGTTTTTGTTGTTTTTTTGGCAGCTTTTTT
>CALIJC010000062.1 GCA_938017575.1 uncultured Patescibacteria group bacterium
CTTTTATAGAACTAGGGGGTAATCCAAGAACTCAGCAATATATAAATGGTGAAATAATATTAAATCAATAAAAATAATTATGCCTAATCAACCAAACCAAGCTTTCAATATACCAAACAGTCAAAATCCTAATCTGAATCCTAATCCAAGTGGAAATGTAAATCTAAACCCTCAGCCGCCATTGAATCAACCGCCTTCAGTTGTGCGAGCGAGGTCTGCAAATCAACCCAAAACTGTTAAAAGTCAAAAAAACCCATTTGCAATTGTTAGCTGGCTTTTGTTCGGTCTGCTATTTATAGCTATTGGCGCAATTGTTGTTATTACTCTTTTATATAACCAAGAGGTTGGTAGTTTAAATGAAAAAATCAGCACCCAGGTAGAAGAAATTGAAAGACAAAAAGACGAGAAAAATCAAATTAGAGATATCTGGGAAGATCAGGCCGCGTCTAACGACAAGCTAATTATTAGTCAAGATAACTTTGTGGGCCAAGTACAAGATTACCTATTAGAAATAAGCAAAACAATTAGAGTTGTAGATGGAAATATAGAAGTTTTAGAAACGGCTGATAATCAAAGGCTAGAACAAGCAAAATCAGATGTAGACACAGATCTCCAAGATTTAACATTAACTTCTGAAGAAAGTATTGATTTAAAAAATATCAATAAAGAAAAAATTGACACTATCTATCTTCAAGGTTTTGAGGATCAATCAAATCGTGCAAATCCAAGGGATGGAGTCAGATAAAATTGAGAAAAATATTAGATTTTCTAATAAAATAAGAAATTTCTTATATTTTGAGAAACTAGCTAAAAAAACAACTATTTGAACCTTGACAAAATCATTCTCTTTTGTTTAGCTATTGATAACGTATTCAATATCTATGAGTGAAAATAAGTACTATTATGGAGTAGGGCGGAGAAAGGCATGTACTGCCAGAGCTAAAATTTACGAAGACAAAGTTCTTGCCATCTCTGTTAACAAAAAGAAAGCAGATGAGTATTTCCCTGAATTTTATCTAAAAACAATCCAAAACATGTTAAACAATGTTGGAGTTAAAACAGGTAAAATTGATTTATTCATCAATGGTGGAGGTGTTATGGGACAGAGCGATGCAGCAATTTTAGCTATTAGCAAAGCTCTTCTTAAAAAAGACGACGAAGCCTACAGACCAATTGTTAGAGAACATAGTTATAATTCAACAGATATTAGAAAAGTATTACCAAAACGTCCTGGTCTTAAGAAAGCTAGAAAAGCAAGACAATGGGTAAAGAGATAGTTAACAATTATAAACAAATCAATAAATTAATAATTTTTTATGGCACACAAGAAAGCAGCAGGTTCCACTAAGAATGGTAGAAGTTCGAATCCTAAGATGTTAGGTGTAAAAGTATTTGGTAGTCAAATCGTAACCCCTGGGCAAATCCTAGTTAGACAGAGAGGTACAAAATTTCACCCAGGAAAAAATGTAAAAAGAACAGCAGATGACACTCTAATTTCTCTAACTAGCGGAACTCTATCGTTTACAAAAAAGAAAATTACAGCATTCACTGGTAATTTAAAAAAGAGAGTGTTTTTAGACGTCGAACCTTCAAAAAATTAATAGACTAAATATATGGCAGTTCCAAAGAAAAAATTAACTAAAAGAAGAATAGGTAATAGAAGAAGTCAAAAGCATGGTAAGGTTGCTTTAAAACAACACGCAAAATGTTCAAATTGTGCTGCATTAGTAATGCCACACTCTGTTTGTAGTAATTGTGGTTTCTACAAAGGAAAGAAAATCCTTGCAAAACTTGTTTAATTAACCAAATATTACTATTAATGTGGTCCAACTCAACAAGAAAAGTATTAATTAGTGCCGTGTATGAGTATCTTTTTTGGGAAAAATTAGAAGTCAGAAATGATTTTGAAGTAGAGTGGGATTCACTTTTTAATGAGCATAACAAAGATAATGAATCTATTTCCATCGCTGAACTATCAGCTTTATTGGATAATTTTATTACTAACAAAGATTCTTACTGCACAAAAATTCAAAAATATATAAACGATTGGAGTAAAACATACGATCTAATAAAAGCAGTGCTAATAACATTAGTTATCGAGCTGGAAATTGCTAATCCTCAAGAGCCTGAGAAGTTGATTAGTAAATATATACGAATCTCACAGAACCTAGTTGGAGGAGAAAACCCTAGTCTAGTTCATGCCGTTAGTTCCAGGATCATCACAGATTATACGAATAACAATCTATGAATTATATAGTTTTTGATATCGAGACATACAGTCCAGGTGAGTTAGAGAGGATTGATACAAACGAATTTCGTGTATCTGTAATCGGTGCTTATATTAGTTGGGTTGATGAATATATTGCATTTATTGAAGGACAGGAGAAAGATTTCCTTGATTTACTCAAACAAGCTGAATTAGTCATTGGGTATAATCATATTTGGTTTGATCTACCAGTATTAAAAAAATATGCCGACTGGGATATAATGAAAGTTCCAAACTATGATATAATGCTTGAAATCGAAAAAAAGATCGGCTTTAAACCAAAATTAGACGATATCTGCAAAGCCAATTTAGGTAGCAAAAAAACAGACAGTTACGAAGTATACAAAAACTATTATAAAGAAAAAAAGTGGGAAGAATTAATTGATTATTGCATGAATGATGTTAAATTAACCCATGAAATTTTCCTAAAAATAGTTAACCAAGGGAAATTAGTCTATAATGATTTATTAGATACTAAAGAATTTGAATTAGATAAACCAAAACCAGGTGCAACAACAGTAGTTGATGATAGTACTCAAAGTATTTTTTAAATTATTTACCAATTCTAAATTTGTTGATACCAATCAGTTATTATATTGACAAAACAGTGTAAATATGTAATTGTTATTTTTGCAAATGATCAATCAAAAAAGCGCTTTGTATAAAGATCAAATCAATTATTTATCCCTGAAACAAAGGGTTTGTATTTGTTTATAGCTATTTTAGAAAATTTTCTTCAGTTAAAAAAATAAAATTAAATTAATTATGCCATACGTAGCCATACCAAGTCAGTTAAAAAATGTTAGTTCAGTAAGTCTGGAATTAATGTCTCCTGAAGAGATGTTGAATATGAGTTACGGTGAGGTCCTAACTAGTGAAACTATCAACTACCGAACAGGAACTCCTCAAACCAATGGATTGTTCTGCCAAGCAATTTTTGGACCTGTAAAAGACTGGGAGTGTCAATGTGGTAAATATAAAAGGTATCGGTACGCAGGAGTTATCTGTGATAAATGTGGTGTAATGGTTACGCATTCCTCTGTAAGAAGAGAAAGAATGGGTCATATTTCATTAGCCGCTCCATGTGTACACCCTTGGTTTATCAGAATTATACCATCTCGAATCAGCTTGATTTTAGACATGAAATCTACGGATATCAGTAGGGTTACATATTTTTCTGCTTACGTAATTACTGAAATCAATGAAGATATTAGGCAAGAGTATCTAAATAAAATTGAAAAAGAGTCAAAAAACAGAATTAAATTAACTAAATCTGAGTTTGATAAAAAAATTGATGAACTTTCTCGGCAGTACCAAAAAGACAAAGCAGCAGGTGAGGGCGATTTAGATAAATTAAAAACTATCTTTGATTCTGAAAAAGAAAAAATCAAAACCCAAGAATCAGATTTGCTTTCCAGAATTGAAACAATTTCTGACGTTGCTAAAAAAGAATTAGCCAGCCTAAAATACAAAGATGTGATAACCGAGGTTGTCTACCAAGATCTAGCTCAAAAGTTTGGACCAGTATTCAAAGCAAGTATTGGAGCTGAGGCTATTGAGAATTTGTTGAAAAAATTAGACCTCGAACAGGAAATAGAATTACTTAACGTCAAAGTCCAAAAAACCAAAGGTCAACAAAAAAAGAAGTTAATCAAGAGGTTGAAATTAATGAAAAATTTCTTGCTAAATAATACCAAGCCAGAATGGATGATTCTAAAAAGAGTCATGGTACTTCCACCTGAGCTTCGTCCAATGCTTCAATTGGATGGTGGTAGGTTTGCAGCTTCTGATTTAAACGAGCTGTATCGTCGGTTAATTAACAGAAATAACAGGCTTAGAAAATTAATCCAAATTGGCGCTCCTGAGGTTATTCTTAGAAATGAAAAAAGAATGCTCCAAGAGGCTGTAGAGGCTTTGATCGATAACTCGGCCAAAAGTGGTAGACAAGTAATGGCTTCAACTGGTGTTAAACGTCCATTGAAATCATTAACTGATATTTTGAAAGGAAAGCAAGGTAGGTTCAGACAAAACCTTCTTGGTAAGCGTGTTGATTACTCAGGACGATCAGTTATCATTATTGGACCAAACCTAAAATTAGACCAGTGTGGAATTCCAAAAAGAATGGCACTAGAACTATTTAAACCTTTCTTGATTGGTAGGATTATTGCTAAATCTGAATCTGGGTTATTAACAGAAGATGGAACTGCATTTAACGTTCACTCTGCAAGAAGATTGATTGAGTCAGGAAAATCAATTGTATATGATATTCTAGATGAGGTAATCAAAGATAAATACGTTCTTTTGAATCGTGCCCCAACACTACACAGACTATCTTTCTTAGCTTTCAAACCAGTACTAATTGAAGGAAAAGCTATTCAGATTCATCCGTTAGTTTGTAGAGCTTTCAACGCAGACTTTGATGGAGATCAGATGGCTGTTCACTTACCAATTACAATTAGAGGACAAGAAGAGGCAAAAAACCTCATGGTTTCTACAAAGAACCTATTAAAACCAGCTAGTGGTGAAATTATCATGGGCGCTCACCAAGACATGATTTTAGGAGGGTACTACCTTACTTTAGTAACTAAGACACCTTCTGAGAAAGAAATCAAAAGCTTCCCATCAACCTCAGAAGCATTACTATCATTAGATAAGAATGTAATTGAAGTCGGTGAGTTAATCAGAGTTAAATTTGGTAAAGGTTCTGACGCAAAAGTCCTAGAAACAACCGCCGGTAGAATTATTTTCAATAGTTGTTTCCCAGAAGACAGTGAGTTCTACAATCAAACTTTTGATAAAAAGACTTTCGAAAAAGTTCTAAATGAATCTTATCATTTGTTTGGGCCAGAAAAAATGCCAGCTATCTTGGACAACATCAAAGATTTGACTTTTAAATATTCAACGCAATCTGGTATTACCATGTCCTTTAGTGACCTTATTAGTCCAGAAGGAAAAGTTGAATTATTAGATGAGGCTAAAGAAAAAGTATCTAAAATCCAAGACATGTATGAAATTGGAATGATGACTCCAGCTGAAAGGTACAAACAAGTAGTAAACACTTGGAGGGCAGCATCTGAAAGCATCTCTCAAATGACTCAAGACCAACTAAACCCTAATAATAATATTGGTTTGATGATTAAATCTGGAGCCAGAGGAAACACTTCTCAGTTAAACCAGATGGTCGGAATTCGTGGTCTATCAGTAACTGCTAGTGGTGAAATTATTGAGCTTCCAGCAACTCATGGTTATCGAGATGGACTAACAGGTTTGGAATATTTCATTGGAATGAAAGGACAAAGAAAAGCCCAGGCCGATTTGTCATTAAAAACCGCTGATGCTGGTTATCTAACTAGAAGGTTGGTAGATGTAGCTCAGAACCTAATCATAATGAACGAAGATTGTGGATCCAAAGGTTATATCACAATCACAGCTGAAAATAGTAAAGAAATGAACAAATCAATTTCTGAGCGAATTTATGGTAGGTATCTAGCCAAAGATTTATTAGTAAAGAAAAAAGCTGTATTAAAAGCTGGTGATTTTATAGATAGAGATGCAATGAAAATAATTGAAAAAGATCTTGATTCTATTGAAGAAATCAATATTAGAACTGCAATGAAATGCAGACTTCCTAGAGGTGTTTGTCAAAAATGTTACGGAATGGACTTTAGTGTTCACAAACCAGTCAAACTTGGAATGCCAGTTGGAATCATTGGTGCGCAATCTCTTGGAGAAAACTGTACTCAGCTTACCATGGACTCCAAACGTAGTGGAGGAGTGCTAACTAAAACAGACATTACAGCAGGTTTACCTAGGGTAGAGGAATTATTTGAGGCAAGAACACCAAAACTGACAGTACCAATTGTTACTTTTGATGGTGTAGTAGAAAAAGTCGAAGGTTCTATTGATACAGGATATAAAATCACAATTAGCAGTAAATCTAACACGATGAGTCTAGATTACAACCCTAATTCCGATAAACTCCTCGTTGAAAGTGGTTCAACTATCAAAAATGAAGATGTGATTGTGCAACCAACTGGAGAAGTAATCAAATCTGGTTTAGCAGGTACATTAACTGTTACAGATAAACAAATTATTATCAGCCAAGATGCACCTTTAGTTGATGAGTATGTTACTCCAGCTGGAATGACTCTTTCTGTTAAAAAAGGAGATAAAGTCACTAAAGGTCAATCAATTTGTGAAGGTTCATTAAATCTACATGATCTTTTAGAAATCTCTGATATTGATACAGTTCAGGAATACATAATTGGAGAAGTAAACAGGGTATACATAACTAACGGTATTACTGTTAATGAAAAGCATATCGAAGTTATCATCAAGCAAATGTGTGGTAGAGTAATGATCACAGATAGTGGTGATAGTGATTATACTCCTGGTGATATGCTTAGGTACAGTATTGTTTTGAAACTCAATGAAGAGTTGATAAAAAATAAACAAGAACCAATTAGATTTAAACGAAATGTTGTCGGTATTTCAAGAGCTTCACTTTCCACAGATTCATTCTTATCTGCAGCATCATTCCAAGAAACATCTAGAGTTTTGGTTGAAGCAGTGATAAGTGGTAGAAAAGATGGGCTACTTGGTTTGAAAGAAAACGTGATCCTTGGACAATTAATTCCTGCAGGAACTGGTTTTGATAAATCAAAAATAATTAACTCACAGGAAGTAAGCGATGATGATTTTGATGAAGAAGTTTAATCATTCCTACTATTATTTTATAAAACTCTTGAGATTAGATTTAAACAACTAATTTCAAGAGTTCAAACTTTTAATTATGAAAAATTCTGAAATTGGAAGAGAAGGTGAGCAGTTAGTTAAAAATCATTATCAAAAAAATAACTACAAGTTAGTTGAGGCTAATTATAATTTCTATAGAAGAGTTGGAAGAGGTAGGTTAGGTGAAATAGATTTGATATTTGAAAAAAATAACATTCTAATTTTGGTAGAAGTCAAAACTAGGACAACTAAATTATTTGGAGATGTACATTCTCAAATAACAAATAAAAAAATGCAATTAATTGAAAAAACATATAACCAGTTTATTCAAAAGAATCCCAGATTCAAAGATTATTATGTAAGATTTGATTTTGCAGGGGTGTATAACCATGAACTATCAATAATTGAAAATGCATATTCTTTTGAAAAATATTAGCCTCCATATTTGGAGGCTAATATTTGTTAAGGCAATAATTATCCCATGTTTACTGCAATTTTCTTTTGACTAACAACTTTAATTATAGGGATTTCGATAACTAATATTCCGTTTTTAAGATCAGCTTTTACTTTATCTACATTTAAATTCTCTTTAATCTCAAGTTCTCTAAAGAATTCACCCCAAAAACACTCTTCCACTAAAACATCACTTCCAGTTTCTTGATAAGGTTTTCTCCTCTGACCTTTGATAGTTAGAACACTGTTATCTATAGATATATCTAAATCTTGCGCTCTAACTCCTGCTACTGTTGAAACAACATAAATCAATTCTCCTTTTTTGTATACATCTACAGTTAACTGAGGTACATCGTCTGGCTTCCAATCGTTTGATACAGGTGTTGGTGTAGCAGTTTTCTCTTCTGTAGTTGGAGTTGTTGTTGTAAAATTTGTTTGATTATTATCTTGGTTTAATTCTGACATATATATAATATTATTAATTATCTAAAACTTGTAAAACTTTTTCATTATCTTGTTGCCCCCAAAATCTGTATATAATTTTTTTATCTGTATTTATTAAAAAGACACCCCTTTTAACAACCAAATTTTTGAAGAATAATTTTTCACTTCCATAGCTTTTGATAATTTCTTTTTTTTCATCTACTAAAATATCGAATGGGTAATTATGCTTTTCTATAAAATCTTTGTGTGACTCACTACTACCATGGTTTACACCTAATACCCTAACTCCTTTGTCTTTGTACTCTTTATAAATATCTCTAATACCACAAAGCTGTGCAGTGCATCCGGGTGTGTCATCTTTTGGATAAAAGACTAGTAAAACCTTGCTACCTTTTTCTAATAGCTCATACAATTCAATACTCTCCCCAGTTTGGGTTCTAGATTTGAAATTTGGTGCAATATCTCCTACATTTAGTTGTATTTTTTCGCTCATATCCTTGGTTGAATTCTATTTTTTTGCTTCATATTTGTCAAATTTATCTAGCAATTAATATATTATTTGATTTAGTTTGACTTTCTTTCTCAATTTCATCTTGGGTGACTTGTTCATTTGTTTTTAAAACACTCATCTCCTCCTTTTTTACCCTTAGCAAAATATCTGATTCATTGCTTTTTACAAACTCATCTTTTAGCTCACGTTTAATGTCTAAATAGTTATTATCTCTTTGAAGAGAAAGTTTATTGATGTCAACCTTATACTGATTATCTTGTGCGTTTAAACTAAAAAAATTATTCACACTAGTTATAAAAATAATAAACTGGATGCTAACCACGAATATTAATAGGACTAATCTAATATAAGGATTTATTTTCACATCTGTATAATCAACTATTTGGTTTTCAATGTCAATAAAGCTTGAATAAATTTAAAAAATATGATATATAATTAGGATGAGAATAAATAAATACATTGCAAATAATATCGGAATTTCGAGGCGATCAGTTGATGAAATTATTAAAAAAAAGCATGTTAAAATAGACGATAGGATTGCAACCCTTGGAGATCAAGTAGAAAATAGTAACCTTATTAAAGTATTTATTGATAATAAATGGACAACGGTTAGTTCTAACTCCGAGAATCAAGTTGTCCTTTTCTACAAGCCTATTTTTAGTTTGGTATCAAAAAAACCAGAAAAAAATAAAAAAACTATTTATGATATTTTACCATATAAATTTAATAAACTAAAACCTGCGGGTAGATTAGACTACATGTCAGAGGGTTTATTAGTACTAAGCAGTGATGGTGATTTGATTAATAAATTAACCCATCCAAAAAACAACACCTCAAAAGTTTATATAGTAGGATTAAAAAATAAGCTAAGCAGGGAGCAAATTAGTAAATCTGAGCAAGGTATTGAAATTGATAATTACAAATTAAACCTAGTTAAAATTTCAAAACTATCTTCAATTAAAGAATATCAGTATTTGGGTTTGGATAAAAAAATATTTTGGTATAAGTTCATTTTAACAGAAGGAAGAAATAATCAAATTAGAAAAATGTGCTCTACCTTTGGTCAATCTGTTGTTAGATTAATCAGAGTAGAGCAGGGAGAATATAAACTAACTCCAGCAATTAAAAAGAATAAGTTTTTAGAAATTAGCTAGTTTTTTTTGTTGATTTCTTTTTTGCTTTGGCCGTTTTTTTCTTGGCCGTTTTTTTTGCTTTTACAGATTTCTTTTTTATCACTTTTACAGTTGTAGCCTCTTCTGCTAGTTGAGGGGCTTGAACTGAAGTGTCTTCAGTAAATTCAGGATCAGTTTGAGAAATTTTTTCAATTAATTCTGTGGTGTGATTTTTATAGTACTGACTAACAAAGATTTGTCTAACTAATGCCAAAAAACTGACGGTGACGAAATATAAATTAACACCAACCGAGAAAGTAAAGTTAATCAAAAAAATGAAAACCGGCATTACATAAAGAGTTTGGAACTCAAGGCTTTTTTGTAGAGTTTTCGGATCGATTCCACCTTTTTTGCCTTTGCCAGAAGAAGGGAGGGTAGGTAATTGATTATTTGGAGCTAGTTTAAAAGTGTAAAGACCATAAAGATATGAAAAAACCAAGTTAGCTAATGGAAGCCAAATAAAGTTTCTAGCTTGTAAACCAATATCCAAAAAACCAAAAGCGGTGTTGCTAAAACTAGCATCTGATCTACCAAAAAGGTTTTCATACAATTGAACAGTTATGTTGTCTTGTGAAAGATCCCGAGTTAAATATAATAATCCAGAAGCAAAGAAAATCTGAGCAATCAAAACCACCAAAAAAGAAGTATTGTTAATTCCATGTTTTCTATTGAATTCAACAGTTGCCTTGAGCAGCTCTTGTTGGTTATCTTTGTGCTTGTCTTGAATTTCTTTTAATTTTGGCTGTAATACTTTTATCTTTTGACTATTTAGGTATGTACCAATAAATAAAGGCCATAAAATCAAATTTACAATTGCCGCCAATAGCACTATTGAGATTCCTATATCACCAGTAAAGTCGTAGAAAAACTGCAATAAATTTAGCTGTGGTCTATATACCAAGTTTTGAAATATCCATCCAATAAAGTTCATACCAATTAATTATTTTGTTTGTGCTCTAGGCTATTTAGTAAATTATAAATTCTTTCGATTTCGATATCTGATTTATCAACAAAAAAGCTGACATTAGCTTTTCTAAAAGTCAAACCCTGGTCGTACAAATAATCAGAAAGGTTTTTAGAAGTTTTTCTTAGTTTAGCTAATGTTGTACCAAGTTTACCATTAGTTGTGTTAATACCAACTTTAATTTTTTGTTTAGTTTTGTCATAGCTAACAGATTTCACAGTCCAAAACTGTTTTCTTAGCTCTTCTTGGTTTAATAGAAAAAACGAGATAGTAAGGTGTAGCTCACGATTTTGTTTTTTTAATTTCTTCTTTCTTTTTCTTACTGAAACGACTTTTTCCATAAATATTTATACTGGGTTTTATTTATAAAATTTATATACCTATTATAGAGTCAAATTAGTTATCTTGTCAACAAACAATCAAATTAATCATCCTTTTTCAAATTAAACTGTTGTCTCTGAAAAGTTAGTGATTCTTGGACTTTTTCCAGAGAGTCTAAATAATCAATGTCTTGCAAGTCTCTTTTTTGGCTAATTCTAAACAATTTTGGATATATAAAGTACCGTGATTTATCTACAATTTCTTGGGTCTTGGTAGGGTAATCAACCACCTCGTTTTTTTCCTGTAATTCAATTAACTCATCAATTAAATTATTTATTCTCTCCACTAATGAATCATCTTCTTGGTCAGTTCTTTCAAAAGTAAATTTCTGAAGCTCTGAAACATCTAAATACACCTCTAAAAATTTATCAAACTCTTCGCGTGTGTTAACTTCTGCTGGATTAGAAATATAATTATAGTAGTCGTCTTTGATATCCAAAATATTTTTTTCAATTGCGTATCTTTGTGCCAAAATTTGCAGGTTTTCTGCTGTAGTGTCTAAATAAATTTCTAAATCAGTTACAGTTTGTTTGTAGTTCTCCATCTTTATTCCATCTCGTGGAATTTCTTTGTCTATTTGCTCTATTTCTTGAATTAAATCTTGAATATCAGTAGTTATTTCATCGTAAGATTCAATCGTGTCTTCAGCAATAAAAGTTTTATTAGAAATTAGATTGTACTCACTATTAATTAATCCAAAACTACCATTTACAAATGTAGTGAGCTCTTTGGTTTGCTCAGTTTTTTGGTTTCTATCATCAACATAAGAAAGAACCACGAACCCCAAAACAGAGAAAAAAATTATCGCAGACAGATTCCTTTTTAGAATTGATTTGAACCTAGATTTCATTTGATGATATTTAGCCAATCTATTACTTTTGTCAAAACCATAATATCACAAGTTAAAAAATCTGAATAACAAATATACCCCAGTTAAAAAAACCAGGGTATTTTAAGTATTTTGTTCATGGTAAATAATTTATCCATGAACAACTTTACCAGGATTCGGAAAAGGTGAAACAAGGTGTCTCAATAAAGCTGCAGCACGAAGCTGCCACAGATGAGCTTCTCCTGAAGCCAATCTTTGAATCCACGAAAAAGCACTTTCAGAAGTAAACCCAGACAGGAGAGATTTGACTTTATTAGGGTCAACTCCTTGAGTCTGGAGAAAATCTGAATGTGTATCAACAGTTAAGTTGATTTTTTCCACTCTACTCATCATTAACCTCCTTATTTTAATAAAAGTGTAATATAATGAGTTACCTTTATATTACACTAAAACATAGTTTTTGTCAAGTAAATAGGCTAAAATATTGGGTACACGTTATCATGCACCCAATCTATTCGGTTTAGAGATCAAGAAGATTGTTGTTTGGAACCATTACCTCCAAAACAAATTTTAAAATGGCGTTAGACAGCAATTTCCTATATACCACTAAATTACCTGGCTTTTTTAATAGCCCATAACCAGCTTCAATAGATAATTGTGCTTCCGGAGTTGCTTCAGCAACTCTTTTTGCAACAAAACTCTTGATTAATTTTTCAAACACCATCTGATGGCTTCCTGTGTAAGCAGCTGGATTGTTATCGCTTTCGCGTTTGATGTCTTCACTAACAGCAATTATTAATTGCTCAAGAGTAATTTCACCAACTAGTTCTGCAGCTTGACTCACACCTTTAGCACGGCAATAGTTGTTTAAAAAATAAGAATAAAGTTTGGCCTTCTCGAAACCCTCAACCTCTACTTCATACCCAAGGTAAAAAAGTAGGGAATTGATAAGCTTCTTAATTAAATTTATACGCCATCCTCCATTTCTAAACTTGGTATAATTATACCATAGAAACAGCCTGTTGTCAAATGTAATCATGTAAAAAAAGCTGATAAAAAAGGTAAAAAAACAGCTTTTATAAATAAAAAAAATAGCCCAAAAAACAACTGCAAAATACAAATTTACATGAATAAAAACTTGACAAAATTCTAAATTTTCTTCAGTTCTGGCGCATAAATTGATGATTATGTTTACAAATACCATTACCAAAGGCTTTTCAGCCGCAGCGATTATATTAACAGTAGCTTTCTTTGGCTTAACTGCCTTTGCTAGTAATTCACCAGTAATTAGCGACTCAAACAGAAAAGTTGCTAAGAACCAAACATATACGATTTACTGGGAAGAAATCCAATATGGTTATACTAATACAAATTATATTGATAGTTTGATTATTGATGAAGACGTTCTTCATGGTTCATTAAAAACAATCTCAGGGCAATATGCATACAAAGGGTTAGTAGTTCCTGCACAATCTACTGGAGTAGCTTTTTATTACACACCAAACACTGACTTCCAAGGTGCAGATCATTTTAAATGGCAAGCGACTCTAGGGGGGTACTATTCAAACATCTCTTCATTTAACTTTGATGTTATTTATGATGGAGAAGCTCACAATTCAGAGCACAACTCTGGACATAATAACAGTGGTAATCATTATGAACAAAACAATGAATCTACTAATAACTATGGAGGAGGTAGTCTAAACTATTCAGATCCTGTTGACTCAACTAACAATTATAATGGAACAGGGGCAGGTGGAAGTTTCTTGATTTTGCCGACAGATTTGTCACCAGCACCAAAACCTGAGTTGTTTAGAACTGGAGGATTCTCGCTTTAATGCTTTAAATATAATAAACAGAGTCCCGTTTAGGGACTCTGTTCTTGACTAAAAATCAATTCTAAACCTAATTTATATCTATTATGGCAACTACTAAAAAATCTATAAAATCAACAACACCAACAACAAAGACTAAAAAGTCAATTAAATCAAAATCTGTTGAGACTGAAAACAAAATTGTAAAAAAAACTATTAAAAAATCTCCAAAGCCTGTTTCAAAAAAAGTAGAAAGCAAGTCCTCAGAAATAGTAAAAGACAAAGAAAAAGAGCCAATAATAAAAAAACCTATCAAGAGAAGTGATAGTAATATGCTTGGAGTATCAATCCTATTATGGGCGCTTTTTGGGTTGGTGGTTATTGGTGTAGTAGGGTATTTGAACTATAAAAATTCTGTTCGTGCAGTAAATGACTATTATTCTACTAATGATCAAAGAAGAGTGGAAGATACATACAAAGAATTTATCGAAGAAGAGCCTCAGTCCAAGATTGTTATGACAAATTTCGATCTGTTTAGACCGACGTTTTCATTAGTCCAAGAGTCAACTAGAAATAATGAGCAGATTTTTGTTGAAACATTCTACCTAAAAAGAAAATCACCAATCAGTTTTGATGTTACCAAGTCATTTAGAAACATTGTAAGTAACAAAGATTTTGATGAGGCTGTAAAACTAGCAAAAAAACAAGATCTTCATTTGGATAATCCTGATGAAAATCAAACTGAAATAATCAGTGTTAGAGATTTAGATTTAACCCCTGAGCAGCAGGTACAAGCGGAAGAGCAAAAAGCTGCCCAAGAGGAGCAATTAAGAGCTCAACAAGAGTATGAAGCTCTCCCAAATGAAGAAAAGATTGAGCGTCTAAAACAGCAATCTGCAGAAATCCAAGGTTTGATAGCTGCAATAGAAAATGGTGAAGACACATACAATGGAGAAGAAATCCCGGCCATAAGCGTAAATCAATTAAATGATATACTAAGCCAAACTCAAGGAGAAATCCAAAGACTTCAAACTGAAGGCAATTAATCTAAACTGCCTAAATTATATTAAATCACCTGAAAGGGTGTTGTTCTAGAAATATCCTCCAAATCTTTCGATAGTATACCCCCATGAACCTCCGTTAGAACTAACATTTAATTTATCAATTTCTCCATCTCTGATTACAAAAAGTTCATTAGTGTCTTTAGTTGTAAAGTAGATCACATCTTCAAAAACCTCAAAGCTGGAAATATTTCCATTTTCAGTTATCTTCCTAGTGCTGTAGTTTTCAGAATCAAACACATATAAATCAGACTGGTTATCAATAGTTGATAAAGCAATAGACACCTCTCTATTATTTGATTCATTGAATTGGGCACCATTTGGCAAACCAGTAATATCATTGATTTGTTTTTGGTTTCCATCCCAGGCTCTAAATCGAGTAATTTGTCCCTGAGGGTCTCGTTGAGTGAAAACTAGAATATTATCTTTTCCTGAATAAAATACAGGGTTTCCAAAGCTAGATTTAAATTCATTTTCATCTTTGTATACTTCATCAAATTCTCCTGATTCAATATCAACATCATACATTTTGTATCCATTTAACTTACTAGATCTAAAATAAAATCCTCCAACATTTTCATACAGCCCGATAGTATA
>CALIJC010000063.1 GCA_938017575.1 uncultured Patescibacteria group bacterium
TGTGCAAATAATAACTCATTTGTCTTGGGCCAAGGTACAAGTTATGCTAGTCCACAAGTTGCTGGTGGCATTGGATTAATGCTTAGTGTTGATGATTCTCTGTCACTAGTTGACATTAGAACTCTTTTTGCTATTCAATCCACAGAGGTTGGTTTGGCAGGTAAAGATTCTCAGTTTGGTCATGGTATATTAAATATTGGTAACTACAATGCCAGTGCTTTAGATGCAGATTTGGCTGATGAGTATGCTGATATATATTGGTACAATTCTATTGGAGGGCAGAATCATATTCATTTATTAAACCAGCATGAAATCAAAGTTGGTACAAATATTTTAGATACTGTTAACCCTGCTTCAGGATGGAGACCTGAGATTATTGCTGATTATAACGCAGATGGAATAAAGGATGTTTTATGGCGAAGACCAGTTCAAGGAGATACTCATATTTGGTTATTAAATGCTGAAGGGGTAAAAATTGGAACTGTTATTTTAGATATAGTTAAGGAGTCTACTGGGTGGAAATTGAACAATGTTGGAGATTTTGATGGAGATGGAAATACTGATGTTCTTTGGAGAAGGCCGTCTACAGGAGAGACACATGCGTGGAAATTAAATTCCTCAGGTCAGAAAATTGGGACAATTTTTATGGAGAATGTAAAAGGTTTTACTGGCTGGTCAATAAATACTATCGGAGATTTTAACGGTGACGGAACTAGTGATATTTTTTGGAGAAGACCATTACAGGGAGATACTCACATATGGTTAATGAATAGTTTAGGGCAAAGATTTAGTACAAGTATATTAGATATAGTTAAGCAATCAAGTGGCTGGGAATTTAGAGATGTTGGTGATTTTGATGGAGATAATAATTTAGATGTGTTATGGAGAAATCCAAACTCTGGTGACACTCACGTTTGGATATTAGATACTTCTGCTTCAAAAGCTGGTACCTATGTTTTAGATAATGTTCCTGGCTTTACCGGTTGGTCTGTAAAGGATGTAGAAGACTTTAACGACGATGGTGTTACAGATATTGTATGGAGAAGGCCTGTCCAAGGTGATACTCATATATGGAAGATGTCTAACACGGGAACCAAGAATGGAACGATCATATTAGATATAGTTCCTGAATCATCAGGCTGGAAATTACTTTCTGCAATTTAGTTTGACTTGACTTATATGGCTAATGGTATTAGTTTTAATATCATAATAAAATCATTATGGGTAAAATTGATCCTTATAGTAAATATACAGAAGCGATAGCATTGGCTAAAGGAGTTGATAAAAATGTCTTTATTGAGACTGAAAAGTTTTTCAAAGAGGTGATAATTCCTAAATTCCCTAAAAAGCCTAAAAATGATATTAAAATCCTTGAAGTAGGCTGTGGGTGGGGTAGATATGTAAAAGTTCTTCAGGAAATGGGGTATAAAAACACCAGTGGTTTTGATTTTAGCAAGGATCAGATTAAATTTGGGAAAAAGGAGATGGGTATAAAAAATATTCAGGTTGCAGATGCTGAGAGTTTTTTCAAAAAAAGCAAAGAGAGATTTGACGTTATTTTAATGATTGATGTTGTAGAACATCTGGAGGACGATGTGGCTTTGGAAATATCTAGTCAGGTAAATCAAAAATTGAATAAGGGTGGTGTTTTTGTAATTCAAGTTCCAAATAGCCTGTCACCAATGAATCCATTTAGATATGCGGATATTACGCACAAAAACTCATATAATTTCATTAGTTTAAAACAGTTATTAAATGTTACTGGATTTGATAAGATTGATTTTTCTCCTGTAGATCCTGTTAGAATAAACATGGTTAATAAATTTAGATTTGTTCTGTGGAAATTGTTTTTTGTACCAATATTGAAAATCTATTTTAGAGTAGCGGTTGGAAATAAAATGGGCGGTATTTACACACCTAATATTATTAGTTTTGCATATAAAAAATAGTTATGGCCAAATTAAAAATAAGATATTCGTACTCATATCCTCTTGATTCAGATTTAGGCGGTGGAACGGTTTTTGTAAGCGAAATGGTAAAAGCTCTAGGCAAAAAAGCCTTTATTAAAGAATTGGATTTAAAAAAACCATCTGAGCAGTTTGATTTTTTGTTAGTTTTTGGCAGTACCTGGGTGAATTTAGAAACCTTAGACTACTATAAAAATAAAGGTGTAAAAATAATTCTATTTCCAATTTTTGATAGGCCAAAACCTCGTAAAACCATGAAAAGAATGAGTTTTTTAAAGAAATTCCCTGTTTTGAATACTTACTCTCTCAGAGATAAACTCTACTCCAAAGCTGACTATATTATTACTGCAGGGGAAACTGAGAAATTTGATTTGAACTATATTTACGGAGTTAAAAATATCAAAATGGAAACTGTGCATCAAGGTATTTCTAGTAAATTTCTAGAAGCATTAAAAAAATCTAAAATTGATTTCCAAGATAAATTTGATTTCCAAGAAGGTTTTGTTTTTTCAGCTGCTAATTCAATCTGTAATCGCAAAGGCCAATTAGAACTACTAAAAGCTTTGAAAGGCAGTAAATATAAAATAGTTTTAAATAACACCCACAAAATTGAAAAAGGACTGGAAAAAGAGTTTAAAAAATTAACTAAAAACAACCCTAATGTACTTTGTCTGAAAGAGCTCACCATTGATGAGTTGGTTGCATGTTATAAGGCCTGTAGCGTGTTTGTTAGTCTCTCTAATAGTGAAACTGCGGGTTATGTAAATTTAGAAGCAGGATACAGTGGGTGTAATTTGGTTGTTAATGATATACCAGCTTTCAGGGAATATCTAAAAGATTGGGCAAGGTATACAAACAGAGATGATAAAGATAAGATTAAAAAAGACATTATTATCGCAATGGGGGAGAGACGAAGTAATGGTTTTAAAAAGTTCGTTAATGATAACTATATGTGGGAGATATACTCTCAAAAACTGATTAACATATTAGAAAACCTGTAGTTATTGTTTATTTTCTGTTTCGTTTAAAAAGAATTCGAAGCTGTACTACTTTTGTCAGAAAATCAGCTGTGTAGGTTAGAACGGTTGCTATTGCAGCTCCATATGCACCATATTTTGGAATCAGTATAACGTACAGTAATAGACCCAAGATTAAAACCAATATTTGCCCTATAAAGGTTTCTTTTTCCCCATCTTTGAATATTACTAAGTTACCATAAAAGAACAGTAAACTGATTGGTATTAAAGTGATCCCTAGTATTGGCAAGATTTCGTATGCGAGTGGATATTTATTTGAAGAATCAATCAAATTAATTGCAATTGAACCGAATAACCAAACACCAACTGAACTAATTAGACCGATAAAGAGAGTAAATAGAGACCATTCAAATATAATTGCTCTATTAGTGCCAAACTGCTGTTTTGCTTTGTTTGATTTTCCGTGGAACCAGGATTGTATTTTGGAGCCAAATTTAGTAACTTTTTTATCGTCCAAATGGTTTTTAGCAATACTAGCAATTGTAGGTGCTGTTAAGGCTGGTACTATAATTGCAGTTTCAAATAATTTATAAGCATTTGCATAACCATTGATTGTATCTGCAGAATAACCAAAGTACTTTAAGAACAATTTATCTGTCGTTGTGTAGATTCCTAGAATAATAAATGCCAAAGAAATATAGATAATTGGTTTAAAATTTCGTCTTAATAGTTCAAAATCAACTTTTCCTAGTGGAGTTAGTTTGCGATGAATAAAACTATCTGTTAACAAACCAATTGTGTAGGCAATACCAGAGACAGCAACAAAATAAAATAAAGCTGAGACATCTGGTTTTAATATTGGATAAGCAATTAACAGTGAAACTAAAATAAGCTTATTTCCAAAATCAGTTAGAGAAAATTTCCAAGCATAACCTTTGGCGTCACATATTGATCTATAATTAATATCAAATAGGAGAATAAATTGAATGGTGTAGACTCCCATAATTAATCCAAGATTGTTTGTTTGGGAAATAGGATAAGTTACTAGGATTATCAGCAGGCCCATGAAAAATGAACTAAATCTAAGGAAACTAAAGCTAGTCCAAAAAGGTGCTATTTCTTCGGCGGTGTGTTTGTTTGTGTAAAATTTTTGAATAAGCTGTGGAATACCAAGGCCAACAACTGAATTAATAATTGCAGTGTAGGCTAATACCAGATTATATTGTTCGTATTGAGTTTTGGAGAGGTTGCTAACAATCCATCTGGTTGTGTAAAAACCAGCACCAACAGCTAGTAGTTTTATAGACACATTTGCAATTAATCCTGCACCGAATTTCTTTAGATTCATAAGAGTTAAAATAGCTTATCTTTAAATTTTCGTAAATAGTCTTTTGTAATTCTTTCTATTACACTTACTATTTTAATAGGTGGGTTAGGATTATTCTTATATACTAAATTATAATCTTTATACCTGCTGTCAATTGGTACTTCTTGTTGACACCAAAATTCTATATTATCACCTGGAAAAAAGTTTCCATATACGTTGCAGTTTACTTGACCAATATGTTCTGGAAAGTTATAAGTGTATTCAAACTGGTCTTCTAAGTAAAATTGAGATTGAAATACTTTTTCATTTTGATAATTTAAATCACTAGGGAAGCTACTTAACACACCTTGTGTTATATTTAGATCCATTTTTAGATTTTTAAGTGACGAAAAGCTTCTTTGATATTTATTTTTTATTATTGTAGAATTAATTTTAAGCTCATCTTGGTTTTGTTTAATTAGATTATCATATTGAATTTTGTTAATGACTTCTATATTTTTTGAAAATATTTCTTCACCTTCTTTGTATAATTTAAAAACATAATCTCCGGGCAGAAGCTTTTTAACATTTATTTCAAATAGTTTGCTTCTGCCATATTCAGGTAATAAAACTGATGTGGAAGGGTATTCTATTTCCTTAGTAAACACTGAGTTACTCGACTCAATTTTAACTTCATATTTTTCCATTATAACCTTTTCTAGGTTTACATAAATTTGCTCAGAATTATTTTCTTGGTTAAAAAACCCATGTATTTTACCATCACTTGGTTGGATATCTGAAATTGAAATTTTAGTTTCTAATTCATTAATTACGTCATCAGTTTTTTCATTTAGCTTCCAAAAAGAGTCGTATTTATCTTCACTATATTTGGTGTAATATTTCTTAACTTCTTTTTCAAGTAACTCTTTGTCTTCTATTTGACGATTTTTGATTGTTAAAACATCAACGCTTTTTGCAGATAATATTGTCGCTAATTGGCTATACCTTGTTTCATCTGATTGTAGATTTGATAGTATATCTGAATCTATTGAAGATCCTGCACCTGCGCCACTAACTAAATTAATCAGTTGCTTTTTATTATCAAGATTATATTTTCCTAAAAATAATGAAACATTGCGCTGGTCAGCATCCAATGTTGATCTACCAGGTAAATCTATATTGTAATAATCCACAGGCCCGTTTTTTGTTAATTTATCAAAGTTCTCTTTCCAAAACGAGCTAGGTTGAAAAGCTAATTCAGATGAACCAACCCACAAACCATTTACATATACCATTAATATAACCAAACATACTATTAATATGAAATTGGAATAGAATTTCAAAATTGAAGAAGTGCGTGAATATATGAATTTTTTCATTAATTTTGATATTATCATTGACCATAAAATCAACAAACCCAAATAACCTACAAAGGTAATTCTCCAAATTGCTCGAATTGATTGAAACAATAAATATACCTTATAAATATAGTAATGGGGTAGTACAATTTGTAGATTAATTGAACCAAAAGTTTTAACAAAAGGTCCTAAGGCTATCCAGTGTGTGAATAAAAATAGTGATAATAGCGAAAATTCTGTAGGATGAAATTTACCTCTTTTTTTTATTAAAAGAAATAACCATGGAATAAAAACTATATTACCAATTACAAAACTTATTGAACTAAGTGCGTCTGGGTAAGAGAGTCTTAGATTTTCAAGTGTAGGCCTAGTTTTATCAATAATTTCAGTACTATATCCAGAAATTTTGGAATCTATATAGGAAATGGGTTTTCCATACCAAAAAGAGTGTGTGTTCAAGTTAGTTGCTGAAATATCAATTTCTGATCTAGGGTTTGAGTATATTTTAATATTTTTTTGGATCTGAAGAGCTACTGGAACCAATAGAGCTACAACCAAAATAGCCACTCCTAGAATTGCATAAAACTTTTTTGCTTTGTGTTTAAAGACTCTGTAAATACTTAGGCTGTTAGATATTAACCAAATAATTATCCAAACAAAAGAAAAAGTAATAATATGCCACCCGTTTAATAAAATCGAACAAAGTGTAGTGAAAACTCCCATTAACAACCAAATTTTATTTTTACGGGATAAATCTTTATTTTTTATATATATTTCCAAAAAAAGAATTAAAAAAGGTAGTCCTGCATATAAAGAAGCGTGAATATGATGAGTATAAAATGTTTTAAAAGATTGGCTTAGCGGAACAAATAACGCAGCAAATATTGAGACTATATTATTTTTTGTATAATGCTTTGTTAAAAAATATACACCTATTTGTAATAATATTAAATTCCCAAAAAAAAGTAGATTAAAACTAGTTATATAATTTTTTGTTACCCAGTAAAAAAGTCCATAAATTAAACTAGGAAAATAATTAAACTCATTAATCACAAAAATTTTATCATACCACGTATACTGCGCAGCTTGTAGAGAATATAGACTCCTATTTATGAAGTTTAAATTATTTTGAAGGTATACAAAAATACTCTGATAAGTGGCACCACCAGTACCAATTTGTTTAGAGAAATTTATGTAAATATTACTATAGAGCCAAAACCTATGTTGAAATATTATTAGAGTAATAATGATAATTATATTAAAGATATAAATAGATTTTTTTGATTTAAAAAAATTATAGACCCTTTTGTAAGGTTGACTAACTACATTGGCTTTACTGGTCATATTGTTAAGTTTTAATATTTTGTAAAATCAAATAAATGTCAATTTAGATTGAAATAAGGAATAACTAATTCGTATTATTAATTAGCTTTTTTGAATACATAGAAATTATATATAGTATATTTTATTATTGTATAGAAAGCTAGGCTGAGAGAAATTGAAAGTAGGTAGTACACAGCAAAATAATCTGTCAATAGTTTTACGGTTAATATATTCATTATGGCTGTAGTAAACAGGACGATTAAAAACTTTGCAAATATCCATTTAGAAACTCCACTTTTAAATAAGATTTTTGAGTTGTATGAAAAACTAAAACTAATTTGAACAACCTGAGTGATACAATAAGAGATTATGTATGGAATACTAACCAGCTCTGTTAAAAAAAAAGTTAAAATAATGTTGATACCATAACTAATGGCAGTTCCAATTAGAAATTTAACAACAAATTTGCTGCTACCAACTATTTTTTCTTTACTAAGTACATTTGCCATGGCAGTGGTGTTTTTTTATCGATTATTTCAAAATGCTTTTCAAGTAAACTACTAAATCCACCCGCGCCCCAATGATTAACGTGCCCAGGTGTATTTCCTAGTCCAGAAATATACTTTAAACGAGCTAGATTCATGACTCTCCAAATAGGTTCTCTAGGGACACTGATGATTGCATATTTGTTGATTTTGTTAGATATTTCTTTTACTGCTTTTTCAGGATTTTCTAGGTGCTCTAATACCTCCAAGGCAAAAATTAAATCATGTTTTTTATCAATTTTATATATAGACTCTTGGTGAAATTTTACATCAGCAACTCTCTTTCCAGCAACTTTTACTAGATCTTTTTCAAAATCACTTGCGGTTATTTTTTTGTTTTGTGCAAACTCCCAAATTCTATAGGTAGAAAATCCTGGACCGCAAGCAACCTCGTGGATGTTGCTAATTTCAGATTCAATTTGTTTGTAGAGTCTTTGCAGGTTTGTGTAGAAATTATTTATGATTAAATCTCCAATTTTACCTGAGGATTCATATTTTTCGGTAAACTGATCTACAACGCTATCTTCTAGTTTCATATTTGATATGTTATTGTGTATTTTATTTTCTGTAAAGCCAAGTTATTTTATCCTATAGCCTCTTCTTTTTTGAATATTTTGATTATATACCAAGAAAGAATGACCATTATAATTACGCTTATGATAATTTTTATTATATCATTAGAATTTGGATTAATCAAATCAATGAATGTTAATTGTGATAAACTTTCACCCCCGGGTATTTTTACAAATATTGATTGCCAATAAGTGTTGTAATTAGTCCAGGATGGATACCCACCACGCATTAATTTGAATAATAATATATAGAAAACAAAACTAATTATTGATATAATTGCTATTATTATTTTGCCTATTATTTTCTTGGATAAATATTTTAATGAATATGCAATTGAAGGAATCATTATAGGTAGCATGACCATTAGATAGCGAGCAGGTGGTCCCCAGGTTCTCCATTTTACGAACATTGTCTGTCTTATGAAAAATAAGATTGTAGGTAAGGCAAAGATAAAGAACGATCTCCTGTCTTTTTTAAACCAGATCCAGAGTCCTGGAAATAAAAGTGCAAAAAGTGGTGCATTAGGTAGTAATCCAGATTCTCCACCAATAAATAAGCCAAAGAAATTTTTTAGAATTATGACAGGGTTGTAGGTATAAAATGTTGTGTATTTATCTTGATTTGCAATGGCTAAATTATGAGCTGCAGCGGGGTTAAACTCTCCATACCACCTGTACATTGTATATGCAAACAGCAGGTTCAATAAAATCCATGGAGCAAATGTATAAACCCCATTTATCCAATTTTTTCTATTTTTGAATATTTTTTTTAATTTAAAGTATTTTAGACCTTTGGTGATATGCCATATAAAGAAAAATCCAAGAATTAAACCAGCGTATTGTATGATTTTAATGTGTAAGAAAGAAGTTAATCCAAAAATTGTACTAGCCAGTAGTAAATGAAATGGTTTTTTTGAATTTAAATAGGATAAAATAAATAAAGAACCCCATAGTACAAAATATCCAGAAATTAGATCTGTGTAGGCATATTGGCTATACACTATTATTGGCATTTGGATTACGAAAAGTGCAGTAGTTATTTTGCTCAGATTTTTTGAGAACTTTAGTTTTTCCTGGTATCTTAAAACAGCATATAAACTAATTAAGCAAATAACAAAAACTATTATTCTTGCACCAAGTAAGCCTCGCGCAATATAACCAGGAGCAATTAGAATTGGTAGTAAAATATTATGGTGACTGCGGAGATCTCCAAATTTAGTAAAATACCCATGAGGTCCTTCTTCTCTGCCATGATGTGAGAGGTAGTTTTTTTCTTCAAATTCATTTTCCAAATTAAAATCCTTATCATTAACAAAACTTTCTGACATTACAATGTAATGGAACTCATCTCCATCGCTCCAGTAGGTATTTGATAAAGTATAATAACCACCAAGTAAAACTGAAATTAGCAGTAATAAACAAGAAATTGAGCTAATAAATTTTTTAGTTAGTTTTGGAAATTTCATACATTATTACTATAATTTTGTGTTGACTCGAAATAGAATTTCATCATTTACCAATTTGTTGGCCCTCTGTAGACGTGCAAATAATCCTAAGAAATATAATTGAAGGGATAATATATACGTCATAATTGCCCCCATGAGTAATGTTAAATGAGTTGAATCAGTATCAGTCCAGCTCAGTAGATAAATTCGATAACCTGTTAAAAAGAATCCACAAATTAAGAACACTGTTCCAAGAGTGAGGAATGTTTGCAGGGGACGATATATTAAGACATTATCCAAGATAATTGTGGCAGATTTAAAAACGTATTTGAATTTAGATTTGAATAAACGAGAGGGTCTTAAAAAAGGGTTAACTCTGACGTCAACAACCTCTATGGTTAGTTTTTTCATTGAAGCTTGAATAAGTCCTTCTAGAGGGGAGGAGTATTCAGCTAACAAGAAATACTTTTTCATTGCTTCACTGCTCATTGCTCTGAAACCACTTGCAGCATCATTAATTTTCAAACCAGTAATTACTCCAACTACTTTAGCTCCCAAAAGTTGTAGATATTTTTTTACTGTAGAAAATTCATCGATGCTCATTATTGGCCTTTGCCCATAGACATAATCTGCTCTTTTTTGAACAATTGGCGTAACTAGTTTTTCAATATCTCTAGCATCATATTGATTATCTGCGTCTGTATTAACTAAAATATCAGCTCCTTCTTGAATTGCTTTTAGAGTTCCAGTGTTTACAGCCCTGGGCAGTCCACGGTTTCCATTGTGTCTAACAATATGATTGACTCCTAATTTTCTAGCAACCTCGCTTGTGTTATCTGTGCTACCATCATCAACGACAAGGGTTTCTATTATATCAATTCCTGGTATTTTTTTGGGTAACTCTTTGAATGCTATTGGTAATGACTCAGATTCGTTTAGACAATTAATTTGAATTATCAATTTTAGCTTTTTTTGTTCCTTGTTTTTCATACTTGGTTTTAAAAATATTCTTTATTAAAACAACAGAATAGTCAAATCTACTGGTAGAGTTAGGGTTCTGCTTGGCCTACATTTTTTTGTTGATTCTTGACAGAAGACCTGGATGTGGGATAATATCTTTTTACAAAATTCGTAGTATATTGATTATGGGAGTTTCTAATTTTTCTGGAGAAAAAGGCTTTACTTATGAAGGTTCTGACCTTACGGATATGGACAATGCTGTTAATTACCATAATTGGATAATTGATAATTTCGAAAAGTATTTAGGAACCAATCTATTGGAAGTAGGTGCTGGTATAGGGACCCTAACTAAAATTATATCTCAAAGAAAAAAAGATCTAGAGATTACTTGTTTGGAGCCGTCCAATGAAATGTATCCATTGCTGAAAAAGACTGTGGATGGAATTTCTACTGATAAAATTAAATATAAAAAGAATTTTACTTACGAAATATCCAAAAAATTAGCCAAGGAAAAATTTGATTCAGTAATATATAATAACGTTTTAGAGCATGTTGAAGACGATGTTGATGAGATGAGGAATGCTCATGATATTCTTGTTGAAGGAGGGTATATAATAACTTATTCTCCAGCCATGCAGTTACTTTTTAGTGGGTTTGATAAATCAATTGGTCATTACCGACGCTATAGCCTCAAAGAAATGAAATCCAAGATGGAGCAAGCAGGTTTTGAAATTGTCGAAGCTTATTATATGGATATAGTTGGTTCTTTTTTGTGGTGGTTGAAATTTAAGCTCCTTGGATCAAAAGAGCTTGGAGGCGGGAACCTTTCTAGT
>CALIJC010000064.1 GCA_938017575.1 uncultured Patescibacteria group bacterium
TTTTGATCTTTTTTCAAAACTAATAAACAAAAAAACCACACCCCAATCAAAACCAAAACTTGGGAAATTCTAATACTAACTCCAGCTGCATCGACACTTGGGATTCTCTCAAAAGGTAGTGAAATAATTAGCAGTCTACTGATTGTCTGCATCCATGATTGTTTTACCATTGGAAAGATAGCAAATGAGGCTCCACCAATTAATGCAATGAGCACTAATAACATACTGCTGATGTCCATATAGATTAGCTAAACATAACTAACAAATAATTGCAAGTAAACTCTACAAACCTTTTACAAACTGAATAGTTCCGACATTTTCGTTCCTAAATGTATCTGAAGTGTGCTGCAGGTTCAATTTCAAATGGGAGTTTTTGCTAGTATTAATTTTAACACCTCCACCAATTGTTGTAGAAGATTTTCTTTTGGTAACTCCACCGAAAATCTGACCCCATTTTTGCACCCAGCTCACATTTGCTGACGATTCAGAGATACTGTTATTGGTAATTTTTGGGGAATGAGATAAATCAATCACTAATCTTTTGGAAGGTTGAACTTTAATTCCAAAAGTGCTTTTATCTCTGAATAAATCATGGTTAGACCCAATTCCAAATTTTAGATTAGAGTAAATCTGAGCAATATTTCGAGATTTATTTCTAATATTCTTATAACCATTAATAATTATTTGGTTAGGGTTGGAATATGTTGGATTAGTAGATAAATTCATGCTAGAGCTTACTCCGTATTTACCATTGTTAATTCCTCCATTTAGAGTAATTCTAGGATATAGTTTATTATCAAACAGATCGTGATTTATACTGAGTCTACCTGAGATGTATTTATCCTTCTTTGCAATACCAGCTGAAACCCCGGCAGTTATGTTGTTTCTATCAAAGTACTGACGAGTCAATGTAGATTTAGTTTGGAAATTTTCACGATCATATCCAGCGATTATACCAAATAAAAATGAATTATCAGTGATCTTTTTACCATTAATTATAGCTGTAGTGTCAACATTGTCATTCTCAACTCCTACACGAAAAACATTCTGAACGTTTTTAGTTGATTTATTTAAACTAGTCGTTGTTTTAATATCCCTATTTTGTTGCAATCCAAAATCAAATCCTGTAAATTTTCCAGTTAAAGATCCTCTCTTAGTTGTTACAGTAGATTGTCTATATCCAATAGTTGGTTTTTGAACAGAGGTGTGAGCTAAGTTAGATAATTTCTGTAGTAATTTCTGTCTATGAAGAAGAGTCTGGTTATCTATGTTTTTAGAATAATTAAAACTAATTGGCTGGATTCCAGTATTTGGTTGGGTAGATTTAGATTGCTCATTTTGGAACTTTTGCCATTGTTTAACTGAATTGTCTTTTTGAGATTTTTTTGCTATTTGTTTTAGCTTTTTAAAAGTTTTTCCATCTTTCTCAAAATCAGGATTAAACTTTCTTACTGGCTTGTTTGCTTTAATATATTTTTTATTTAAAGCTTGATTTTGTTGATTATCTTCTACTAAATTAATACTAATATCTTTTCTAGTAATTGTCGTTTTATTCTTATCTCCCTTTGTGGTTCTGGATGTTTCATTTATAGATATTTTTTGCCTATTTTTTTTGTAATCCTCTCTACTATATGAAATATTTTCTTCATCAATCTGGGTGGTTATTGGGGCGGTTATATTTCTGCTAATCCCAAACAGGTCTGCTCTAGAGGTGATTCCAGGTTTCAAGAATGTATCGACGTTTTTTTGACTAACTGGTTCGGGTGTGCTTTTTTTAAAGAATTTTGCTCTTTTATTTGTTGTTTTTTTTGGATTGAAAGATCCATTCTTTTCTATCTTTCCTGACTGAGCACCGATAATATTTTCATATTGACCTGTCTTGCTATTCTTTCGAAGACCGGTTATTTCAAAAGTCAAAAAATCTGTAGAACTCGGCTGATTAATCTCGTATTCAGTCTTATGATTAATAGTAGATTCACCCAGTTCGGTTGTCCTGGTTGTTGTTTTGATAGTTGGGTTTTCACTGCCATTATCAATAATTTCTACGTTTTCAGATTGGTTAATTAAATCACTAGAACTGACAATACTACCTAGCTCGGGATCTGGAATCTCGTTTTTGAATGAGTCTCTATTTTTGTAACCAAGAGATTCATGAGATTTTATTTTCCCTAGCCTCTCTTTTACTTTTTGAGGAATGTTAGACTCTAAATCAATAGCTTTTTTTACTTCTGGAATTACTTCTGCTTGAGATATAGATTCAATATCTGTAATTTCAATAGAGTCTTGGTAAGTATTAGCCGTTAGTGATTTATCCAGCTGACTTTCTTTGTTTTCTAAAAATGCCAATACGTCGCCATTAATATCCTCTTGTGTTACAGGTGTTTTTGCGTCAATTTTTTCTATTTTGCTAGGGTAGACGTGGATAGTGTTATCTGTTTCTAGCTCATCAACAGTAATTAAATCATCTTTGGAATTAGTGGGTGTTTCAATCTCAGTTGGGTTAATATTCAAATCCAAAGGCTCATCAAAATTATTTTCCAGTTCATCAATACCAATTACTGAATTATTCTGATTAATTTCTGGTTGAATTGTCTCACTAGGGCGAGAAAGGTTTTCAACAGTTGTTGTGTTATGTTGAAATTCCTGACTTTTTTGATTTGATAGTTGCTCTAATTGGTTGATAGAATTAGTCGAGCTAATATTCTCACTGGCAAAAGCAGCTTTACCTGAGTCCATACTAAAGTTCAAAACAGCCACAGCAGAAACAGCCAAGCTAAAAATTTTCTTTTTATTCAGTTTTGGAAGCTTTTCAATTTTTTGAGCAATAGCTTCTTTACGCCTCTTACGGGCAAGATTGATATTTCGTTGACTACGTTTTTCAAACATAGAATAATAATTAGAATTTAATTTTTTTGTGAGTCCAATAAATATTTTGAACTCGATAAAATGTGTAAAAATGGCTAGTACCTAAATACTAGCCATCGTTGTGAAAAGTTGATTACATTCCTAAACCCTTTTCACAAAGTTTAGAAACTTAGTATCACCTAGCTAATGGAAGATAGAGAAGTTAGATTCCTGAGACAGGCTCCTGATCCTCAACTTTTACCTCGAGGCCACCTTCGGTTTCATCTAACTCAAGTGTTCCAGGACGCTTCCGGGTACCGGCGACTGCTGTAGCACCATCAGAGGATGCGTTATCTTCATTGAAATTATCTGAAGAAGATACTCTGCCTACTTTGGCAGCAGCATAGACATCATCTGGATCTGCTCCAGTTGACACCACCGCACTAGTAGCAACTCCATTGGCAGTCTCAGCCGAAGTAAATGCAGCATTGATGCTGTCCTTGGTCAGTACTGCTCCGGGAGCGCCGATCACGCTATCAGGTGCGATAGGGGCTGGGGCAGTCTGAGCTTTGGCGGCATTTCCAAAAATTGAAAGAAATGCCAAAAAAATAACTGAAAAAGAAATAGTCTTCAAGTTAAATTTCATTGATTTGAAACTCCAGAGATAAGTTGTGTAAACTCAGTCAAAGAAGCTAGTAGGTAACACAAATTTGTGAAACCGTGTTTTCTTAACAAAACAACACACCAAAAAGACAAGTTTTTTGTTAAGATTTTTGCTAATTCCTCTGACTGATAAAAACC
>CALIJC010000065.1 GCA_938017575.1 uncultured Patescibacteria group bacterium
AAATCAGGAAAAACAAAAAACTACCTATATAATGGATTGATTGGAACCATTAATTTTATAATCACCAGCTTTACTGTTGGGATTATCTTTGGGTATGTGTTTACTAACCCAATTAATTTGATTTCTTCACAAATGTCAACCTCAATTTGGTACTTTGGCTTTTCATTCGTGATTCTAGATCTCTATATTTACTGTTGGCATAGGTTTTTGATGCATGGATCCAAGTGGGGTTGGCGGTTTCATAAATTCCACCATAGTGATGAGCAGCTAAATTCGACAAGTGCGTTCCGGTTTCATATTGTAGAAGTACTATTGTCGCAAATTCCAAGAATTGCCTTGGTTTATATTTTATCAATTCCAATTGAGCTTTTTGTATTTTACGAAGCTATTTTCCTAGGACTGAATATTATACAACATAGCAACATTAGTTTTGGGACAAGACTAGATAAATTATTGAGTTATTTTATTATCACCCCTAACCTTCATAAAATTCACCATTCAACGAAATTGTCAGAAAGTAATACTAATTTTTCAACGATATTTAGTTTATGGGATACAATTTTCAAAAGTAGAAAATATCGCAGTGATTTTGGAAAAGATTTTAAATTTGGAATTGAAAGTAAAAAACAAAAGGTGTCGAAATAATTCATCGACACCTATAAACCTTAGATAGAGCGAAACTCCTCAATTACTGAAATACTATAATAGAACAAATAATGCAAAAGAGTTCCACAAAAAAATCCAATGACAATTGCCTCAAGGTTTGGATTTCCTAGCCCTATTAGTCTTAATATAATTGCTAAAAATATGAACAATAAAACCATCAAGAGTTTATATAAATCCATTAGATCTAATTTAATAGATGAAAATGGAGATAGTTTTTCTAAAAGGGAGTATTGCGATTTAAATCCAATAACAATAAAAATAACTAGTACTGAGATATAATTATAGTTACTCATGTTTTTTTAGCTTCTCGCTCCTCATGTTTATATAATAAACCCTACCTCAAAAAGACTCTTTTGTCAAATAAAACCTGATAATATTCCCTAAGAACCTGTCGCAATTCTTTTAGTCAAATTTATCTACACCTCTATATTAACTCTAGTTTACAATAAATTTGACAATGTGGCTACAGCCACATCTCACAAATTATATTGCAAATATAGTAGAATATATAGGTATACTTAATCTTTGAAAAAGATTTACGAAAGGTTCCTAATGATTAATTGACAATATAGGTAATTTCTGGTTTTTGTTTTCATAGTTCGAGGATAAGAAATGAGTAGCTCAATTAAAAATAAATTATGCTAGCAATTAGATACCAGCTAGAAAATGAATGGGTTATATTTTTTATCTGCTTGATAGATATTTTAGGCCGATTTTTACCATTTCTTTTAAATCACCTTCATCCCAAACCTTGTCTTTTTTCATGTTTGTGATAGCTCCAACTATCAACCCTCGACTATACCCTAACCCTGCAAGTGTTTCAGTGAAATCTGTAACAGTTTGACTTTTGCCATTGCCAATTGTGTTCATCTCCTCAACAGACATATCCCCAGATAGTTCTAATAGAATTTTTTTGGTAGTTTTAGCACCTAAGCCTTTTACACCTTTCAATGCTGCGGCGTCTTTTTGATTAATTGCTTCTAATAATTTTTTACCTCCTAGATAATATATTATTTGAGCGGCCATTTTCGGCCCTACTCCTGATACTTTTAATAATCTTTCCATCCACTCCCTGTCTTTGAGGGTTCGAAAACCATAGAGTGTTAGCCTATCTTCTTTCCTGGATTCATAAATATATAGCTCAATTGTGTCGTTTTTTTGGTAATAATCTTCAGGTGAGGTTTCAATTAAATAGCCTAAACCACTAGGTAACTTGAGTAGTAATTTTCCATCAATTCTGCCGGCTGTTTTTCCTGAAATATAACCAATCATAAGCAAATCATTAAATATGACAGCAATTATGTCAATCTTTGGTTACTACAATCCAATTAATTTATTTGTTGCTCGCTCTTTTAGGTTTTTTTCTTGAGAATGTTTTAGAACCAAGGCGTAAATTTCTTTGGCTTTTCTGTCTTCTCCATATTTGGCGTATAGATCGCCTAGGTCTAACCAAATATCATAATCCGCCATTCCAGAGTCTTGTAATTTTGCAAGTAATTTGGTTTCTAACTTTTCAAATAGTCCTAGATCTTCATCTTTGTCAGTTTTTAATTTACTTGCCAATCCAAGCGTTGCTTGCTGAGCTTTTTGAGCAGTTGAGATTTCTTTGATTACCTCCTTTTCTAGCTTTTCTTCTTTTTCTTTTTCTACTTCAGAAACATCTTTTTTGGCTATTTCTTTTCTTGCTTTAATCTCATCAAAATTATCATCGTAGATGTCAGGAGTATAGTTACCAGGAAGTTTTTTAAGAATTTTTTCGGTTAGAGTTTTTTTCTCTTCTTCGGCTTTGGCTTCTTCAATTGGTTTTGTCAGACTGATTAAATGGGAAACTAGTTTTTTGGTAGATTTCCACGAATTATTTTTAAATTTGCTGATTTCCCCTACTGAAGAATTTACCCACTCAGGGTAGTCATTTTTCTGCAACGAAGAGATCGAGTTTTTGTAGACTTTACTTGCTTTGCTCACAGCTTTGATTGCTTTTTTCTTTTTAGATTTTGGAATATCGACAATTGGCGAACTGCTTTTGAGTGCAAGTCGTTTGTTGAGGATATTCTTTTCAGAAGGTTTAATTTTATCAGTTAGTGTTGAAATTTTATCATTTTCCCACTTGTATATTGTAAAACTCAGTGTGAATAACGTTAAACAGATGAATAATACTAATAAAACTAAGCTACCGAATATTAAGATTAAAATTGAGCTCATAGTCAATAGTAATTTTAAATTTTAGTTAGATATTTTTTTTAGTCAAGATAAAACCTAAAATACCAAAAATCGAGATATAAAACAGATATTCACAAAACTCAAATGTTAAATAATTAATATAATAATTTTTGTATTAGGAAATTTAATTTAAAAAATATTTTGTATATAATTTGTTTAGATTTTTTACTTCTAATGCCATATAAATAAGAAACTGAAGTGGGATAAAATTATTACTTGCAATATCTGCAAATATATTTTAGATTTAGAATATTATTGAAGAATCCTATTAAAATATGCCAAAAAATAGACCAACTACAGGAGATACTAACTGGGGGGTTACACTCAACGACCATCTTTCTCAACTCATGCCAAATGGTGGTGGATTGAATTTTGCAACCACTGACCCAGGGGGGCTTGGAGCTGGAGATGATGGTTATTGCTATATAAATACAATTACTCAAGAAATTAGGAGGTGGAGCGGCTCAGCATGGGTTACTATTTTGAGCCCTTTAGCTAGTAATCCACCTGGTGTAATTCTCCAAACAGCTGCTTCTGTTGTACCTTCAGGCTGGCTAAGTTGTGATGGTGCTGCTGTTAGTCGTACAACTTACGCTAATTTGTTTGCATTGGTTGGGACAACATATGGTGAAGGAGATGGGTCAACAACTTTTAACGTCCCTGATATGAGAGGTCGATCAATTGTTGGAGCTGGTGTAGTAACAAACCCTGTAATTACTGTTTCTGTGGCAGCTACTAGTGGCGCTACAAGTGTCAGCATGATTTCTGATAAATCTATTTACCTTCCTAAAGGAACTAGGATTACTTTTGCTTCTGGGCCAACTGGGACATATTACATTTCTGACGCAGCTGGTGTTACTATTACTTCTACCTCAGCTGCAATAAATATTTTCCCGGCGATTGATGCTAATGCTCTAATTGGAGAAGTAATAACATTAGTTGATGGAGGAGGTCAAGCAAAAGCTGTAGGTGTAAATGGCGGATTTGAAACTCATACACTCGGACTAAATGAAATCCCCCCACACTACCACACAATGGACACTAACAATACAGCTGGAGGTGGATCTGTGGTTGTGGCAAATGCTACTGGATCAACTGGGACAACTGATTCTAACAATGCAGGAGGAGGAGATGCCCACAACATTACTCAGCCATATTTGGTAATGAATTTTATTATTAAAACTTAGATATTATGAATGAATTAAAAAAAGGATATTACCACAAACAAGTGGATGCAAGTTTTGCGACGATGAAAGGTTTTTACGCCATGTTTATGCCAGTTTTGGTTCCTTATAAAAAATTACACGATAAGCTAGTTAGAATGAATGTTGGTGTTGATTGGAGTACTGGGATGATTGAATCTGCTCCAGGGTTTGGTCGTGGCTGGATTGGTGTAGCAGTAGATAAACAAGTCGATGTTGATTTACCGAGAAAAGATATCAAAGGAGAATTCGTTGCTTTTGATCATAATGGTTCATATAAAGGGCTTGCTAAAACTTGGAAACAAATAATGAGTGACTATCCTAACGGTAAAGAATTTTATTCGTTATACTTGAACAATCCTCGAGAAACGGCAGAAAAAGATTTGAGAACAACAATTATTTTCAGGATATAATCACGAATTATTGACATTTCATCCTCTAAAACGTAATAACTGTATATGATTAATACAATAGTATTAGGTGGTGGTTGTTTTTGGTGTATCGAAGCTTTTTTCCAAAGAGTTCCTGGCGTAACTGAGGTTGTTTCTGGATATATGGGTGGAGAAAAACCTAACCCAACCTACCGCGAAGTGTGTGGAGGAAATACAGGTCATGTGGAGGTTGTAAAAATTTCTTTTGATACAGAGACTGTTAGCTTGGAGCAGATTTTGGAAATATTTTTTGAAATGATTGACCCAACAACATTAAACAAACAAGGAAATGATTCTGGAACCCAATACCGTTCGGTTATTTTTTATAAAGATGATACTCAAAAAGAAACAGCCGACCAAGTAATAGCTCAAATTAAATCAAATTACAACGATCCTATTGTGACTACAGTTGAGAAAATTGAGGAGTTTTTTCCAGCTGAAGAATACCACCAAGATTACTACAATCGAAATAATGTTGCACCATATTGCAGGCTAGTGATTAGTCCAAAATTGGAGAAATTAAAAAAGACAATCAAGGATAATATTGAAAAATAAGCTTGTTGTTTTTGAAGATTTTGTGAAATGAGCCGGAAATATTTACAGTTCTTGTTTTATACGATATAATTAGTATATTAAACACTAAAACAAAACAAATATGAGCTTTGAACCAAAACCAGAAGATCAAAATAGTCAGAATAACCCAGAAAACTCCCAAAATTACAAAAAGGAGGTATTGATAAAAAACTATGAGACAATCCAGCTAATGAAAACTCAAATGGAGGAATTCTACCCAGGGTTTGTAATCGATGAAGATGCAATAGATTATTATGATGATGGTACTATTGAAAGTCTTGTTTTAAATAACCCAAATGTGAGAGAAAAGGGTATTTCATATATTCTTTTTTCTCCTGAGCATGATGGAGTTGATAGACATTATATGGCAATGGATGAGATGGGAGAGTGTGTTGGAGAAGCTAATACAATACATACTCTTTTTGACATGACTACGGGCAAAGTAGAATATTCAATAGATACAGATGATTTACTATCAAGTATTTTTAAAGTACCAAAAAAAGTTGAAAATCCTGAACCAGAAATGGATTCTATTCCTCTTAGTCCGAGGCAAATTGAGCATTTAAACGAGGTAATTGCAACTGTTTCAAATCTATACCCAGACGCACGAATAGAAAACCCAAACCAAGAAGGGGCTAGTAATTTCAACGTTATAGTAACTTTTTATGCGAAAGAAGGATTAGAATTTCAATATGATCCTTTCCAAGAAGAATTTATATACCACACAAATGATAATAAAATAATTATTTTAAGCGATTTCAATAAGTTTAACTATATTATCAATGCTTTTAATCAAGATAACCCTATACTCAACCCTGAGGCTAAGAAATTAGTAGAGACATTAACCAAATTTATTGCTGATGTTTCAAAACACTTTCCAGAATTTGATAATTTTTCAGTTGAAGACGGTTTTGTAGAAGGGACAAGTACGATTACAGTTACAAGTGAAAAACTGTATGGAAAATTATGGTACGATATTCAGTTTGGTTCAATCGATTTTGAAAATGGTGATATTTTTGAGTCTGCAATGGATGTAGAGTCATTGAGATCAAAAGTAAGTGATAGTTATAAAAATGCAACTTTGGATAATCCTGATGTAATCGGTCACATTAATTCAACATTAGAAGCAGTGGAATTAAATAAAAACAAACGTGAATTAATCAATCAACATATCAATAGTACACCTTATGACGAACTGGAGCCAGTATATAGAGACTATCTAGATTTCCAAGAATCTATTATAAAAGATCATCCAGAGTTTTCAAAATTCTCTTTTCAATTGATTGATGATGAAATTGTATGTTTCAAGGCAATCAATCCTAAAAATAATGACGAAGTTGGTTATAGAATCTTGGATGGTGACAAATATTATTCACCTGAAGAGAAATACTACTTGATATACGATGAGCTTAATAAAGACACTCAAATTAATGCCGATAGTATTCCTGAACTATTTATAAAGAAAGAAAAGTTGATACAAGAGAATATTAACAAACAAAGAGACCAATTAGGTAAACTGTTTGATGACTAAAATTACTTATAGATTGCAATGGCTACTGATGTAGCAAGATTCAAACTCGAAACACCTGATTTCATTGGGATAGAGAGTGTTTCGTTAGCTGTGGATTTTAAATCTTTTGAAACTCCAGATCTCTCACTTCCAAAAATTAGGATTGAATTAGCTGAATAATCGACTTTTGAGAAATCCTCTCCATTTTCATCAAAGACAATTATATTTTTATGCGAATTTGGGAGTTCATTAATTTTAATTACAGGCAAGGCAAAATGTAGACCCCTACTCGCCCTGATACAAGTTGGATGATATGGATCAATTGAACCTGAACATAGAACAGCTTGGATACCCTGCCCCGCACAAACTCTAATCACAGCTCCTAAATTATCTAGTGACCTAACATTTTCCAGAAAAACTATTTTTCCACTGGTTTTATAAACTTCTGCTAAATCATTTTTTGGTTTTTGGGCTATGGCAATAACACCTGTTTTGGGAGGTTTTGGGGCCAAACTATTATATTCGCTTTGGGATATTTCATGTAGATTGTTTTCCAGGAAATCAATAATATCTGGAGATTTACTTTGCGCTAATTTTATTACTTGCTGTTTGTTATTACTGCAGATTTTTATTATTTTTGCACCAAATCTAATAGCATGTTTAACTGGATGGAAACCTTCTAGAACTACAAATTCGTGAGAAAGCCTGGATTTTAGAAATTCGTTTGATAATTTTGACACAGATATCTATTCCTACTCATTTGACATTTAGTCAAAAAAGACCTATTAAATTTACTGTATATGCAAGAAAAAAAGCTGGAAAAAGCTTCGATTAGGCAAAGACTGTGGAT
>CALIJC010000066.1 GCA_938017575.1 uncultured Patescibacteria group bacterium
GTTACTTTGTATCCAACTTTGGCCAGCCCAATTGCTGCTGTTAAACCTCCTGATCCTGATCCAATTACTACTATGTGTGTCATATATTTATATTACGTTCAAAAGGGTGAAATGTCAATTTCTGCTAGGAGCTGCTGGAAATTATATTTCGCTAGATTTTTATGTTTGGGATTTCTTGCCAATTTGTTGTGTACTGATTACTACGTAGCTCACATCTCATTATCCATTTTGGTTTAATTCCAGAGCTGGCCAGGGTAATTTTATTACGTCCAAAGCGATTATTCATTCTATCTAAAACAGCTATAGCCTTGTTTTGCTTGGGGGTTTTTTCGCTAGGAATAAAAAGGTTTTCTTGGACTTGGTTTTCTGGATGGAGGCCGGTTAAAACTACGCCGGCTTTTTTGTATTTGTAGCCTGGTTGAAATAATTTAGTCACTGCTTCTTGACTGGCTTTGGTTAAATCTGGGGTGTAATTGCTAGCGGTCTGTAATCTGATTAATTGACTGCTGTGTTGTTGTAATTCGTGTTTTTTATGTTTATTGGTTCTTACGAAAACGTGGAGATAATTGGCTACAGATTTTTGGCTACGTAATTTTTTACAGGCAATTGCAATGTAACTGCTGATGGCTTGTTGGAGCTGTTTTTGGCTGGTAACAGGCTGACCAAAACTGCGAGACGAGAGGATGCTTTTTTTATTTTTTGGTGATGTTTCCATAGTAATACAGTCTCTGCCGCGCAGCTCCCAAACCGTTTTCAAACCCAAGATTTTTAAATTTTTTCGAATCCAATCATCTTCACAGTTAATGAACTCAAGAGCTGTAAAAATGCTGTGGTTGTTGAGGAATTTTGTGGTTTGAGGCCCAACACCCCAAATTTTGGAAACAGGGAAATCTTTTAGTATATTGTTAACACTGTTTTTATCTAACATTGAATAGACTCCACCATATTGGGGATTTTTTTTGGCTACGTCAGTAGCTACTTTAGCTAGGGTTTTGCTGCTGGCTATTCCAATAGAGACTGGGACACCGACACCTTGTGAGATTTTACTATGGAGTAATTTCCCTAGGTTTTCTGGTTTGGGGGTGGTGGTTAAATCTATAAAAGCTTCGTCTATGGAATAAATTTCTATTTCGCCTGTATATTCTCGCAGCACCGACATAACTCGGTTGGAAATATCTCCATAAAAAGTATAATTACTAGAAAAAATTTTAACCCCGATAGATTCGAGCTGGTGTTTGACTTTGAAATAGGGGATTCCGGCTGGTATACCTAATTTTTTTACTTCACTGGAGCGGGCGACAACACAGCCGTCGTTGTTAGAAAGTACAACAATTGGGGTATTGGCTAGATCTGGTCGAAAGATTTTTTCGCAGCTAGCATAAAAATTATTACAGTCTACTAATCCGTAAATAGCCATGGATTAATTAGAATTTATTAGTATTGGCTATATTGTCAATGCTTATTGAGGGTGCTAAACCCAGAAAAATAGATTCGGCATAACTTCTGGATCGATAGCGCCATTTCTAAGGAGTTCGCGAGAAATTAAAATAAAGGCAAATAGGGCGATATAGAATCCGATAGTTGTTATGTAATGAGCTTTTTCTCTATACCAAACTAGATATTTATTTTTTGGTGGAGTTAATCCCATGTTGTAATCGAGCAAGGAGAAGAATACGCCAGCAGTTGAGCAAATAGAAACAATACACCAGATACATAGAGCTTGGATTAAAATAGCGCTAGTGTACATTAATAAGATATTAATAAATAAACCTATACCAGAGAGAGCTAAGGTAAACCGCATTAGATATTTATTGTTGGTTTTATTGTAGGTAACGAATAAACCGGTTAAAATAGCCATGGGATATTCAGCTAGCCCAATTATCATATTTGGAAATCCAAAAAGAGATGCCCATTTACTTTTCATAACAATTCCACAATCTAATAGAGGGTTAATACTGCAGCTAGGTACAAAATCTGGATTGGCCAAGTAGCTAAGTTTATTTTGAATTAATACAAATGAGGCTACAAAACCGCAAATTCCAAAAATTACTATGAGTGAACCTAGGAGTTTGTTACTGAGATTTAAGTTTTTCATGAGGAAAAAATAGATGGGGAAATAGTTTGTGTCAATTATTGACATTTAGTTTAGAGCATGCTAATTCTGAAGTAGTATTTTTTGGGGGTTGTTATGGCTGCTGAAAAGAGCCGTATCGAGTATGCGATCTCAACTTATAATGATTCTCGGTTTTCTTTGGCAGATATTTTTAGTAAAATCAAAGAACGAGATGATATAAACGAAACCAAGTTTTATTTATATATTCTTGGGCACATTCAATGCCAGCTAACTTGCTATGATAATTGTAGCTATGCGCATTTATATATTGAATCCTCATATAATGGCTTTGAGGCTTTTGATTTAAAACTTTTTGAGGTTCGGGAAAAAGGAAATTTCTGGTTCAAGATTGTTATCGATCCAGAAAATGATGAGTTAAATAGTAAGATAATGATCCCATCCGAGAGAGATTCTGGTAATTTTACTGGGAACGTTAAAATTGTATTCCGAAATTGATTTGCTAACTGATGCTATACTGTATTTATTACTACCACCTTGCTCGTATTTGTGAGGTGGTTTATTTATTTCTTTTGTATAGGGAGGCTAGTTTATTTGGGGAGACACCAAAATTATAGAGCGAGATTAATAGCCAATTACGCAAGGTGGTATAGATTATCCCTTCTTTTTGCCATCTTCGCGGTGAAGTTTTGACCGCTTTTTCAATTATCTGGATTTTGTGGCCAGATTTTTTTAGTTTTTTCATGAAATCAACATCCTCCATAATTGGGAGAGGGTTAAAACCACCTAATTTATCATATATATTTTTACGTACAAATATGGTTTGGTCTCCATAAGGAATGCGGCTGAGACGTGACCTGATTGAAGCTGTCTTTTCAATTATTCTAAAAATTAATTTAGGTGAATCAATAGCTAAATCAAAGGCTCCGCCAGCAATTTCAGGTTTTTTGAGGGTTTTTTCAATTAATTCCAATCCATTTTTGGGTAAAATCGTATCGCTATGTAGAAAAACTAGAGTGTCTCCAGTGGCTTTTTTGGCGCCATCGATTAGTCCATTTCCCCGGCCAGGTTTTGATTTGACTTTGATTACTGATTTATCCTGGATAGAGGATAATGTTGAAAAATTGGGATTTCCGTCGCTGACAATTATCTGGAGATTGTCTGGGTAATTGGATTTAACCCTAGTAATTGTTTGGTTAACGGTTTCTTGTTCATTGTAAACAGGTATTATTACAGATAGCATTTTGCAAAGATATTATTGATTTTTAGATTAGTCAAAATTTATAGTAATGGGCAGTAAAAACAAAAAAGTCTAAAATTTCTTGCACGTTTATGATATATATGGTATAATTAATATACAATGAACTTTCAACAATATATTAGCCAACCAGAATTGTTCTTTGCTCAGTTCCAAAACTTGTATATAGTTTTCTTCTTGAGCATTCCATTGTCGTTATTCATGTATATCGTATTTTCGAAATATAGACACTGGATGTTGGTTGATCTAGGTACCCATAAATGGCTTATTAAATAGCCTTACAGGGGATTAAACAAAAAATATTAGCCGCCCATAATGAGTAGCTATGGACATCAAACAAAAACAAAAATTTAACATTGATCTAGCCGAAATACTGGTTAGTTTGACTCTGGTTCTATCTGTCGCCAGTGGGTTTTTGTGGCTTGGTGGAATTCGGCCGGCTAGCACTCTGGCTTCGGCATTAGAAGTAAATAAGTCCAAGGTTGAGGCTTATAATGACATTAATTTGTCTTCTGTTTTGGATGTAAAACTAATTAATTTTAACGATTACGATGCATTGGAATGTTCTTATGACAGAGAAGGTATAATAGAGCAAAACAAAGCTGATAGTTTAAAAATTGCCAATATAGAAGAAGCCAAAGGAAAATACGTAGAAGAAACTGAGGAAAGCTTAGAAAACCTACCATATTTGGATAATTATATAAATTTATCGAATGAAACAGCTGAATTGTTAAATGCGAAAAAAATTCTGCTTGAGAAAAAAACGGGATATAATGACTTTGTAGCAAATCTAATGGAATCTTTGGAACAAAAGTGCCGTGAAGGGTTTGTTTTAGGCGGTGCTGTTGATAATTTGTTAAATTCTATCGAATCTAGTGGTGATTTGTATGGTTTATCTGCAGAAAAATTTGCTGAAATTAAGATAAATACAGATTTACTGTGGAAAAAAGAAAATATAGATATTTTGGTGAATTATAGATTTGATAGTGAGGAATACAAGATTGATGAACAAATTGAAGTAGCTATGACTACATTAGATCAATTGAATACAACAGAGATTCAAAAATACAGTAATGATTTTCGGATAAATAAAAATTTGGTCTTTTTGGACTAACTGAAGATGGTTATGTTTCTAAGCTCCAGTTTTGAATTCAACTACATCACCATCAACCATAACGTAGGTTTTACCCTCTGTTCGAGCTAAGCCTTTTTCTATTGCGGCTTTTCTACTGCCTGTAGCTATGAAATCATCATATTTGATTACCTCTGCTTTTATAAAACTATTTTCGAAATCTGTGTGAATAATACCAGCGCATTGTGGAGCGGTCATTCCTTTGGTAAACGTCCAGGCTCTGGCTTCTATTTCTCCAGCTGTGAGGTAGGTCGCCAGGTTTAATTTACTATAACAGGCTTGGATTAATTTATCTAACCCGGTTTCTCCTTCTACTCCTAATTCAACCCTCTCTTCTTTGCTGAGGTCGGCTAGTGATGATTCTAACAAAACATCGATATCAAAATCTGTAGCATACTCGATATTTTCGCAGTCTCCAGAAATATTTCCTAGTTTCAAAATAGGTTTGTCTGTTAGCAAATTCAAACTTTTTCTCCATTTATAGATATCTTTGTCTAGATTTTCGTCCAAAACTACTGAAGATGCAGGTTTTGATGTATTCAAGGCGGTTTCAAGATCTTTTAAAATTGCAATTTTCATTGAACCGTTAGGGTCTTTGCCAGCTTTGAGTTCTTTTTCTAGCCGCGGAATTGCAGAAGTGATGGTTTTTTGATCAGCCAAAGTTAATTCTAGCATTAAAATCTCTTCGTCATCTCCTGGGTTTACACGGTTTTCTACGTGAACAATATCGTCATTTTGGAATTTTCTCAAAACTAGTAAAATCAAATCTACTTCACGAATA
>CALIJC010000067.1 GCA_938017575.1 uncultured Patescibacteria group bacterium
AACACAAAAGACTATGCCTGTGCATTTAAAATCAATAGAAAATTCTATAGTAAATTCATAAATCCAGACGAAGTTATTCGTCAATTAGTAACCTATATTCGTAGCTTTAATACTGGTGAAAAGGAAATACAAATTATTTATGACGCAAAAGAAGGTGATGTTAAACATTCCTTAAATGAATCTATTACTGATATTCAAAACAAGTTCAAGTTTGATGCAATAACGATTAATCCGTATTTAGGGTTTGATAGTTTTAGTGGTTTATCAACGTTATTTCCTAAAACAGGTTTTTATATTTTGATATTAACCTCAAACCCTCAGACAATTTCACTACAAAGAGATTTTTCATTGATTAGTAGTGACCTAAACGCACCGCTGTATTACTCTTTAGCTGATCAAATTAAAAACATTCCCAATTTTGGTGGTGTCTTTGGAGCAACTAATATAAGCGAATTAAGGACTTTCTGCAATGTATACCCTAACCTACATCTATTAAACCCAGGTGTTGGTGTCCAGGGTGGCTCTATAGAAGATACTATCAAAATTACCCGAAATAGAGGCCTAGTCTCTGCTTCCAGATCAATTGTAGATCAAAGAAGCAAGCCAGAACTAGTAGATATTAATAAAGGAGGTGAGTACAATCAAGCTTATTTTGACTTGGTTGAACTAGCGGCAAAGAATGCGAATAATTTAATTTCAGAAGCCAAAATTTAATAAAATTTTCTTTGAAAGCTACTCATAATGCAATCGAATACATCATTTGGTTGCTTTTTTTACTTGCATAAACTTGAGATGTTGTGTTTAATCAAAAAAAACCACATGTTCAATCTACTTATTGATTCACCTTTAGGATTAATCGAAATAAAAGGGAGGGAAAAATATATTACAGGAGTTTATTTTATTGGAAGCAAAAAGGATAAAACGCCGCCCAAGCTAATTGACCAAGAAGCTCCAGAAGTTCTCAAAGACTGTGCATTTCAAATAATCGAATATTTTGAAGGTAAAAGAAACTCTTTTGATGTACCAACTTTGGTTAAAGGAACACCTCTACAAAAAAAAGTATGGCAAACCATAACAGAAATTGAATACGGTAAAACCCTAACCTTTAGTGAAATTGCTGCAAAAATAAACAAACTAAATGCAGTAATGGTTATTGGTCAGATTGTGCACGCTAATCCAATGCAGCTACTAATCCCCGATCACAGAGTTGTAACAGAAGAAAGGACAATCACAGGACACGAAGATGATATCTACAGAAAAGATTGGCTAATTCGCCATGAACAAAAAAACAACGGAGATAGTTTGTTTTAATTGACAATTATCATTTTATATGGTTGACTACCACTAGTTATACCTTGGGGAGATTAACAAATGCCAAAATCAGCTGATCGTAAATCTGTAGAAACAGAAATTAATGAAATTCTTGAGGATGTAATTTTATTCCAACATTTCCTCCATTCAGAAAATTTTTCTGACAATGAAATTCACATAATTCATATACACTTATTATCAGAAAATTCACAGTCTGCAGGCAAAGCTTTAGGGCTTCAACCTGGTTATTTTTCTCATTTCATGACTCCTATTTATAAAAAAGCTGGTATAAATAACAAAACCACTAATAAATTTTCCAAATTAGTTCAATTTATACATCATGGTATTAGTCTAATCATCAACCCCGGTGAAGACCAAGAGCTGTATAAAGTAAATTCTAATATCTTAAAAGATATGCAACTATTGTATGCATCAGGAAAAGATTCTGAAGCAGATGAATTTTTCTTTAAACACATCATAACCATCATAGAGTCAAAAAAGTTAAATTCCCAGGTGTTAATTCCAAAAATAATTCAACTCATTATTTCAGAAAGTTAAATACTCTAGGTCAAAGAAATTCTTTGACCTAGTATTTTATTGACATTTTATATAAATAACATTTAACTGAATCAGTTTCAGAGGTGGTGAAAAATGAAGACAGCAAGAAGTAAAAGAAGTAAAATCACTCAAGAGATAACTTATGTTAAAAAGAATTTTATTTATGTTGAAAACTGTCTTTACGAAAAAGGTTTAACTGATCTACAAATCCACTATGTACACTTAGCTGTATTAGCCAAGAATTTAACCCACGCAGCAAATGCGCTTGGAGTAGGAAGAGAATATTTCTCAACCCAAATACGAAAAATCTATAAAAAATTTAGCATAGGTAATAAGGTTGAGTTAAAGTTTAATATGCTCATCCAAAATATTTACAATTTAATATCTAACTCACCAAAAAATCAAAATCGAAAACTTTATAGAGCAGAATTAAACCCTGCTCAAAGAATTCAACTACTAATAGCAATGAATCAAATTGATAAAGTTAGATACATAGTAAATTGGAATATTCACAAATTGATTCCAGAAGAAAATTCCCAAAGAATTTCTGGACTCCTCTTAAACGACCTTGCAAAAAACTTATAAATACAACTGTCGAGGAATTACCTCGACTAACTTTTCGAAAAGTGCTAAAACAATTTATTAATAATATCCTAAATATCAAATTTTTTCAATTTAAATACACCCTTAGAGGGTTTGTGCACCTGATCTGGATATTTTTCAATTAATTTCCACACACAGCCATTTACAGTTTTAGGGTGTAGCGACGAATCAACTTCTAATATCATCTTATTTAAATCAACCCATCTCAAGCCGTCTGGGTTTTCATCTAATAGATTGAAAATAATTGAATATATTCTACTAGTCACAGTTTCTTTTTTCATATTATTATAAAAAGACTAATATACAACCAAAGTCAAATCAGTTTTTCGACAAAAAAAAAGACCGGAAGACCGGCCAGTATTATATTAATTTATTTTAGACAATCACTTTTCTCACCTCCAAAACATCTAATTCTACTCGCGTTTCTCTGTCAAAAATACTCAACAATACATCTACTCTATTGTTTTGTGTATCAATACCGCAAACTTTTCCTTGCATATCTTTGAAAGGACCATCAATAACCTTTACCAAATCATTGATAATGTAGTTTGTATTTGCAACGCTAGCAATAGTTTGACTCTCTTCTAATAGGTGCTCTTTGAGTCTCTCTACGTAACCATCTTCTAAAGCAACTGCATAATCACCAGTTCCTGCAATTTTAGAAACATATTGTGTATTTTGAATAAGGTAACCAATGTCTTTGTTCAAAACTGCGTGTAAATACAAGTAACCAGGATAAACTTTTTCCTGTTTTTCTTTTTTCTCACCTTTGGCATTAGTTTTTACTACAGTTTTAGTTGGTAGGAAAATCTCCAAAATCATTTTATCTAATCCAAGGTTGGAAATCTTTTGTTCGAGGCTTTTTCGCACAGCATCTTCAAACCCAACATAAGTTTGGACTATATACCAATGTGGTTTGTTATCATCTAATACTGTTTTTACATCATTAACAGCATGTTTATCTTTATTTTGTACAACTTTTGAACTTGAGGCCATATATAAATTATTAATTAAAATTAGCTTCTATAGGTAACATCTGAAAGGAAATCTCTAGAACAGTCTCCTAATACATTTGAAGTATCTGTATCACCTTCAGCTTGCGTGATTATTGAGGTGCAATCTACAAATTTTAAACCTGAGTTAAACACATTATCAACAACACCTAAAGAAACTGAAAAAACAGCAGTAAATAAAATTATCACAAGAGTCCAGTTTAGAACATATGAGAATGAAGGCCATTCGACTTTTTTGACTTCTTCAATGGTTGTTCGAATAAACCCTCTTTTTTTGGTCTCCACAGTCAAAGAATCATCTTTTGGCCTAGGACCAGTTTTGAGTTTATCATCCACCATTTTGGAATTAACCAAACTATCTTCGTTCTTTTTTACTACCGCCATTTTAGTTTTGTTTATGTGGGAAACCTAATATTAAAAGTAATTATTGTCAAGGCGTCGTAATAAACTTCACTCTATTTCATTTTACTATTCGTAAAATTACATATCATTTCGTTTGCAACTCCTTCTCCCTACAAATTCTATCGAATTTCCAGGGTACCCTATTCCTGACTACTTTCTATTTCATTTTACTATTCATAAACCTGAGTATTATTTCTTCTGCTAAACATATCTACTATTAATTTAATTACCTTTATCAGTGATATCTGGCAGGTTTGTATATATAGAAAGCTCATCCCTAATTTCTCGCATTGCAGTATAAGTTGCCAAGATTATATAATCATCTTGTGTCGAATCAAGAAAACTACCCAATTCATTAATATTTTTAAAATTATTCTTTTGATTAATCTCAGCTCCCGCATATTTCATTCTAACTAACATATCCAAACCACGACTACCAGCAGTAATAATATTTCCTAGTTTTTGATTTCTAATAAATTTCTCTAAATTAACATCCCATAACCATGAAACATCCCTACCATCTGCAATTTTGTCATTTATAGCTATTACCAAATTGACTTTTTTCGAGGAGCAGTTTGTGTTTATCAAATCTAGTACTTGATCAAATCCAGCCGGGTTTTTTACCAAGAACATTCTATGATTTTTTTTCAAGGAAATAACCTCCCCTCGTCCAAACACTGGATTAAATTCTGCAATAGATTTTTGAATGTGTTTTTTATTAAAATTTTGTGGCAGAGAGCTAAACACAGCTAGCAAATTATAGACATTAAAAACACCGGATAAATTGAAATCATTTACTTCGAAAAGTTTATCAGTTGCCGAATAAATATCAAAACTTGTTTGAAAATTACTAAACTCCAAATTTGTTGCTGTAAACAATTTCTCAATTTGAAAACTACTAACTTCAGACTTTTCAAAACCTGGCTTATCTTTAGAATCGACAGAAAACCCTATCACATTTTTCTGATTCCAATCTAGAATGTTTAATAGTTTATCATCATCTGCATTTATAATTATTTGAGGGTTAGAATTATTAATTGATTCAATAAAATAATCCAGTGTTTGGTCAATTTCTCCATAAGCATCAAGCTGATCTCGAAAAATATTTGTCAGAATTAGCTGATCAGGTTTCAAATATTTAGTCAATTTTGGCAGGGTTGCTTCTTCTACCTCTAAAATTAGTATCTTACTTTTTACTTTCCCAAAAATATCCAAATCAAACAACAAACTAGAAGCAATGCCTCTCATTATATTTGCACCTCCAATATTAGTCACTGTTTTATTTCCAGCCTCTAAATATATTCGATTTAACAAACTCCTAACCGTGGTTTTTCCATTTGTACCAGTAATAAAAATAACCTTTTCATATTTATTATTCCAGTATTTTACCAAAAATGGCAGTTTAGTTTCTACAATTAATCCAGGCAAACTTGTACCACTTCCTTTCTTTAATACTTTGGAAAGCAACCTGATTATCTTTGCAAAATATGAAACTATTATAACTAAAATGTAATTCATAAAACCTTTTTTAACTATCAAAATCGCCCAAAGTAAACCTAGCCCCATCGAACCATAAAAATACTTTTCCTTCAGAATATTCAATTATTTTTTCACTATCTCTGCCCAAATCGTTAAAACTTTGAAGAATGTTTTTTGTAATAATCCCATCTCCGGAGTCATTAATTATTGGTGATATATTCTCAGCAGTTGGCTCTACATCATTCAAATCAATTTTATAAATACCTATATCTCTGAAATAGACTATACAGATGTTTTCTGAATTCTCACAGGTAATAAGACCATCACCAGAGTCAAAAGAAATATCCAATTTCACCAAACTAATTCTCTCACCATCCAGCAGCCAATATTGATTATTAATCCCAGGAACTCGCAGAATTACTTTATTGTTTTCAGTTACAAAATAGTCAAAAGTATTATATTGAATATTATATTCTAAAATGTCATCATTAGGGTTATCGTCCAAAGAAGCAATATCATTTTCTAATTGAATTAAATCAGCACTATTCGACATCCTTAAGGAATTCAACCTCTCATCCAAAAAATCTAAATCTGACCATTTATCAAAAGGGATTTTATTAAAATCTAAATTAACCAATCTTTTTATTCTATCTTCCCCGCCAGAAGTAATCCAAAAAACTCCATTTGATTGCTCTTTTATTTCAAAAGCATTTAGAGGCCTACCGCCTAATAAAATTTGCCTTGGGTTTTCAAAATTCTCCAATGAAATGTACAAATCAGTCTCGCCAGGTGTTGAATATAACCAATATTTTACATTTTGGTATTCAAATTCAAAGAGATCACTAACATTGGTTGGAGGTGTTGTGATTTCACCGGTTTTTTTATCTTGAAACAAAATAAAATCAGTAAAAATAGGATTTTCAAAACGAATAAACCCTAAATCAGCTAGAAAAAATTCATCACTACTTTCTTTTGCAATCTTTCTCAAATATGCACTATCCAGTGAATTCTCAACAGATAAATCAATTTGCAAAAAATTATAATCATCAGACTGCGAAACTAATAAAGGAGCAAGATCAACCAATTCAAAATCTTCACTTTCTTGATTACCTGGGCTATTTAAATCCTGAAACCCAATCAAATCCTGAGTATCATTATTTAACTGTAAAATATTCTCACCAATATCATCTAAACTATCACGGTTAGAGATAGGGTTTATCCCAAAAAAATACAATAACCCAAGTACCAGGGAAGCTCCCAAGATAATTATTATTATAAGTTTTCGATTTTTAAACATATTGATTATTTTTTATCACCAGCTTTTACAGTTCCATTAATACTGCCACAAGGAACTATATTACAAGGGTCTTGTTGCTGTCCATTTTTAATAATTTCAAAATGCAGGTGAGGTCCTTCACTAGATCCGGACGAAGCCCCAAGGCCTAGAACTTTTCCTTGTTTAACCTCATCTCCCTCACTTACGTTAAAACTTCCATTTTGGAGGTGAAGATATCTGGTTACAAACCCGTCTCCATGATCAATAACAATATAGTTACCAGCTCCACCGTTACATCCACTGCCTGGAAATCCTACATCAGGACAACCATCCAGTGCTGTTGTTATAGTCCCATCTTTGGAAGCAAACACATCAGTTCCAGTTGGCCCTGCAATGTCTATAGCACCATGATAGCCGCCACTATTTCTATAGAATCCGCTAAAATACACACCTGACATTGGAATAATAAATCCATCACCACCTGCCAAATCGCTACCTGAACTATTAGAGCTACTAACACAATTTTGGGAGCTAGAACTTGGAGAACCTATAACGAAAGATTCTAATGGTGTAGAGTTTTTATATGTATCATTTCCAACAAAAACCCAGTGCCATGGTTCATAGCCCGCGCCGGCTGTAGAATTTTCTGGGTAGGATAAATTGAAGCCAAAATTTGGTGCATTTTGTTCCAAAAAGTCAGTCAATCTATCAGGATAATTTGATGCCTCTAGCTGATTT
>CALIJC010000068.1 GCA_938017575.1 uncultured Patescibacteria group bacterium
AGTCCGAAAACGAGCGCAACCCCAATCTTTAGTTATTTAATGTCTAAAGAAACTGCCCGGGATTAACCGGGAGGAAGGCTGGGATGACGTCAGATCAGCGTGTCTCTTACATCTAGGGCTGCACGCATGATACAATGGGAATGGTACAACAGGACGCCAAGTCGCGAGACGGAGCAAATCCTCTAAAACCACCCTCAGTTCGGATTGAAGGCTGAAACTCGCCTTCATGAAGTTGGAATCGCTAGTAATCGTGAATCAGCCTCGTCGCGGTGAATACGTTCTCGGGTTTTGTACACACTGCCCGTCATGGCCTGGAAATTGGGGGCACCCCAAAACTTCGAATTATCGGGGTAGAAGGTGAAACCAAGAACTGGGTTAAAGTCGTAACAAGGCATCCGTAGCGGAAGCTGTGGATGGATCACCTCCTTTCTAAGGAGAAATGTCTTCAATATTCGTATTGTTGATAAAGATTAACACTTTGTTATGTATGTTTAACTACTTACACACTTAGGTAAAAATTTAATATAAAATCCAGTATTTATACTGGTGGAAATAGATTTTTTTTCTTGATTACTTTCTTATCGATTTATCATTATATATCCAATAACAATTACTCCCACATGGGGAGTTCTTTGTTTTAGTAAGCTTTTTTAGGTTATAGATTGTATGATATTATTTATTTTTTGATATAATTCGAATGTCTATTTATTTTCTTTGGAGCTACTAAAAAGACTTTGTGTAAATAGTTAAATTTATATAGATAATAGAGGTTGACATGTATAAAATTTTGATTTAATTTAGAATGTTAATCTTAATAAATTTCTAATATAAATATGACTAAAGATAAGAACGATAACAAAATTATTGCACAGGTTCCAGAAGAGTTTAAAGAGGATAAATATCTAGAAGTAGGTGCAAGACCATGGGGGGTGTATTATGTTTTAGAGGATAGCCCTAATTATAAAGTTAAAAAGATTGTAGTAAATTCTGGTCATAGGTTATCACTTCAAATGCACAAACATCGTAGCGAACACTGGGTTGTTGTAAGTGGTAATGCTAGTGTAGAAATTAGAACTGGCGAGAACGAATCCAACTGGGTATTTGATTTACCACCAAATGAAAGTTGTTATATACCTATGAATGTGAAACATAGATTAGCTAATTATGGGAAAATTCCTTTGGTAATTGTTGAGGTTCAGGTTGGTGAATATACAGGTGAAGATGATATTGAGAGGTTTGAAGATGACTACAAGCGAGATAAGTAATTGCTAACAACACTATGCATAAAAAAGACCTGCGAGAAATAATGATACTGGGTAGTGGAGGAAACGGCTGGAAATCTCTTAAAGAGTTTTTAACTGGTTATCAAGGTTTAATAAAAATTGCAATGCTGCCTGTTGATTGGGGTGGCTCTACTGGTATAATAGGTAGGGTTATGGAATTTAATAACGGGTTTTTGAATAAAAAATTACATGGCTCAAAAAGCTACCCAGTTTTGCCATTTGGTGATATGAATAAAGTTTTTGCAGATTTTTTGCATGATAAATGTGCGGATAATGTAATTCATGTAGCAGACAATAAACCGGTTAATGTATTAGATTTCCGCAGTGATAATTATGATGAGTTGTTAGAAGTTTTTGTTAGTGTAAAAAAGTGTATTGATGTTGATGATAAAATTGTAAAAGGTTTTGGAGAATACTTACAGCAATATTTAGAATATTATCATACTGTAAAAGAAGAGTTTGAATATGAATCGAAAACGTCGCTGGGAAATATTTGGCATTCATACTTGTTTTTTAAATATAATGGGGTTAAAGGTGTTTGTGATTTTTATAAACAAAGAAAAGTTTTACCAGAGAATTTAGAGTTAGTTTTGACTTTTGATAATAGACAGATTTTACATGGAAACTATCTAGGTGAAACTAAAGAGTTTTGTTATATCAAAGGAGAGGATCAAATTGATCATAGTTTCCATCCTATTGAACCAGAATCATTTAATTTATCAAATATTGATGGACTACGAGGAGGGGTTAGTGATGAATTTATTTCAAAATTAAAGGATGCTGAATTGGTTGTAATTCCAAATGGTTCTATTGCAAATTGGTTACCATTAATTAATGTTGATACTGTTAAAAAAGAATTAGTTAAAAAATCTAAGAAAAATGAACTGGTTATTTTGATGAATTTGTTTTTTGGTAGAAATGAATACCCTTTTGATGTGTATCATTACTATCTAAAGAAATTTGGTATATTCCCAGTGATATTTTCTCCAAAGTCTGTTCCAGAAAATTACTATAATAAATTTGTGAGGAGGTATCGATTAGAAGGTAAAACACTGAATTTTAATATGAATACAGTGTGTGCTTCTGAATTAGTTGAGTTTAATAACGGCTACAATAATTGTATTGAGGTTATTACAAGTGATGATGATGAAACTGTTGCAGGAATTAAACATGACCAGCTTTCATTAAAGAAACAATTAATGAGGTATTTAATATTTCTGTATTTTGATAATCTAAAATAATTACTCAGAAAAGAAAATGTGCAGATTTGGATGAGATAATAAAAATTTAGCTGGAAACTCTTTAACAGATTTTTGACCTTCTAATAATTCTGAGATAATTTCTTTTTTAGACTCACCAATTAACAGTATAAGGATTTTTTTACTATTTAGAATAGTTTCTACTGTTAAACTAATTCTATCCTCTATATCAAACTGTTTTGGAGCTTTGGTTGCAATTACAAAATCATCATTGTGTTTTAGATACTCACTATTAGGAAATAGAGATGCAATATGTCCATCTGTGCCAATTCCTACTATTGAGATATCAAAAAATACACCATCTAAACTATCTATTACTTCATTATAATTTTGAACTGATTCTGCGAAAGGTATACTAGTGTTAATAAAAAAATAATTCTTTAATTGACCCAAGGTCTCCTGAGAGAAATTTTCAATAATATTTTTTTTATTTGATTTAGAAGAGTTAGAATCAATATATCTTTCATCAGATTGATATAACTCTACATTGTGCCAATCAAAATTATGATTACTCCCAAGTAATTTGTATAATGGTAGTGGAGAGGAACCACCTGATAAGCTAATCCTAGAAAGCCCATTATCGGATATAGAATCCATTATTGTATCCAAAACAACTTCTGCGGATTTGGTATAAAGAACTTCTTTAGTTTCAAATTGAGTAATTTTTGGTTGATAGATCTGCATATTAATTTATGAATTATTTAGAAAAAAGAAACACCTATTTAGATGTTGATTCTTTTTTAACTGTCTTTTTTTCAGTTTTGGGTTTGGTTTTTGGTTTTGATTTAGTCTCTTTATCTTCTTTAGCTTTTTTTGGTTCGGATTTTGCTTCTGATGGCTTGCTAATTTGTTCAACAAGTTTTTTGAAACTATTAATATCTTTAACAGCTATTTCTGAAATAGATTTTCTGTTTAAATCAAGACCTGATTTATTTAATAAATTAATAAATCTACTGTAACTTAGGTCACTACCAATTTGATCCAATGCACCATTAATTCTAGTAATCCATAATCTTCTAAAATCTCTTTTTCTTAGTTTTCTTGAGATATACGCATTTGATTCTGCTTTAAGCAGACGCTCTTTTGCAAGTCTAAATTTAGAATTAGCTCCATTTATATAACCTTTGGCTCTTTTTAATAGATACCTTTTCCTCTTTTTTGCAGATACACCTTTTTTTATTCTAGACATAATTATTGTTTGATTTACATTACAGCTCTAAGTCTTTTGCTTATTCCCTTTTTAGTTAAAGTTGTTGTTTTTTTTGCTTTTAGTTTACGAGTACGAGATTTTTTTATCAATCTGTGGTTATCGTTGATTCTATAAGCCAAAAGTTTACCATTAATAAGATCGCCACCTTTGGTAACTTTTAGTCTTTTAACAGCACCTTTTCTTGTTTTTGCTTTCATCTTTTTTAAAGCCATAATATTGTATGATTACTTGTATTTAGTTTCTGTATGGATAGTGTGTTTTCTAACACCTTTGTGAAACTTTTTCAATTGAAGCTTCTTTGTTCCAGGTTTTCCTTTACCTTTTGATTTGTTAATTACATATCGACTAACAAGTTTTTTACCGTTTTCATCAGTTTCAACACTTACTAGTAATATTTTATTTTTTTGCCAAGCCATAATAAAAATTTTATAAATTTTGTTTTATTTTTTATCTTCTTCTTCCTTGATTTCTAGAGAGTCTTTATAGCCTTCATTATAAGATTCAACCAAGATATTTAAAATTAAATCAATTGTGTTGATTGAGTTAATGTTACAAACAATAGTGTTGTCTAAACTACTAGGTAAGAATGTTGTACTTGTATTTGTAAGAGCTACCACAGGAATATTCATTATTTCAGCCTCTTTGATGGCAATATCATTATCTGGTGTATCTAATACGAACAAAGCTGCTGGTTTATTGTTTTTTAATTTAGTTAAACCTGCAAAAAATCTTTCGATCTTTTCTTTTTTTCTTTTAATTGCTAATCTCTCATTTTTAGAAAGTTTAGATAAAAATTCAGAATCATCTTCAATGTTTCGTAGCTTCTCTAACGTGCTAAGAGTCTTTTTGATAGTAGGCCAGTTAGTTAGAGTTCCACCAAGCCATCTGTGGTTAACATATGGCATTTGTTCAGGTTTAAACTCTGAAGAGAATTCTTGGGTTTTTGTTGTTAAATGTTTTGAAGTACCAACAATTAAAATTTGCTTCTTTTTAGAACCGAGTGAATAAAAAAGCTCGCAGACTTTTTCTAAAGAACCTTTAGTTTTGACTAAGTCAATCAAGGTCATTCCTTTATCAGTTCCGAAAACTGATTTTCTCAATTTTGGATTTAATTTGGATTTTTTATTTCCTCTATGAGCTCCTACCTCAAATAAACTCATTAAACTAAGTTTTTCAATAGACTTTGTCTTAGCTTTTTTATTCATAAATTCTATAAGTTAAATTTTAATTTTATTTCAATTGATTATCTTATTCCATTGTAACTGTTGCACCAGCACCTGAAAGATCAGTTTTGAATTTGTCTGCATCTTCTTTAGAGACATTTTCAGCAACTACGAAAGGAGCGCTTTCTACCTTTGTTTTTGCCTCAGCAAGTCCAACATTAAGGATATTTTTAACTGCTTTGATTACAGAGATTTTTTTATCTGCAGGAACATCAGTTACTTTAACTGTGAATTCAGTTTTTTCTTCAGCAGCTTCAGCGGCAGCACCAGGGGCAGCAGCAACAGCAACAGGAGCAGCAGCGGCAGATACGCCAAATGCTTCTTCAATTCCAGTAACTAGCTCAGAAGCTTCGATAAGTGTAAGTTCTTTTAAATCTTTTAAGATATTTTCTACTTTGGACATAATAATGTGTTAATATATTGTATTTTAATTTTGAATTGTTTTGCTGTATTCAGAAACAGCTCTACTAAGTTTGGTTGGGATTTCATTGACTGAAATCGCAAGTTTGGTTGCCAACTGATTGATTCCTCCAGCGACTTTGGCCATAGATTCTTCGAGAGAAGGTGTTTTGGACAAAATAATAGTAGCTTTAGCATCAATAAATTCACCATTTACAATTGATCCAACAATTTTAAAGTTTTCTTTGAAATCTTTGTTAATTATAGGCACAACTGATTTTGGCACTCCAATTTCATCAGAATCTGTTCCATCAGCAAGATATGCTAAATAGGTAGGACCTTCTAAATCTGGAACGTCTTGGAAAGTTTTTTTAATTAAAGTATTTTTAATTACCTGAAGTGATACACCATCGGCAAAAGCTTTCTTTCTAAATTGTGAAGTTAATACTGCGTCTAGACTCTCTTCTGCGTTAGCAGTAGTTAGTAATACGACAGATTTTTGCTTTGCTACATTATTTGCTAGATGATCTAAGATGGCTACTTTTTGTGAATAACTGATAGCCATAAATGGTCATTTAATAATGATTAATAAAGGATCCTAATTCCTACAACAGGGATTATAATAGATGTATATTTATTATAATATTGATCTATAAACCGATTGTCTTGGGATCTGTCTTAATAATAAGGTAGAGTTTTGTATTTTTGTCAAGGTTATATTTGGCAACATTTTCTATTTGGTATTTTATATTCTTAACCTTTGCTATATATTTATATTAGCAATTGCTGGTGTTACTTGACAAAAGTGGTTTGTAATTGTATGGTTTTTTTACATAAAAGTCGCGTATTTTCAATAAATATTGATTCACAAAGACCCATTAAATCAATTTATGAGTAAAAAAAAGAAACCTAACAAAGCTAATCGAAAAGTTGTTGTAAATTTAGTATATCTAATTTCAATAATTCTAGTTTTTGTTGTATTAATTGGGCTGTCTTCAGCTACTGAATCAGGAAATGAGAACTCATATTCTAGTCTGATCTCAGAAATCAGAGATGGAAATGTTAGTAAAATCATTGAAACAGAAGGTAGTACTGATTTAGAAGTGGAGACATATAAAGACGCTGCCAAAACAGATAGAGATGATGTTGATTCTCAAACCTATAAAAACATTGCTAGCGGAACTGGAACATCAGTGATTGAGCTAATTAATGAGAGTTTGGGAGGAGATGAAAAGATTGAGATAGGTGATGACCAAGGTCAGATTGTGTATGATAGAAACCCTCAGCCATTTATAAATAGGTTGTTTGGTAACCCATTGTTTCAATTTTTGATTCAATTTGGAATTTTTGCACTGATTGCTTTATTTATTATTAGGAAACTAGGAGATGTGAATAGTAGGTCTATTTCATTTGGTAACAGTAGAGCAAAGGCTTATGATGAAATTGATCAAAAAGATAAAATTACATTCAAAGATGTTGCTGGAAACGAAGAAGCTAAACAAGAGCTAACTGAAGTTGTTGATTTTCTAAAGAGACCAGAAGAATATATTAAAATGGGAGCAAAAAT
>CALIJC010000069.1 GCA_938017575.1 uncultured Patescibacteria group bacterium
TAAATCTGTATAAATAAATATAGTAATATGAGTAAATATCAACCTATAATTGGACTAGAAATTCATGTACAATTGAATACTACAACGAAATTATTTTGTAGGTGTTTGAATGAATATGCTCCAGAAGATCCGAACAAAAACATTTGTCCATTTTGTACTGGACAACCCGGTGCTTTGCCACTTTTGAACAAAGAAGCTGTAAAAAAAGCTATTCAATTTGGTGTGGCAGTGGGTGCTAAAATCCCAGAAAGAACTAGGTGGGATAGAAAAAACTATTTTTATGCAGACCTCCCTAGTGGATACCAAATCAGTCAATATGATAACCCAATTGTTGAAGGTGGTTTAGTAGAGTTTTATATTGAAGATAAAGAAACCGGTAGCTACAAAAAATCTTCGGTTGAATTAACTAGAGCTCACCTAGAATCTGATGCGGCAAAACTATTACACAGTAGAGGAAAAACCTATGTTGATTTCAATAGGAGTGGAGCACCTTTGGTAGAGATTGTAACTGAGCCAGTAATTAGATCTAGCGCCCAGGCTATGGCTTTTGTGAATGAACTACAATTGCTAGTTAGGAGGTTAGGGATTAGTGATGGTGATATGGAAAAAGGTCAGATGAGGTTTGATTGTAATTTGTCACTTCAGAATGAATCACAGCAAAGCTCGGGGGATCTTCCTAGCTATAGAACAGAAACTAAAAACATTAACTCAGTTAGATCTTTGGGTCGGGCAATAGAATACGAAATTATCAGGCAAACGAAATTATTAGAAAAAGGTGAAACACCAGTTCAAGAAACCAGGGGCTGGAAAGATGATTTGAATAAATCCACTTCACAGAGATCCAAAGAAGATGCTATGGATTACAGATATTTTCCTGAGCCAGATTTAAAGATATTGGAAATATCTAGTTCTGATATTCCTGAGTTGAATAATTTACCTCAACTCCCAAGTGATCAACGAAATCAATATATTGAGATGGGGTTAAATATGCAAATTGTAAACACTTTTGTAGGGCAATCTCAGCTGGGTGATCTTTTTGACAGCACAATTGAATTAAAATCTGTTCGAAGTGAATCTAAAAATAAGGAGCTTACTATTGCAATAGCAAATCTATTAACTGGTCCGGTTTTGGCAGCTAGCACAAAAAATGAAAAAGATATTGAGGAGTTTATAACTAATGAGAACTTATTGGATATTGCTGAACTTTTTAGCCATGATAAAATAAATAATAAAGCTGTCGTAAAAATAATTGATGAGCTAATTTCTGGTAAAAAAGATGTGAAGAATATTGTTAGTGAAAATAACCTGGAGCAGGTCAGTGACACAGGTGCACTAGGAAATATTGTTGATTCTGTGATTACTAATAATCCAAAAGTCGTTGAAGAATATAAATCTGGTAAAGTACAAGTAATTGGATTTATGATTGGTCAATGTATGAAAGAATCAAAAGGTCAAGGGAATCCAAAGATATTCAAAGATTTACTAACTGAGAAATTGGCGTAGTTTTTTGGCTGAATTTATTTGACAACAGTTTTTAAAAGCATAATATTTGAAATAATATTTCGGTGTATGTTAACAAAAATTTTGAAGAAAGCCAGTTTAGTTTTTAGCTTTATATTAATATTTTCAAGCATTTATTCTCTTCGTGTTTTTGCTGCTCCTACTGATATTGACCCAACATTTGTCACTACTGGAGCTGATGCAGTTATCAATGATATGGTTGAACAAAGTAATGGCCAATTAATTATTGGAGGTGAGTTTAATAATTATAACGGCACTTCAGCTTCTAAAATAGCCAGAATAAATACTGATGGTTCAATTGATGGAGGTTTTGACGTTGGAACAGGATTTGGTGGTGGCCAGATTAGGGCTCTAGGTGTTCAATCAGATGGTAAAATTATTGCTGCTGGTTTTTTTACCACTGTAGATGGAGTTGCTAGGCAAAATATTGTTCGTTTGGAAGCTGATGGTTCTGTTGATCTTTCTTTCGATCCAGGACTGGGTCCAAACAGCGGTATTCAAACCCTGGCTATCCAACCTGATGGGATGATAGTTGTAGGAGGATTTTTTACAGAGTATGATGGTACAAGCGCAATAAAAATTGCTAGGCTAGAATCTGATGGTGATATTGACCCAACATTTATATCAGGGACTGGTTTTACAGGTGGTATTAATTTGAGCGTACCACACGAAATAAAAATTGATTCAAATGATGACATCTACGTTGCTGGCTATTTCACTGCTTATAATGGAAATAATTCGAGTAAAATTGTTAGAATCAACTCTAACGGATCTTATGATTCTGGTTTTAACGTTGGAACTGGAGCTACCTCAGCTTCGAGCAATATGGTTGTTTCTGCTATTGATATTTTATCTGACGATAAAGTAATTATTGGAGGTAATTTTGAAGCTTATAATGGTGTAAATAGACGTGGAGTAGCACGTATTAATCCTGATGGTTCTTTGGACGCTAGTTTCAATGCAGGTGAAACCCTTGCGGATGGATTTACTGGATTTATTTTTGATACTGATATCGATGCTGATGGTCGTATTTATCTTGGAGGCTTGTTTGAATTCAGAGAGGGAAATGTACTAACTAACAGGTCATTTACTCGGTTAAACGATGATGGCACAATTGATACAGATTTTAGTTATACACCTTTGTTTGGTAATACAAGTCGAACTGTTAATAAAATTATTGTTGATTCTGAAGGTAAGCCTGTTGTTGCAGGTATTTTTAATCAATATCTCTCTCAGTCTGTGCAAGGAATAATGAGGCTAGAAGGAACTCCACCATTTGTTTTTACACCTCCTGATGCTGGGACAAACGCTGATTTAACAACTATCGCCGGCCTCCAAACAATCTACGCAGGTGACAGTAACGACAACAACGACATCTGCTCACCAACAAACATAGCAAACACTGATACGGTAGAAGGAGTAGCTTGTTCTACAACAGAAAACTCTATCACATTACCAACAATTGCA
>CALIJC010000070.1 GCA_938017575.1 uncultured Patescibacteria group bacterium
TGTTGTTGTTGCTGGAGTTGTAGTTGCACCCTGAACACCATCTTCGATAGTCAAAGTTACATCCCAACTTTCTGTAGCAGTTGTGTTTTGTAATTGAATCACATCAGTATAGTAAGTCCTATCTCCAGTGAAACAACTAAAGGTAATCTGTTCATTACTAAGTAACGTTGGGTTAGAACCTGGAGTCCCTAGTGTGTCGTCATTGTTAGAAATCGTACCACCTAAGTTTACTTGTAGGAAACCAGTAGCATCGTTTGCATCACCATCATAGTTTGCATCAGCTCCTTGTAATTTTGTGATCGGAGGATTTTCAACATTAACAGTTCCTGTAATAAAGTTTTGGACTAATACAGCAGCTAGTACTGGAGTTCCAATAACTAATACTAAAGAACCTATCGCTAAAAGCGAATTTTTAAAAGTTTTAGAATTTTGTGTTTTCTTTTTTTTCATAGGCAAATTTAAATTGAACAATATGCTCTATGTAATTATACATAGAAAAAATTATCTTTGCAAATAGTTTTTTTTAAATATACCACAACCTAACTTGTTCTATCTAAATATATGCTTTGAATTAAAATAGCAAACTTGTAATAATTGGAAATATTAAAAAGGTAAAAAATAATAGTAACAATCCATTTAAAACAAAAAAGAAATTAGTAGACTTGGGGAAATCTTTTTTAAGAAAATGAGAAACAACAAAAGAACCAAGGGAAAGAATCAGACTAAAAATAAATAATCTAATAATCGCTAATGGAATACTTTGCTCCAGACTTTGGAAATTAAAAAACTCCAATTCAACACTAAACCTGTTGCTACGATTATTAAAGATAAACAAAAACAGTCCTAAAACAGCATACCAGCCCCAAACAACTATCCATGGCAGCAAAAGAAATTCCAGTAATATACTATATTTTTTTTCCTCATTCTTAGCGTTATCTAAATCGATTTTTTCTTCCATAAATTTAATTTAGGATTTTATCAACAATCCCGTATTTGAGTGACTCTTTTGCATCCATGAAATAATCTCTGTCCATATCATCCGAAATTTTGGCAAGCTTTTGACCTGTCTTTTCTGACATAAATTTATTAATATTATCTCGTGTTCGAAGAATGTTTTTGGCAGTAATTTCTATATCACTTGCCTGACCTTGGACTCCACCCATTGGTTGGTGAATCATAACCTCCCCGTGAGAGAGAATAAATCTCTTTCCTTTGGCGCCGTTTGCCAAAATCACACTTGCAGCGCTAGCAGCCATACCAACACAAATTGTAGATACATCAGGTTTTATCAGATTCATTGTGTCAATAATAGACCACATTGAGGTAACACTGCCACCAGGGCTATTTACATACATTGTAATGTCTTTTTTGCTATCCTCGCTTTGCAAATACAAAAGCTGAGCAACAATTATACCGGCCATTGTGTCGTTAACTGGCTCAGTCATCATAATTATTCTCTCATCTAATAGCCTTGAATATAGATCCATTGATCTTTCACCTTCGAAGGTTTTTTTGATTACCATTGGTACTAATGACATATAGATTATATTCACTATTTATTGTAAAATTGTCAACCTGCTCAAAAGATTGCTAATTATTCTGCGTCTGTTTTCAACCTTCTAACACTTCCACTACCTGATATGTCTTGGTCGATTACTGGCTTTCCTTTGTATTCAACCCTACCACTGCCTGAGATATCAACATCGAGTGTTTCATTTGCAAAGACCCTTACTTCTCCTGAACCTGAGATTTTTGCCTCGGCGCTACTAGATTCTAAATTTTGACCATTAAATTCTCCTGAACCTGAGATTTTTGCTTCGATTGAATCAACTTTACCGTCAATATTTAATTTACCTGATCCGCTAATTTTTGAATCTATAGTAGTTGCTTGAAGGTTGGTTATATTCATATCCCCTGAACCTGAGATTTTAGTACCTAAATCTGTAGTCGCTAGACCATCAATGTTAATTTCTCCACTTCCACTGACTGATAAATCATTAACCTCAGAAAGTCCTAGATTAACCACATAACTATTATTACTAAAATTACCGAACCACAAATGGTTTTGCAGGCCAATATATAGTTTTTCATTATCTACATAGAACCCTAATTTATCATTATCTTCTTGGATATCAACAAAAGGTTGAGGGTCTTTTTTCAAATTAACTTTACCTCCACCACTAACAGATAATTCACTTATTCCAACTAGGTTTTCACTGCCTAGCTCAGAAATATCAACTAGTTTAGTCCTGTTGTAACCTACAGATCTGTTTAACGGGCTTGGAACATCAATAAACAAAGAGAGTGCTGAAAGAGAGACAATTACAAATACAAATAGGATCGTAAGTGGGGCGATTATTTTTTCTAACATATTAATATTATTTTGATTTATTTTTATTCATTAACTCTTGGATTTTTTTATCTTCCCAGTCTTGGTCAAAAGTATCTCGGTCGAAAACATAAACACTGGCAGCGTGGAATAGTAAACCAATACCCCAGAAAACCAAAGTATAATAAGCCCACCAAGTTCCTCTACTAGTTACAAAATTTATTAAAAATAATAGAGCGTTTACCCATATATAGCTTTGGACATGGGAATAAAATTCTTTTAATTGTTTGACTCTTTTAGCTGCTTTTTTATATTCTGGACTGTTTTGATCAAATTTTGTTGTCATATACTTTTTTTAAAACTTTAATTCTAACTTTAGTCAACACTGAGGCAAAAAGAATGATTACCAAGCCAAAAGTAGAAAATATAGACAAAATTACTATTTGATTTTACAAGAAATATATATGGATAATCAAAAACACAATAAATGGGCTCTGGCTAAGCCAACCAAAAATTTATTACAATTACTCGGACCTTCACTTCTGTTAGTAGCTCTTTCTATAAGTGGTGGTGAATTACTACTTTGGCCTGATTTAGTCAGTAGGTATGGGTTCGCATTTTTATGGACAGTGCCACTGATTCTAATTTTTCAATATGCTATCAATATGGAAATTGAGAGATACACAGCAGTCACTGGAGAAACAACCCTCAAAGGGCTAATTGGGTTAAACAAATGGATTCGAATACTTTTCCCCCTCAGTATTTTAATCAGTCTCGTTTGGCCGGCCTGGGCGTCACCTGCTGGGAATATGCTGGCTTATACGTTTGGATTAGAAGGGCAAGGAGCTTTATTTGCAATGGGAATTATGGCCGGGCTAATTTGGATTTGGAGTAGTAAAAATAGTTACAAGATATTAGAAAACGTGGCCCGATTTGGATTATTAATTGTTTTAGGCATTGTGGTGTATATAATTTCAACAAGATGGAGCCCGGATATTATTTCTGAGGCCGCTAATGGATTTAGCTCAATTGGCTATTTCCCACCTGAAACTGATAAATTTGTTTTACTTTCCGCACTAGCGTTTGGAGGTGTCGTTGGAGTTTTGAACCTAGCTCAAAGTGACTGGACATTATCCAAAGGTTACGCAGCAGCTGGCCGAGAAGATCCTAGCTTGGTGAACTGGGAGCTGGAAGAATCTCAAAGTTCCTGGAAAAAATGGTGGAATTTGATGCTACAAGAACACTTTATCGTTTATTATTTGGGTAATTTCGTTGGTATAATGCTGCTGGCTGCCTTGGCATTTACCACTTTGCAAGGTCTTGAAGTCAAAAATTTTGCGATTTTAACTACCCAATTTGATTTACTCAAAGACCAAGCTAAATGGTTGGGGATTGTTTTTGGATTAGCAATTACTGTTCTTTTTACCATGGCCCAAATGACAATTTTAGATGCCCAAGGAAGATTATTAAAAACCAGTTTGGGTGTTAAAACTAGCAAAGAAAGAATTTCCCAGATTGTTGGTGTAATTGGGTTGGTGATTTTATTTATAACATATATATTCCCTAATTTTAACCAACCTTCTAGTTTGCTCAGAATTTCTGCGAGCACTAGCGCAGGTATAATGGTTTTGTACGCACCGTTATTATTAGTTCTAAATTCAAAACTACCAAAGGCAACTAGGCCAAAACTATGGAATAAACTACTAGTGATTGCTGGAACATTATTTTACGGAGCAGTAATTGTCTGGAGTTTGTTTTTTTAATTTGAAAGCCTGTTAATATTTGACTTGGACACTAGAATATGCTATAACACCCATGAAATTAGAAAATGGTTGATCGCATGCTAGCTAGCTTGGAAAGAAATCCTGGAATAATCACCCTTCCAGTAAATGTATTACCACTTGGAGCAGATCCTTATATATTGAATCACTCATTTAATGTGCAGGACCAAATAATACTCGAGCCTAGTGATTATTCAAGCGAAGATAATTTAAATAATCTGACACGTGAATTTAATAAAAAAAACCTTGACGCTAATACATACATACTGCTAACAAAGACGAAGAAATTTAACCCACTACAAGAGCCTGCTACTGTTTATACCCTACTTCGGTTTAGTTCTAGCACAGGATGGATTAAATTAACCGACACAAATTCAATTACCAATTTGATACTGATAGCCATAAATATAACTGTTCAAAAGGATATAGCTTACTTATTTCAGGATCCGGAAAATCCAATAGTTTACAAATAGGTTAATCAAATTTACCCAGCTGAAGTACGGCGCTTGAGAATTATCAGGCGCTTTTTGTTAAAAAGTTAAATTGAATAGATCTCAAATTTTATAGCATCGGTCTTTATTTCTTTGACAAAAAAGGATTTACGAGCCAGTTGTTAAAAGATCTGGTGGAGCAATTTACTATTATGACTAGGAATATGGAAAAATATATTTTATTTGATAATGATGGAGTTATTGCGAACACTTGGGATTTGTTCCTGAGATTTCAAATGCAGTATTTAAACAAAACTCGAGACGAGGTTCTAGATGTCATCAGCGGTTTTTGTAATAAAGCCTCATTTGATAAGGAAAAAGAGAAACCGGGACATAATGATTTCCTAATTAATTTATATAAGGCTATGTACGAATTTAATGGAAATAGCTACGTTGTCCCAACTTTCAGCAAGGTTACTGAAATAATCAAATCAGCTCCTAGTGAAATACATATGGGGATTATTTCAACCGGCTCAAAACCATTTATTAGAGCAACGCTCAGAGACATCCTGCATAAATTTGATTTGATTCAAGCTTTGGAAGATGGGCTTAGTAAACAAGAAAAGGCAGCCCGGCAGTGCAAAAAATGGGGAGTTAACCCTAGTGAGGTAAAATTTGTTACTGATATTTTGGCCGATTACTGGGAAATGAGAAGCTATTTAAACCCTGATAATATTCATGTGGTTGGCTGGGGTAAATTTCAACCTGTCGAGGAAATCGCAGCTGTAGTTCCTGAAAGGCAAATACTGAGACAATTTTCAGACCTTCAAAACCTGCTTTATAACTAGAGCTAACTTTGCTTTCACAATTGGATTACCGCCTGTCTATTGACTATGGCGGTTTTTTGTGATATACCAAAACAAGGTTATAGTTTATTTGAGGATATGGATAATGGCTGGAGATGTCTTAGAAGTAAGTACTTCAGAAGTAAACACTGATAACAACGTTGAATCAAAGAAATTAAACCCAGCGTCTATCACAATCCCAGTGGTTGCAAGGGGCATATTTGGTAATTCTTTTCTAGAGTTTAATTTTAAGGCTGTCGATTCGCAATTTATCTCTATTGATGATCGCTCCTGCGAATTTAAATTAAACAATGCAATTGATGAATTTCTTGGGTCAAATTTAGCTCAAAATTCATTTATCTTGCTAACTAGAGAGGCGATGATTGGCAAGTTTGGGTTCTGCAAGAGAAAACATTTAATTTATCAAGTAATTAGCTTGAAAGATCATAAAAAAAGTCTCAAAGAATATTATTTGGATGGGATTAAACACATAGTTAATCTCAGATTGATACGATTAAACGATGATGATTTGTTTTTATTTTATTCATTATTTGCTAACCAGCAAAACCCCATAACTTACCGCAAATATGTACGATCTGCAGTTGATATTTTTGGTGAATAGAAATGTGGGTTATAGCTAGTGCCTGGAAAACACCCTGGCACTAATTTTATAAAAATTTTAGGCCAGATTCAGAGTTTTATCATTGATTACTTCTGTATCTAAGGCAACTTTTTTGGAATTTATACAATCCTCACAAACAATTCCGTAATGACGGCCAGGTAGGATTTCTTGCTTTTCATTCCTATTATAATAATCAACAAGATTCTCACTTTGGCTGTGGCAGACACGGCATTTTCCTACAATTTTATGGTTTTTGTCTGCTGTATTGAACCCCATAATTTGCCTCTGATCAAAAACGTATAGTTTGCCTAGAAAATCCTCATTTGGATATTTTTCCATATAGGTAACTATTCCATCTTTGAGCTGATAAACATCATTGAATCCACTCTCTAATAATACTCCACTAGCTTTTTCACAGCGAATTCCTCCAGTGCAGACTGTTACAATGGTTTTACCTTTTAGTGAGTCTAGTTGGGGTAGAACTTTTGGGAGGTCGCGAAAATTTTTGAACCCATTTAGCAAAACAGACCCATCAAAATGCCCAACTTCGTATTCGTAGTCGTTGCGCATATCTACAATGTAAAACTCTTTATCTCCGTGTATCCACTCATGTAACTGCTCGGCTGAAATATATTTTCCAGTTTTTCCAGTAATTGGCCCTATTTCCTCGATATTTTCAATATCAGTTGTGACTAACTCATCTCGGACCTTGATAGACAGTTTTGGTTTAGGTTGACCTGTTTTAGGGTCAATGATATTTGGAAAACCATTGCCGTCACTATCTGAGATTTTGAATTTAACATCGCTAAATCTCTCATCGCTGTGCATGATTTTTATATATTCGTCTGTGGCTGATTTTGTTCCTTCTACCGTTCCATTTATACCTTCTTTAGTCACAATAATCCTACCCCCATGAATACCAAGTTTTTGGCAGAGAGCTAATTGCTGTTTTTTAAACAACTCAGGGTTTTCAATTGGCACAAATTTATAGTACAAAAGGACTTTGAAATCTAACATGTTTACAAAATTAATTTTTTCATTTAGTTTCATTTTTGCATAAATGTCAACCTCAATAAGGAGTCAATCTAGATGAGAAGAATGGCATGGATTTATATGATTTTTTTCTTTTTTGAAGAAAAGATTGTAAAACAAGTTGCAATGACATACCCTGAAGTTAAATGTCGTTTTTACCTAACTGCATATGAACTAGTCCAGAAAACAAGAAGTTTAGAGATAACTCAAGTATCAACCAGGCAAATTCTCAATGAATATTTTCAAAATTCTAAAGTCCCTGCTGAATACAAGCTTGAGGAAGGAGATTGGAGATTCTATTACTGTATGCAACTAATTCTTTATAGACTTTGCTATCGCAGACTGGAATTTAACTACTCCAAGACCTCTATGAATCATTTTCTGCAAAGAAATGACTCAATGAGTTTTATCCAAGAACAAATTATCAGTTCAAAGATGTATACCAAGCTATTCAGTTCAGATTTTATTATTCAGCTAGAATACCTGTATGAGAATTACGAGAGGATGTGAGCTACTATTTTGTTTAGTGGCTCCTAATTTTTGACTTTTTACTTGCATAAACAAACAAAGTGTTGTATAATTAATACATAGGAATAAAAAACGGCGCCGATAAATAAGCCAAAACAAAAATCCTAACAAAAACAAAAATTGAAAATAAATGACCAAAAATCTTAAATTATGGTTTTTGAGCCTAATACTTTTAGTAGTTAATACAGTATTATTAATCAATTTAGGCTTTAATTACCTCGCAACAAACAACCAATCCTCTGCCCAGAGTTCTTCTGAGGTTTTAGGGGTTAGCACATCAGCTCCAATATTTAGTCCAAACTATGTAATGAGTGACGAGACCTTTAGATCTAAAAGAGTATTCCCCGACCAAGCCTCTATTCAGAGATATTTGGATTCATCCAACTCTCCCCTGAAGAATTTTTCAGACAAGGGTCAGACAGCTGCCTATTGGATTTTTAACGCAGCAAATGGAAACACCAGCAGCAAATTTGGTATTAGACCCGATTTGAATCCAGGAGTTTTAATAGCTTATTTGGAAAAAGAGCAATCTTTGATTAGCTTATCAAATTACGATACAGCTGGAGATCCAGAAAAACGTATTCGTTCTGCCATGGGATATGGTTGTCCTGATAATAATGTCTGTGATTCTGTATACTATGGATTCGCCAATCAAATTAACTGGGGAGCATACCAATTAGAATTTAATTTTGCCAGAGCTGGTGGATCTAATTCTAGCGAAGCTTACCGAGTAAACAGAACAATCACGACACTGGACGGATATAATGTATTCTTGTCTAATGCAGCAACTGCAGCCAACTATAGGTACACACCACATGCATATTGGGGTAACTATAATTTATGGAAAATCTTGACTGCTAATGGTTGGGGAGTTGATTCTAATACTTATAGCAGCGACTATATTGATGAGATTAATATTCGCAGAATTGATACCCCTGATGGTGTTGAAGGTGAAAAATTAACTCAAGACGATGTAAAAAATGTTATTAATAGAGACTTTAAAATTGGGCAAAGTGGTGGCGACGTGATTTTGCTACAGAGATATTTGAGACAAAATGGTTACTTTACTTATAAATATATAACAGGATATTTTGGAAATATTACTCGAACTGCCTTTGATGCTTATTTAGCAGCAGGTGGCTCGACTACTACAACATCTCCAAATACTTCTACACCTACCCCTCCGGCAAACACAGGCTTGAATAAAAATTCTGTGGGAATTAGCTGTGATGATTCAGTAAAAATCAAATGGGCTATAGGAGACAGGTATGAAAATGTTAGGGTTTTGCAGGAATGTTTGAGATTATCTAATTTCTTTACTTACCCGGTTTCCACTGGATATTTTGGACCAATTACTCAAAAAGCTTTATCTGATTATTTTGCATATTCAAACAGAGCAGCTGCTGCGCCAACACCTACTAATAATTGTGAGACGTTGAAAAACAGTAACTGGCAAATAGGACAAACTAGCGAAGATGTTAAATCACTACAAAAATGTATGAGAGATGCTGGTGTGTTTACATGGCCATGGGATACTGGATATTTTGGACCAGTTTCTGCTGAAGCATTAGCTAAATGGCGAGGTCAATCAGCTCCAGCGTTTAGTTGTGGAGATTTAAAAGGACAAGCCTGGAACTTTGGCGAAACTAGTGAGCGTGTGAGACAGTTACAAGGTTGTATGAGAGCCGCTGGAGTATTTAATTGGCCTAGTGATACTGGATACTTTGGAAACGTGACCAAAGCTAGTATTATTAGCTGGAGAGGGTATTTCTAAATTAATAGAAAACCAAATTAGAACAACCTATGGAATTTAGTTTCTGTAGGTTATTCTTTTAGTCTATTTGGAATTTTCAAAAAATGAGTGTCCATTAAGTACAAATTGTGAATTTTTTATTTCTTCAAAAGATTTTTCCAGAACCTCTAACCTATTTTCTAGCTTCCCATTTAGCACAATTAATTTAGTATTTTTATTGGTATTTTCACCAAAAGTACCATAATACTCCCTTAATGATTCCTTCATAAAGCCATCAACTATTTTACAGTTATCTGGGATTTCTTTGTGGTCAGTATGATCACCCCTCATTTCCAAAATTTTCTCATCAACTGGTACATATACCAAAACATCTATATATTTATCTAATAACAAAAAACTAGCCTCCCTTATGTATTCATAACAATCCAGACATATTTGCCTCTTGATTGGCTCTAATTTATGAACATTCTCTACATTGTTTTCGTTGCTGATTTCTTGTATAAGGAATTTTGTATAAGCTAGTAAATCTAGCGGTGATCTTTCGAAAAAACCTTGCGAGTTCTCCCTAAATTGGTTCTCACCTGCACCCATTAGACTCCGCTCACTATATATTCTATCTATTAATGATAAGCTTCTAATGACTGCTTTATCAAACGATTTCCAGTATCCGGTTACAAACGACCTAATTGGAGGTAATTGTATTTGTTGTTGATTGTAATTTTCTAAAATCCAGCCCTTTCCTACTCCATGCGACCCTATCAAGGCAATCCTATTTAACTTTGACATTCTTGTTTGATTAAAATATAGAGAAAAAAAAAATGTCAAAAAATTCTCCTGAGCACGCGCATGCCAGGAGAATGGTTTCAAGAGGCGTAAGGATGAATCTTACGCAGCAATAAGTTAATTAACTTATCACATGTTTATTTATTATCACTTTTTACTATATTTGTCAAATAAACCCTGCCTCATCTAATTGACTTGGCAACTTGGTCATAAGAATCCTACTCAAAAAGAATCTCTTTGTTGTATTCTAATCGTTAATATTTTTAACAAATAATAATCAACCCAGTTTTGATTTATGATAACAATATGACCTCAGTTAAAACTAAGGTCATTTTTAAATAAAGCTAGAAGTTGTAAAATTATCTAGCTACTACACCCAAATCTTTAAATCCTGCCTCAACCTCCTTTGTTGAATATTTTGCTACTGCATGTAATAGATGAAAAATTGTGAGCTGTTTCTGAAAGCCTGGGTCGTTCTCCCAGCATTTCACAAAGCTTTTCCAATTATCTTTATTTACCTCATCTTCCTCAACATCATTTTTTAACTTGCAATTAGCTTCTTGCGCTTTAGCATGTAAAGCAATCAAGCTTGGGTTGGCTTGTGCAGGAAAAACAAAAGAAGTAATAAAGATAAGGGTTAGCACGCTGATAGCTTTAAATTTCATGAATCTCTCCAACTTTGAAATTGCCTAACTTTATGTTAGGTTGAACTTCATTATTTTAGCATAAAATTAGCTCAATGTCAACCCCTAGAGGTTGATTATTGCTAACTGGGTTGATATTTATTAATAGCATTGAAACCTTCCTCGATAGACTCTGTTTCCATCATTTTTACTCGTAGTTCTTTGGCTCCAGGAAACCCTTGGAGGTAGATTTTGTAATATTTTTTTAATTTGGCGTAATGTTTTTCATCTCCCCAAGTTTCATTCCATAATTGTAGATGGTATTTCAATAAATCAATTTTTTGGTTGATTGTAATATTTTCAATGTTAATATTAGGGTTAAACAACCAAGGATTATGAAATACTCCCCGACCTATC
>CALIJC010000071.1 GCA_938017575.1 uncultured Patescibacteria group bacterium
ACATGGTATTATTCCAAAATCTACAACCAGAGAATTAAAAACCATTGCCGACGACGTACGTGAAGAAGTCGAAACAAATCAAGACTACGGTAAAGCTGGTGCAACCTATTCATCCGGCGGCGGATTTGTAGAAAAAGACAGTGGAAAATTTGATTTTGATATTGAAAGCGGATATCATGATGAAAATTCTGGCGAAGGGCGAAAAAACCAAAACCGGATGCGCAGAGAATCACGATCTGTTCATGGAGACAATAGCAGCGGTTCCAAAACCAAACGTGGTAAACAAACCTATGATGATTTCGATGCTGTAAAAGCCCAAAATACCTTTGAGCTGGAGCAACAAAAACTATCTAAAACTGAGTTAAAAAATAGATTAAGAATTGCTGTTGATGCAATGGACTTTGAAATGGCAGCGGCAATTAGAGATATATTAGATGGGAAATAAAAAAAGTAACCGTATATTTTATTTGTATTGACTAAATATTGTTGATATCCTGTTTAATTCATCACCAACAACTCTTTCCATTTCGAAAAAACTTACATTAAAAAAATGTTCTGTTAGTCCAAAATACTGTTTATTAACATTTAAACCGATTGTATTATTAGGTATACCATAATGAACTAATATATTTCTAAAACTACGATTGATAAATCTAGATGAAAATTCACTATCTAATACTTGTTTTAAAAAATTTTCCATAAAATTATTATTAATACCATGGTAAAAACTATCCTTAATTGTCTTTAAACTTTTATAGAAATGAAATAGTATGATATACCTATATTTAAAGATACTGTGCTTTGTTTCTCTTATATAAAATATATCTAGTATAAGCTTAGCTTGGTTTATTTTTTGCTCTAAATAAACTATAATTCCGTTTAGTTCATAGTTAAGATTACTATCATTTGAGATATCAAGTTTTGAATAGAATTTTTGTGATATAAAATCATTACTAATTATATTATTTAATTCTGAACAATCAAAACTAACCTCTTTTACACCTTTCTTACGTAACGATCTTACCTCAAAAAGTCTTTGAACATGTTTTGCCATAATATAACCTTTATTCCGAGCATAGTCACCTGTATTTGAATCAAAGCAAGCAAGTCTTTCATCGAGAAAAAAACTATGATTACTGAGTATAATATCATTATTTAGATAAAAATTACCTAAGTCAAAAGAGATTTGCGATTCTAAATCTCTAAATGGAAAAGTATTAAATGTATTGAAATAATTTTTATGTTCTTGTAATACAGATCTAAACTCATCAATAAAATGTCTTGAGTTATAAAATTTTATTTTATTTCTTGAGAATTTAGTAACACTATTTAGCTCATTAATAAATATCGAACTATTATCATCTGAATTATTATCGAATAGAAAATTGGATGACTCATAACAAAATAGAGAAATATACTGAGAAAAGATTAATGCGATAACACTATTATTTATTTCCTTGATTGAATGAATTATTATATAGATAAACAACAGATCATTTTTTAGTAGTTCTATGCTTATTTTTAAGTCTGTCATATACTAGGTATGTATTTAATCTTTATAATAGCTTCCCAGGATCCTCCTGGATTTACAATTATTGGATTATTATTAATACCGTTAGTTTTCCTAGTAAATGGTTCGATACATACAAAATCAGAATCTTCTTTGGTGTCTGGTTGGCTCCAGATAACTAGGTTTTCGAAACTTTTATTTTTACTGAGTTCAGAAATTTCGACTTTATAATCTACTAAATCAACTATATTTTTTTCTTGAAAATCAATAAAATGGCCAGTGTTTTCTTGCTCCCAGTTTACATCTACACCTTTGAAAGCTTCTCCATTGTTTATATTAATCTTCTTTTTATCAATATGTTTTATGTTGAAATATGGGTGAATACCTGGGGCAATAGGAATTTTAGTATCTCCAAAATTATGTACATTAATAGTGTAAATTAATTTACCTGCTTCTAATAAATAGTTTTGACTGCAATTAAATTTATATGGGTACGCTTTTTTAAACTCCTGATCGATATCATTATTTGAAATAGCTATTGTAATTTGATTATGATTTTTTTCTACAATTTTCCATTTTGTATTCCTTGCAAAACCATGCTGACCAATCTTTTTTCCGGTAACATCTAAAGTATTATTTTTGAGAGGATCAGCAAAGGGAAAAAGGATGGGAATTCCAGAGCGTTTATCAGAGCTACCCTTATACAATATATCATAACCTGAGTTTTCCCAACTAATAACTTGCCCTGAATTTGTATCAATGATTAAACTATTTTTTCCAAAATTTATTGATTCTCTAGACATTTGGTAATTTAATATAAATTTGATGAACCGGTCAATAAACACTGAGCCTCAAATGATTTCTTGACAGTTGAAATGAAATACTCCATATAAATTATTAGCATAGATTAAAGCTATTGGGTGCATGGTGGGGATCATGGGGAACTCTACTGGCTTCAAGCCCAATAACTATCTCAGATAGGCTTATTTGATTGATTGTAATTTACAGCTGCACCGTAAAACAGCCAAGTGAATTATGGTTAAAAATACCTCAATAAGTTACACCACTTTCTAAGAATATTTTTGAAAGAACTATCAAGAGAATCTATTAATCGTAGGAGATATGCGTAGTATCTTCTACTTTTTTTATAATTATAACTTAATTGTAGTAAAATGTGCAGCTTTAAAATTGATTCAAAGCTGCATTAACATTACATAAATTTCCAAATCAGAGATTTCAGATTCTCATAGAATCTGGAGAAAGAAGTTGTTAAAATAAGCATTAGACTCATCTTAATCAGATTAATCAGATGGATTACATCTTCATAATAATTTATCCCCATCATTTCTCTAGAATTTATAAACCAAAAAATATATACCAGCATTACCAAAGAGATGGTAATGGAAGCTAAATATTTATAGACACTCCTTTTGATAAAATTTTCCGATGATGGCTTTTCAGTCTGGTTATTGTACGAACCATTGTGACCATGAGCAATCATTAGTTGTTGTCCCCTCAAGTAATAAAATTACTAATTTAGTTGTAAAATTTATCTAGCCTTTTGTCAATCAAAAAATATTATATCAAAGGTAAATAGACAATATCAGTATCAAACTCATCAATAAAAATTTGATTAATACTACCTACTCCACTACCTAAACCTTCAGTATTTTTTGTAGACCAAGTTTGCCCTCCATTATTTGATTCAAATAAACTATTATTGATACTAGCTAATATTCTTTTTTTACCATTTTCTGGATCTGTAGCAACTGCAGCAAAATTAAATTTATCATCCTCTAGAGGCAGTACTAATTTATTAAATGGATTTGCTAAACTGTCAGTTATCCAAAGCTGTTTGTCAGCAACAACAATCCAATTATTTTTATCTGCCCTAATTGGTTGAATAGACTCAAAGGTTCTGAATTTCTCGGTTGAATTGTTGTTTGAATTTAATCCAAAAGAGTTTCCTTGATTTTCACCAATTGTACTTTTATTTCTACTTAACTCAACTTCATTCCAGGTTTGACCCAAGTCTGGAGAAACCAGCAAACCTTTTGAGCGAAGAAGAACGTAAAATGTATTATCAAATTCTTTTACAAAACCAGCTTGGATGGCTGAATTATTAAAATCTCGTAATTTTTGCCAGGTTTCTCCAGAATCACTACTTTTGATCATTACCCCACTATCGAGGGTTGCAAATACATTTGCGTTATTACTTGGATCGATAGCAATAGAATTTATTTGCGTTTTAGTTTCTACTTCTGAATAAACCTCGTCAAAATCATCTCCGCTGTTTACTGACCGAAAGATTTTAGCTCTTCCGTTTTCGATTCCAGCAACAAATATTACCTTGGAGTTTGTTTCATCAATTGCTAAATCGGTGTTGGTAATCGCATCGTTTTTGCCAACCTGAGCTTCAACATCATCGCTGTTTCTATCTACGGGATAAATATATCTCCTACTCCAAGACCGACCACCATTAGCTGTATAAAAAAGCCCTTTATTTAGTGTTAGTAGAAATAATTCTTCAGAAGATACCTGATCAACCTCTACGGAACTAATATTGGTTAGACCCTGTTTGTTTTGGGTTCCGTTTAATAAATTAACTGTATTAATTTTCCCAAAAGCCTGACTAATGCTTGGATCTCTTTTCAAAATTCCTCTTGTTACTGCTTGATCATTACTTCTAAGTCCTGGAATTGTGCAGCCTGCAGCACTTGTTAGAATAGCCAGGGAGGTAAAACCAAGCACGACTGCTTTGTTAAAAATTTGTTTAAAACTGCTTTTTTCTGTTGTTTCAGACATATTGGTGTTTAACATAAAACAACTATTTATATTATTTTTTGTCAAAAAAGATGGCACTCAAAATTGCGAATGCCATGGCTAAAATTGTTTTAAAAAAAGCAAAGTATACTTTTATCAGACAATTTACTTGAATATAAGACGAACTATGGTTTATAGCTCTAATATTAGGTAATAATAAAAATTAGTTAATGTCAATATAGCTTACCAGATTCTTTAGAACCTCGACAGTTGCCATAACATCTCCTAGAGCTGTATGCGCTGGAAATTCTCCGAGGTTGAATTTTTCTGCTAGCCCGCCTTCTTTTGATAAACTTGGAACTGGAAAAGGAATTTCTTTGCCTTGTATTTCTGCCTTCATATTTGCAGCCAAGACAATAGCTTTTGTATCAATAAATTTATTTGTAAAAATCTCCTCAAATTCTGACTCCATATTCGATTCCATATACATAGAATCCATCATTGCATAATCATATGGGAAAAACTGAGCAACATAAGTTGGCCTATCTTTGGGGAAATGTTTTTTTATATAACTATGGAATTTTTTACAAGAATCTTTATAGCTTAGACCTTTTCTTATTCTTTCGATAGTAAAATTATTGATTTCCAGGGCTTCTTCACAAATTATTTTGGATTCCGGTGGGTTTATATCAAAATTAATTGTATCTATAATTTCCAAGTTTGTGTCCAGAACTGCGGCGCCTATTTCTATCAAACCATTATTTGTTGGGTGCAGCCCAGTTCCTTCAGTATCAAGAACCACGTATTTAGGAGTTTTCATAACCTAATCAATACTGGAATTTATTTCTGTGTCAAGGTTCTGTGTTTCAGCAAACTCAATAATGGAGAAATCAGAACTGCTAACAAAATTAATAGTCCACCAATAATTCCATTCGTTGTAACCACCTCCCCACCTAGAGTCCAGGCAAAAATTGCACCAAATAAAGTTGATAGTGTTAGAATTAATGAAAGTGTGAATGGTAGTAGATATTTCTGAGTAATATTAATTACAGTAAAAGTTCCCAGTGTTGGAATAATTATTAAATACGCTAGTAGTCCTAATGCATATGTTCCTGAAACTTCTAGCCCTCTGCCTTGGAATAGTACTAGTAAAATTGAAAACAGACTGATGCTTACAAATTGTTGAAAAGCATTTACCAGAGCATTTAATTTGTGTTTTCGAACTTGTAGATCAACAACTGAATTATACACAGCATATACAATAGCGGCCAAAATAGATAACACATCTCCAAAATTAATTTCACGCAAACCCCCAGTAATTACCCACAGCCCCAGGATACTAATAAATAACTCTAACGCTTTTACCTTTGAAAATTTCTCAGATTTTAGAAAAGCAGATATTATTGGGACAAAAACAACAAACAAGCCTGTTAAAAAGCTAGAGTTGCTTGCTGTCGTAATTTCCAGTCCAAGATTTTGAAATATAAAAAACAACCACAAAAAGAAACCGCTAAAGGCTCCAGAGGTCCAGTTTTGTGTTAGCTTTACATTTTTAAATTTTAGGAAAACCCCCAAAATTAGACCTGCAAAGGAAAACCTATACAAAGCAATAGCTACAGGGTCTACATAGTTAATTAAATCCCGTGTAATATAAAAAGTTGTACCCGCAAAAACCATGAATATGGTTAATATTATTTTGGATAGATTTTGTTTTTGTTTGAGCAACATTAGACTATTATATTTATTTAAAGCTGACTATTGTATTTCCTGAAGAGTCTGTATCTTGATCAAACCTAAACCCAAGTCTTTGCAGTTTGGGCACAATTTGGTTAAAGAAAATAACTTTGTTGAACAATAATGATTTTTCTAGTTTTGAATTCGATAGATCTAAATTAGCCATTTCGTTAGAAAACTGTGAAAACTCTTGGACATCTTCTAGAGAAATATCTTCAATTGATTCTAATTGAGCATCAACCTTATTGTTAATTGTCTCTGTATATTTTAATAGACTCTTAACACCTACCCATGGTTTAATATATTTAGTTTCTGCTTTTTTTTCATTTTTTATTTCAAAATCTTCAGATACTTTGTATAGACCATCACTAGTTTGTATAACTTTCAAACCTTTTTCTTTTATTTTAGGCCAATACTCGTTTTCAAATCTAATTCTGTTTTTAACTGCAATCGAGTCCTTACCTTCAGCTGATAAATCTATGTTAAAATAATCTTCGGAGATTAATGCAAGTGGTCCTAATTGGCTGCTAGCTAGATAGTCATCTAGTTTTAACTGGCTTGTACCGTCTATTCCATATTTAGAAAGCCTATTGCTAATTCTTTCTTGGCTATAAAACTTTTCTTTTGATTCAGTAGAGTTTGGGTTGTTGTTTTCTTTTTCTGCTGGAATATCTTTTGGGCTCTCGGCCACTTCTGGTTTTTGTAACTCTTTGTGCTCACCTATTGAATATTGACCATTCTCACCTTGTACTAATCGAACCCCTAGCTGAGAAATTTTTGGCCATTGGTTCTGTATAAAATTCAGCTTTTCTTGAACTTCTGGTGAGTTTGTTGGCTGATTTGTTAGATCTAGGTTAAAATAATTTTTGGAAATTTCAGCCAGAGCACCAACCCACTCATCACTGATTAATTTATCAATTTGGTCAGGGCTAAATGTAGCCAATTCTTTTTTTATGAAACTTTGGGACTCTTTAGAAGCTGTTACACTGGCTTCTTGATTTGGATTATAAACTAGTTTTTTCTTTGAACCTTTAACGGTTACTTCAAAACCATTTTGCAATAAAAGCGATAAAATCTGAGATTCAAAAATAGCTTTTTGAGAGCTGTAGATGTTAATATCTTGATCGCGATAATCGTTATTTAAAAACCTATCTGATGTGTTAATGATTTTAGATAATTCTAACTCTTTTTTGGTATCAAATCTACTCAATTTGGATCTAAGCTCCAGAACTTTTTGTGATAAAAACGATCTATTATTATTAAAAGCCTCTAGCCTGGTTGTATAGTCCATTTTAGCCATTTCTTTTTTCTCACTAATATTTGGTAATTTCGCCATCTCCCTATTAAATTGAACGTTAATGTTTCTAGGAGTTGCTTCATTTCCAATTGGCAATACACTTGTTGGAACATCTTCTAAATTTGAAAGTTTAGAGTACTTATTTATCTTAGCCACCAAACCATCTCTTTCACTACTATCATTGAGATACTCAATAAAGCTTTGAACTTTTCCATAGAACCCCTCAGGGGAATTAAACTTTTTCATTTCGGATTCATAACCATCTAGGTATTTTCTTCTTTCAATAGATTGATTTGTAATTGATTTAGTTTCTGTATTTTTTGGTTGTGTCTTTTTTGGTAACTCTTTTTGTGTTTTTTTTCCTGTAACAAATTTAGCGATACCACTAAAAATACTGCCTATTTTTCCTTTCACCCCTCTATCTTGCAGTTTTTCAGATGCTTTTTGTGAAACCTGCATGCTAAATTTACCGTGCTTTTCATACTTTGTTGAGATTTCAACAACACCACTTTCAATAGCTTGTCTTGCTAGTTCTTGGACAGTCTTGTTGTCATCCTTATTTTGCTTCTGTATTTCTTTAAGATGATTATTTTCTGACATATTATTTGTTTTTGTTTTTGTGTAGCTCTATGAATTTATCCAAAGACTCCCCTAGAATAGGGTTAATTTCTGGGTTTCTATCTAATATCCTTTCATCTCCAGAATTTATTAAAGATCTAACTTTGCTAGATTGTAATTTGCTGTATTTTTTTGTAATATAGTTCAAAGTAAAATCAATATATAGGGGAACTATCCACTCCTGAGCTATCTTTTTGTCTTCCTCAGAAATATCTTCAATTTTTTGACCGACAAATAGTTCAACTAGGTTATCTAGAAAATCTTGGACCAAACTGTATTTTTGTTTTTGTTTATCCATATAAAATGGCTTTTATATATAATTATTATACACCAAGAAATACTTTTAGGCAACATCAACTAGCAAATTTTAGTTTTTTTCAATTACAGCAAAACCAAATGGCTCTATCTCTCCATTATTTAGACCCTCGGATATTAACACATTCCCAGTCTGACACTCAGACTCTGGTTTAATTGAGTGTTCACAGAAATTAATTATTATCAGTACTTTTTGACCATCTAACTCACGTGTATAACTGACAAAATCAGGATTATCTTCGAGCAGCTCTAATTTACCACCGAAAAGCGCTGGATTTTCAGACCTTATTTGAATAACTTTTCTATAGAAATTTAATATCGAATTTGGGTCACCATTTTGAACCTCAACGTTTTTTTGTGGATAGTTTTTTGAAATTGGTAGCCATGTATACTCACTCGTTGAAAAACCAGCATTTTTTGTTCCGTCCCACTGCATTGGAGTTCTGCAGCCATCTCTGGTTGGAACTGTGAAATTTGTTCTAATTGCCCATGGATCTTTAATTTGATCATTTGTTAAATCAGTATACTGGTTCATGGTTATCTCTTGACCATAATATATAAATGGTGTTCCTCTGACAGTTAATAGGAAAATGGCCATGGTTTTAGCTTTTTTAACCTCTGTCTCAATACTATCACCTTCTAATACGTACCTGGAAATCCCTCTGATTTGATCATGGCTAGAAAAAACATAGGTTGGCCAGTTGTGCATTTCTAGACTTTCCCAAGCTTTTACAATATCTGTGACTTGATTCACGTTTGGCGAATTATACAAGAAATCAAAATTAAAAACTAGATCTAGCCCAACTTGTGCATCTCCATAGTATTTCTTCCAAGCATCTTTGTCATGGCCATCTTTGGCTACCTCACCGACCAACATTCTCTCCCCAGGATACGAGTCAATGAGTTTTTTTATTTCAGCCAAAAAATTATAGTTATGATGGTGATCAAAATTATATTTGCGAATCTGGCAATCTATTGTGTATTCAGCTGGGCAATAGTCTGTATCTGGGTTATCCATGAGATTTTCATCTTCAAAATAAGTGTTAACGGCATCCAAGCGGAAACCGTCGACCCCAATATCGAGATAATATTCAATTATCTTTTTTATTTCAGCTATTACTTCAGGATTTCTGAGATTTAAATCTGGTTGTTCTGAGAGAAAGAAATGGTAATAATATTGATTCGTGAAATCACATTTTTCCCAAGCCGAACCTCCAAAAAGACTCTGCCAATTGTTAGGTTTTTTTTCATTCCAAATATACCAATCACGCTTTGGGTTATCCAAACTAGAGCGCGATTCGACAAACCAAGGGTGCTCACTAGAAGTATGATTAAACACCATATCAAATATAACTTTTAGCCCTCGTTTATGAGCTTCACTAATCAATGTTAGCATGTCTGTGTTGGATCCAAATAGTGGGTCAACAGATTGAAAATCACTAATATCATACCCAAAATCTGCCATTGGAGACTGGAAAAATGGGTTAATCCAAATTGCATGCACACCTAGCGATTTAACATAATCTAACTTTTTTATTATTCCTGGTAAATCACCTACACCGTTACCGGTTGTATCTAAGAAAGACCTAGGATAAATCTGATAAACTACTCCGTGTTTCCACCATAAAAAATCTTTGTTATTCATATTGATATTATTTTAAATGTTTTTGTGATTTTTAGGCAAGAAAAATACCCTGGCAATAGAACCAAGGCATTACTAATGGATTTTTGCTTATTTTTATGCTTTTATAAACTCCACCCCTATTCCT
>CALIJC010000072.1 GCA_938017575.1 uncultured Patescibacteria group bacterium
TTGTTTTGGTTTATAGATTGTGTTTAGAGAACGTAATTGCAGTTGATTACTACTGTTCATATAATAATTATATCATCTATTCGCTTTTTTGTAAATAAATTCTTTTTAACTGGGAAAAACAACTATTTATCATTAAATTACAATTTGTCAATAATTGACATTTATAGAAAATTAGATAAAACAATTAATTAGGATTTGAGGTATGACAGATGGGAGATAAAATTATAATCGTAGTTGTTGCTGCAATAATTACGTTTAGTAGGATTATTTCAGATATTTATGATGGGATATGTTTATTGGTCGTTCTGATTATAATAGGTGTACCAACTGGGATTTTCTATAAATCTGTTGAAATTATTGGTTATCTAGGACTGACTTTTTATCTGGTCTATATTAAAGGAATTAAATTTTCACGGCTGACGTATTATATATATGGATTTACAGATGCGGACTGGAAATCTACAGATGATATTCTGCTGGAAATATGTGATAGTTTTGAATTAAAATTGCCAGAATTTGTTAAATTCATGTTATCTGATGGCTTGGAGATTACCTTAAATGAGTTAACTAGTAATCAACGTGTGCTAAAGCGTAGAATAGTGATGTTATATAAGTTTAATGGAAAGTATGTTACCTCGGCCTGTTTGCCTGATGATTCATATAAAAAATGGCCAATTGCTCGAAATGATTACAAAAGGATAGAAGGGGTAGCATTAACATCTCCAGATTTAGTTTTGCAGACATAAAAAATTCATAATTACGCCTGGTGTTAAAACCAGGTGATTTGTTGGTTGACAGATACAAAATAATTGATGATCAAAATTAGTAGGGCTTGTTATTTGGACTAGATCATGGTGAACTTTTTAAGTGGATGTGTATTTTACTTGGGGTTTTTTGTACTAGGTGTAATTCAATTTGTACTAATACCAATGGTGCAGACAACTTCCAAGATTTGTGTGTTTATCTTTGTCGATTTACGAGATATAATATTTGATGAATCTGCAAAAATAATTGGATATGTTGGTTTAACAATTTATTTAGTATACTTCGTTGGAGTTAAATTTTCTTTACTAAACAGATATTACTATCAGTTAATTGATAGAGAGTGGGAATCAGTTGAATTAGTTCTACAAAAACTATGTGGTGAATTAGATATTTCTTTGCCCAGGCCAATTTTTTATTTAGCTTCTTGCGGTCTCAAGGTTAGCTTGGATTATCTTGTGCAGAAGAAGGTGGTCAATTATAAAGTCGCTTCACTGTATAGATTTAAAGGTGAGTTGGTTAAGCCTGTTGATTTACCCGACCCATCATATCAAACAAACCCAATAATTGTTTATGAATATAAGAGGGTTGGAGGTTCGAAATTAGATATAACTGAATTAGTTTTACAATTTTAATAACCTGCTCAAAGCTATTATGTTTTTGCCTGGAATTACTTTCTGGGCAATTTGTTTTGTTGACGTTTTGAGAAATTAGTGAAATGATTTTAATGACTAATCAATATTTATGAGTAAAGAGCTTTCTGGATTACCACCTGCTGATTTTGACGCTGAAAAAGCCATTTTAGGTTCAATTTTATTGAATGCTTCTTTGATGGATGAGATTGCAGACAAGCTAAAAGCTCATTATTTTTACGACAACACTCACGTGGCTGTTTATGAGTTGATGATTGATTTGTGGTCTAATGGAAAACAAATTGATGTTGTATCATTATTGGATGCAAAAAAACGAAGTGAATCCAAATTAGCTACTGAAATTAGTAAAGATTATTTGCTAGAATTAATCTCCAAAGTTTCTTTAATTAATGGGGTTTCTTCAGCTGTTGAAATCATCAAACAAAAATATTTATTGAGAACATTAATTGGGGCAGCTGATAATTTAAAAACCTTGGCGGTTTCTGGTGGGTCGAGGCCTGAAGATCTTTTGGATGATGCACAAAAAGTTCTGTATGATGTTTCAGTTGACCAAGTAGACAAAAATTTTGTTTCTCTTACTGATGTTTTAGCAGATACATTTGAGAGAATCAGTGAGCTTCATAATAGTAAAAATGAATTTAGAGGTGTTCCTACAGGCTTAATTGATATGGATAATATTTTAGGAGGTCTTCACCCTTCAGATTTAATTATTTTAGCGGCTAGGCCATCAATGGGTAAGACTTCTTTAGCTCTTGAAATTGTAAAGAGAGTTGCTTTGTTGCAGCAGCAAGGGGTTGCAATATTCAGTCTCGAGATGAGTAAAGATCAGCTTTCAGATAAGCTTATCGCTTCAACATCTGGCGTCTCATTGGGTAAAATTAGATCAGGGCAGCTATCTGATGATCCTGGAAATAATGATTTTGAAAGACTTACAATGGCCCTAGGAGAACTAGATCAAGCACCTATTTGGATTGATGACTCTGGTAGTTTAAATATTTTAGAGTTACGTACAAAAGCAAGGAGGTTAAAATCTAAATTTAATATTGGTTTGATTGTAATTGATTATTTACAACTAATGACAGGAAAAGGAGAATATCGTGGAAATAGGGTGCAAGAGGTTAGTGATATTAGTCGTGGTCTAAAAATTCTTGCAAAAGAGTTGGATATCCCTGTACTGGCACTGTCACAGCTGTCACGTTCAGTTGATAGCCGCGATGATAAAAGACCTATGCTTTCAGATTTGCGTGAATCAGGTTCAATTGAGCAAGATGCTGATGTAGTTATGTTTGTTCATCGTGAAGAAATGTATCACAGAGAGACAAAAAGAAGAAATATGGGTGATGTGATTATTGCCAAGCATCGTAATGGTCAAACTGGAGCAATAGAATTAGCTTGGGTACCTAGATTGGCTACATTTGATAATCTTCAAGGTGCTAGAGTCAAAAGAATGATCGACTAGAATTCAACTATGAACTAGACTAGGTTCGAGATTGAAAGCTAAATCGATCATCTATTATTGGCTCTTTTTTAACTTTTCTTGGATTTAGATTTTTTCTTGATTACTTTAGTAAAGACTAAGAAAGATGTTCCAAGAGCCGCAATAGCTGCAATAAGGGATGGTAATGATTTAATTGAATTTTCACCTCCAGTTCTTACTAGTCCGCCAATTGGTACTGGTCCACTTACTGGGATTATTGTTGTGTCTTGGGATGTTACTGTACCGTTTACTGATACTTGTGTATCAAAATTACCAACACCAGTCTCTAATGAATTAATATCGAAAACAAAACTTCTAGTTTCTCCTGCTTGTAATAATGGGAAACTAATGAATACCTGATTACCAATCACAGAAGAGCTAAATGTTGCTTGGGCAGAAGCGTTAATTGAAAATAGATTAACGAATTTTGTTCCTGCAATAACACTTTCTTCAACTGTGCCGTCTATGATTTTTACTTTTTGAGGGTCAACTGTTGTTTGTGTTTCTAAATTTACTAAATCAAATGTGTTTGGGTTAGTTACATCAATTTGAATTTTAACATCATCTCCGACTTGAACAGTCCCGTCAGCTTTGTCTTTGAATATTTCAATTATAGGATCTTCAGTAATTATCTCTTCCTCAACAGTAATATTGACAGTGGCCACATTTGAATCATTCCCCCCATCTGTATCACAGTTTGTATATGTAAAACTATCAGTTCCTGAGAACCCAGTGTTTGGTGTGTATGTGTAAGTTTGATTTGGTGATGTGCCAGTAAGTACTACTGTACCGTTTGCAGGGCTGGTTACAATATCAGCATGGGCTGAAATATTGAGAAAACTCAATGGTGAGAAAGATATTAATGGTGCACCACACTCACTACTATCCAGGGATAGAGGGCCTGTAGTTCCACCTAGTTCATCGTTGTCTAAAACATCTATATTTACAGGTGTTTCATATGGTGTTGTAACATTATCATCGACTGCAACAGGGGTATTGTTTTGCACAGTTACAGTTACAGTTGCTTCATTAGATAATTGTGCTGAATCAACATCGCAATTTTCGTAAGTAAATGTGTCAGTTCCTGTGAACCCAGGATTTGGTGTGTAGGTGTAGGTGTGATTTGGGAAAGACCCTGTTAGTGCTACACTTCCATTAGAAGGGCCGGATAAAACATCAGCATGAGCGGTAATTCCAAGAATCCTAAAAATTATTAAACCACAATCACCACTGTCTAAAGAAAATGGGCCTGCCCCACCATCAAGATCGTCATTATCTAAAACATCTATAACAACAGCAGTGTCTACATCTGTAGTTGCCATATCATCATTGGCAATTGGTCCTCCGTATTGAGCTTCGGCGAAAAGGGAATTAGTTAAACTATTATTGATAGTATCTAGTACAACACTAGAGTTTGAAACCATCATTGGGCTTGTTAAAATTAATGTAGAAATTGAGATTGCAGCTAAGATGTTTTTGTTAGTCATATAATAAATTTAATAATTCTTTGCATTCCAATACAGTTGCCTGATTGTGAGAATTTTGAATGCAGTAATTTAAATGAATTAAAGATTTTTCTTGTTGTGTTGTCAACCAAAGGAGTTTAGCTAACATATGATTAGGGTGAATTATCATTCTTTCGTAATTTAGGTCTATCGAGTTTGGCCCTATTTTAATGGCTTTTTTATATGATTCAATTGCAATTTCATGATTAATAAAGGAGTAAATATCACCTCTAGTAATCCAATATCTTTGTTTATTGGACTTGTTATTGTCAATAATTTTTTGGGCGTTTTGTATTTGTTTTGCTTTTAGGTAGCAGCCGACTAATTGTTCGATTAAAAATGATTTTTTATCATCATCTAATTCTGGGTTTGTTAGAGCTTTTTCAAAAGCAATAATAGCCTCGGGAATTTTATCTAAAAATATTAAATTTTGACCATGGAATTCTAATAACCGAAAATATTGTTTATTTTGTTTGTCTGTTTTTTGGAGAGCTTGTCTCAAAATTTTGTCTGTTTGAAGGAATCTATGAGATTTTTTTTGTGGGTCTTTGTAGTGAAATACGTTGATTTTTTGTTCAACTAAACTGGTCGGAATTTGCTTGTGATTATTTGAAACTAAATCATTGTGTATAGGTGATTCCCAGTGAAACTGATGGTTTTTATAGAGAAAGAAATATGGTTCTTGGCGGTATATTTTTTTGCTTTGTTGGTTAAAATCCAGCACCCAATTAAAATAAACTATATCTTTGCTATTAAAACTATTTTTTTTGAGTTGTTGTAATAGTTTTTTGCAATTTTGGTCTAATACCCAATCAGCATCCCACCTCAAGATATAGTCTGAAACTGCATTCTTTTCTGTATAATTTCTAGCAGCTGAGAAATCATCAATCCAGTTAAAATGGAGAATATTTTTGGTATATTTCTGGGCTATATTTACAGTATTGTCTTTTGATCCAGTGTCGGTAATAATTATTTCATCTGCAATCCAGGCTATGCTTTCTAAGCATTTTTCTAATATAGACTCTTCGTTGCGGACAATCATACATAGCGAAACTGTAGCCATGAACTATTTAATTTTATCAATGATATTTGCTAGGTCACGATCTTTTTGGGTAATTTTGTTACCCGCTTCGTGGGTCGTGGTTTCTATCTTTACTAGTCCCCAAGTCAAATAAATTTCGGGATGATGACCCAATTTCTCGGCAGCTCTACCAACTCGATTTGTGAATCTAAGAGCCTCTAGAAAATCTGCAAATATGAATTCCCTAGTTAGTTTGTTATATTTTTCTGTCCACATATACTTTTGATATAAACGAAATATTTTTTTTGAGCAAGAAATTACACCAAAGTTGTTTGCTAAGGTGTATTTTGGGTAGTTTTGTTGTAGAAAATATATCCTGTAAATCTAATTGAAATCAATTTTTGAAAATTTGCGCTGATCTTTTTAAATATTTTTCAGCTTCATCCATAATGATCCAATCACTATCATTCCTTAATCTACCCTCAGCATCTATGGAGATTTTATCTTGTCCATATTGCCGCAGGAGAGGGGAGATACTGGTGATTAGATTATCCCCGCATAAACCTCCAGATATTGTAATTGGAATTTTAGGGTAATTATTGTGAAAGAAGTTGATATTTTGAACCATTTTACGATTATCAAAGAGTTCACCTCGGTCGCCACTTGGATCAATAATAATCCCGTCGACACTTTTGTCTTCTATTAAAATATGATTAAAAATTTGTCTATGTTCAGCCAAATCATTTAAATACCTATTGTTTATCTGAAGTATGGTTCTTTTTGTTGGGAAATAGGATCTAATACTAGCTATTGTAGATCTATCAATTCTAGTAAGATTAAGCTGAAAACCATCAAAACGATTATCAATTTGAGATAAAGCCGTGAGTTGGTTGGAGATATTTTCTAGGTCACTCGTTGAATAATGAATTAGTTTCAGTAAATGATCTTCACTAACGCTCAGAATTTCTTTGATGTGGTGAATATCTGGATATCTATTACGATTATTTTGTCCAGTTAGGGTTAAATTAGAAACCAAAATTCCAACCATTAGTTTTAAATCTGGATTAGTATCACCAAATAAATCTTTGAATAGATTGCTTAGGATATTAGTTTGGTTGGCTGTATTAAAACCAGTGATTCCAATGTATTGCATTTTTCTTTACCAGAAAACTTCCTGGCTCAGAATTGTGTTGTAAAATAGATTTTGTCAAGAATAAAGGTTGTATTAAAATTTTTAAATTTACTATCTTCTGTTGACATTTTTCACTTTAGGAGCTTTTTTTGTAGGTATATGTCAAAAGTTAGCTTGGATGAAATAGTCAAATTTAGTAAAAGAAAAGGTTTTGTTTACCCCTCCAGTGAAATATATGGTGGATTTGCAGCGACTTATGATTTTGGTCCCCTAGGTGCTCTTTTGAAAAAAAATCTAGAGAAGCAGTGGCGGTATTGGAATATTACTAAAAGAACAGATATGGAAGAGATAGAGGGGGCGATTTTTATGCACCCAAAAGTTTGGGAGGCTTCTGGTCACGTGGGTGGTTTTTCTGATTTGCTAGTAGAGGATACTGAAACCAAAAAACGTTACCGAGCAGACCATTTGATAGAAGATGCTGGAATTATGGAAAATGCTGGGGCTTTAACTGCTGAAGAAATTGATAAAATTATTATTGAAAAAGGTATAAAATCACCTGATGGAAATAGCTTGTCAAGCGCCAAAGCTTTTAATTTGCTGGTTAAAACTCACTTAGGTCCTGTGGAAAATGACACTACAATTGCTTATTTAAAAGGTGAGAGCTGCCAAAATATTTATGTAGATTGGAAACAAGTAGTAGAGACTACTAGAAGGAAATTACCTTTTGGAATTGCCCAGATTGGTAAGGTTTTTCGAAATGAGATTACTGTAAAACAGTTTATGTTCAGGACACGAGAATTTGAGCAGATGGATGTTCAGTATTTTTGCCACCCAAATGAAGCTGATAAATTTTATGAGGAGTGGAAAAACTATCGTTTTGATTTTTATACACAATCATTAGGGTTTAGTCAGGATAATTTGAGATGGAGACAGCACGATGAGGATGAAAGAGTTTTTTATGCAACTGATGCCTGGGACATTGATTATTGTTTTGGGGCTCTTGGGTTCAAAGAAATGGAAGGTTTGCACCACCGTGGTAGTTATGATTTGGATCAACACTCGAAATTCTCAGGTCAAGATTTAACTTATTTAGATCCATATACAAACGAGAGATTTAATCCATTTATTGTGGAGTGTTCAGGAGGTTTTACTAGAATATTTTTGGCAATGATGTTTGAATATTATTCTGAAGAACAGGTCAAAGAAGGGGAGACTAGAATAGTTTTCAAAGCTCCATATAATTTAGCTCCATACAAATGTGCAATCTTGCCGTTGATGAAAAAAGATGGACTAGGGGACAAAGCCAAAGAAATTTTTGCAAGTCTGCGGACTCAGGGAATCATGTGTAATTTCGATGAATCTGGTTCGGTAGGAAAACGCTACAGAAGACAAGACGAAAACGGAACTCCATGGTGTATAACAATTGATTACGATACATTAAATGATGAGACTGTAACAATTCGCCACAGAGACACAATGGTCCAAGAAAGAGTTGGTATTAGCGAGCTAGGTGAGTGGTTGAATAGCGAAAAGTTTTAATATACTTTTCATATATAAGAAATATACACCGATTGACATTTTCTTTTTGGTGTGCTACTGTATAGTGAATTGTTGAGGTGTGAGATGAATTTTAAACGATTTGGATTATTTGCTTTATTCTCGTTATTATTTTCTACAGGATGTTCTAACAACCTAATTACAAAAATTAATAATGTTGTTGAGGAGTCCAAGGATAACTTTGACTATCCAATTGCTAACCAAAAAGAGATCAATTATATTTATTCAGAACTAACTCCGCGTAGCTATGCTAGTATTGCTAGAAATATTCATATCAAAAATATTCGGGTCAAGCGAGGTTCTAGCTTATTTAACTCTGAATATTATTTTACGATAGACCAAGATAGTACATCCTGTTATCAAAAAGGAGATAGATTTGTTTTCAAACCTGGATATGACATTCGGGGTATTATTAATGAATATGGTGTGTTCCCTACCAAAAAATGTACTAGTTAAATTCAAATAACTGCAAACTATCAAATTCGAGCCAGGTTGAAAAGCCTGGCTATTTTACGTATAAATTGACTTTTTTCTTTCTTTGGCATAGCTTTTGGTTTATGATTTCAGATCAAAAGGTGTTTGATTTTTCAAAAAAAATATTTGGTCACAACTCCAAATTCCCAATACTACCAGTAGACATGAAAAAACCATTTTACCATGTGTATTTTCCGTATTGGATGTATTTTTTACTTACATTTTTGGTTAGCACTTTGACCTGGGGATATCTAGCAGCTTCGCCATTACTGCTGGCAATTATTTTTGAAAAATCTGAAAACTATTATTTGGCAACACCATTTATAATTGGATATATTATTCTATTTATTCTAGGAAATTTAGAGAGGTATTTTTATGTTAGAATTATTGCTGCCGTTAAAAATGATTTGAATTATTCTGCTTATAAATTTTTTATGATTTCAGATCCGATTAATCATATTTCTAGAAATACAGGTAGTTTGATAACCAAAATTCAACGAGCAGTAACTGTAATCGAGGATGTTAGTTCAACTGTGGTTTTTGAAATTGTGCCAACATTAGCCCAAATTATAGTTGTTGCTGTAACTCTATTTTCTTTTGATAAATCAATTGGTTTGATCAGTACGATTATGCTAGTTGGAATTATTTTGATAACAATTTTCTCATATACATATTCTGTAAAAGTTTATATTCCTCAAATGATAAAATCAGAAAATAAATTAGCTGGTGTGTCTGTAGAATATTTACAACAAATCTATTTAGTTAGATCAGCTTTTGCTATGCCAGAATCTCTAGGAAGGTTGAAAAAAATGTCGTCCAAATTTGCAGAAGTTTTAGCAACTGCTTGGACAGGTTTAGAACTAGCCAAAGTTCTACCAAAATTATTGTTTATTTTGTCTCTTTGGTGGGTGTTTGAATCAATAATTGATTTGGTAGTTTTGGAAGAAATTTCATCTACAGTAGGGCTAGCATTAGTAGCTACATATTTGAGTACTTTTTCTCTGGTGGTAAATGTCGGAAGGAGAATTGAAAAATTAATCAGTGGGGTTGTTAAAGCTCGTGACCTGTTCGATTATGCTAAAACTTTTGGAGACTCGACGTTTCCTACAAATTAATTACCCAATGGGCTCTAAATATAAGTTGATTTGATTAATATTGAATTAAATAAATAACAAGTGTCTATAAATTTATTTCATAGTACCAGATGGTTTGGTTTATGAATTATATTTTTTATAGCAGCTTGAGTGTTTTGTTGGATATGATTCTTGACAATATCCTTAATTTGAGCTAATGTATCCTAATTAAATATTACATCAAGTACATCAAGTTAATCTAAATATGCATCCATTTAAAAAAAGCAGCTTTGAGGCAGCACGTAAAATAAAACCACTTGAGGATCATGCTCTTCATTTTTCCACTAAGGAGCTTGTTTACATTTATGGTCGCGAACAGGTGACAAACTTTATTAAGCAGATAAAATCTTCTACAAACCTTAGGCAAGAGGTTTTAGAATTTAGATCTGTTACACAAGAAATATCGATAATTGATTCAAAAATAAAAAATTCTAATCCCGAGGAACTACCCGATTTAAAAAATGAAAAAGAGCGATTGTTGAGTCAGTACACTACTTTGAATTTCAAACTGAAAGAGGAAAAAGAAGGGCTTACATTCGATGAGTTATATAATTATAATTATATTAATTACCTTGAGTTTAGAAAATTAGAAATAAATGCAGAGTATAATAAGAAGACATCAAAAAAAGATTTTTACAAAGATGAGAGTAGAGAAATTATTACCAAAATTACTGAAATAGCTGGGTTATGTATTTCAGATAAGAAATCAATTCAAAAAATAACAGAACTAATTAAAAAAAATTTTAAAAAAATATATAATGATGTTTTGTTGTCTTCACCTAAAGAAAATAGTGTTGATTATATAACAGATGTTTTTTATAAGGCAATAGAAGTACTAATAGAAATAGCTAAATTAGAGTATTTTGATAAGATAGAATCAGATTCTTTTGCACAGATGTTTTATGAGATTATTAAAATCATAATCTATCCAAACTACAATGGTGAGATAGTGATTGGTTTAGGTGGTAGTGTAGATTATCCAAATGCTAGACTATGTTCTTATGTAATACCTGCTTTGGAGCTTCAGAAAATCTTCCTAAAAAATGAAGTAAACCCGCCTGTTTTAAAGGTTTTAAATGGTTATAGCATGGCTGTTAGCTTAAATAATTTAGATTTGAATGAAGCTAAAAAAATCTCGATTTTAAATGGTAATATTTTAAAGGATTTTATTAATGAATTTTATTCAGAGCTGAATGAATTAGTGTACTATACTTTCCCTACAGAATCTGACTTTATAAACAATAAAGCATATAAAGATATATCCACATCATTGTTTAAATTCTATAATGAGAATCAAAATAACAAACACTTTATCTCATTAATTAAAAAAGCACATAGACACAACGAACATTTAAGTAATATAAAATTTGAGGATTTAACAGAAGAACAAAAAAAAGATCTTGCAGAAAAAGCAATTAATTACCTTACATGCCATTTAGTCGACTCAGGCTCTGGAAATGTTAATGCAGTCGATGATGGTGTTAATACAAAGAAATTATATTTAATTGAAATGGGTGGAAAGGGAGAAAAAGATTTCAATTATTTCAAAAAATATATTATGCAGCATGATAAATTCAATACTGAGCCTGATAAATATTATATTCCAAATAACTTTACTACAAACCAGAAGATTTCTTTACAGTTAGTATATAATTTTGGTGGTACACCTCCTGTATATTATAACCTAAACTCAGAAAATACAATTTTTGATTTAAATGAAGGGCAGAACTTTCACAGCCTTGAAGATCATTATAATATTGATAGTCTTGCTAGCGCTAGAAAAGACATGGAAGTGTTTAGTAAATCAGGTATTGACCAAGATAAATATGTAGAGTTTCTTTTAAATGAGAAAGTTAAGTATGTTGAAAATTAGAAAGAATTTAGAAAAATATAATAGAAAAAGCTATTTAAATACTAAAAAAACAGATTTAGAAATTAATGAGATAATTGATTGTTCTTTTGGTGACAAACCTTATTTAATTGATAGGAGGGTTGAGGAGATATGGAGCTTGCCTTTATCAAAATTAACTACGTATCCAGAAGCATCTCTATATTCTGATTTAAAGAAAGTATTGATAACTAGATTTAATTTAGATACAGGTTGTGAAAAGAATATCTTTTTGGGTCATGGTTCATTTAATATTATGGAGAGAATTATCCATAAACTTGTTAATCCTGGTAAAATGCTAGGAATTGGACCTCAGTTTAATGAAATTCCAAGTGAATTTGAGTTAGCCGGAGGGGTGTATGAAACTGTGGAGTCATTAGGGAATCATAGGTTATTATCAGAATTGGTAACAAAGATAAGAACTAAGCAATATGATGTTCTATACATTGATAACCCAAACAATCCAACAGGTTTTTATTACGATTTAGACTTTATAGATAAGCTAGCACTGGAATGTGATAGAGCAGGGACTATTTTTTTAGTTGACGAAGCATATTGTGAATTTTTAAGTGATAAATCCTCATCATTTAATATTTTTGATAAACACAAGACAATGATTATTGTTCGCTCTTTTTCAAAAACCTCTGGATTAGCAGGTGTCAGATCTGGATATGCTGTATTTTGTGACGATCTAGCAGAATTTTATAAGAAAATCACTGTTCCTTTTGAGCCGTCTTTGGCTAGTTTGTTGATTAGTTTGCAAGTGGTTGACGATTTGGAGTCTTTAGAGGCTACTAGAAAACAAACGACATTAATTAAGAAGTCATTTTTAAAGTATATCAAATCTAATGAAGTGATTACTGTACTACCAACTTCTGTCCACACACCTATTTGTACAATACATATTCCAAATATTGATTTGTATAAAAAACTATTATCAATTGGGGTTATTGGTGTTTCGGGTGTTTCTTTTAAAAACACTTCTGTTATAACTGATTCATCTTACGTTAGGCTGTGCCTTCCTACTAGCACTAATAAGTTAGACGATTTGATTAATAGACTATCATTGATTGGGTAGTTGACAGTTGGTAAAAAGTGTGCTATCTTAAGATAAGAACAGCATCAAACTAATTTGCTTTGATGAAATTGAGGAATATACAACATGTCGAATCAAATTGTTTTGACCGGAGATAGACCAACAGGAGCTCTTCACTTGGGCCACTACGTAGGCTCCTTGCAAAATAGACTTACCCTACAAGAAAAATACGAATGTTTTATTCTAATTGCTGATATCCAGGCATTGACTGATAATTTTGATGACCCCACAAAGGTTAAATTTAATGTTCATCAATTGCTACTTGATTATTTGGCGGTTGGTATTGACCCTAAAAAAACTACTATTTGTGTACAATCTCAAATACCTGAGTTATTTGAGTTGACTACATATTTTCTAAATTTAGTTACAATAAATAACCTTGAAAGAAACCCAACAGTTAAGCATGAAGCTGAACAAAAAGGCTATGATTCTATACCTGCAGGGTTTTTCATTTACCCAGTCTCGCAGGCAGCTGATATTGCTTTATTTCAATCTGAATTAGTTCCTGTTGGTGAAGACCAGCTCCCCCATCTTGAGGAAACTAATCGTATTGTTAGGAAGTTTAATAGAATTTATGGAGTGGATGCTCTCAAAGAATGTCAACCGATCTTATCAGAAACTAAGAGGCTTGTTGGGACTGATGGCAAGAGTAAAATGTCTAAATCACTAGGAAACGCGATACTGCTATCTGATAATAACGATACTATCCATCAAAAAGTTATGGGAATGTTTACAGACCCGAAGCATCAAAAGGTAAATGACCCTGGTGATCCCAATAATCCTGTTTTTGAATATCTAACAATCTTCCACCCCGATAAAAATTATATCGAAGAGTTGAAATCTAGTTATTCTAAAGGAGGTTTAGGTGATGTGAAAGTAAAAAACATTCTCTCCGAAGTTTTGATTGAATTAATTTCTCCGATTAGAGAAAAAAGAATTCAATACTCAAATGATATGTTCATGATGACCCAGATTTTAAAATCTGGAACTGAAACAGCTAGGCAAGCAGCAGCTCCAACTATCAAGAATGTTAGAAGAGCTATGCACTTAAATGTGCTGGATGTTTTAGGGTAGGCGATTATCGGCCTCCTGAATCTTTTTTGATTCTGGATTACAGGCTCGAAACCTTCTACTATAATTAATAGGCTACTTGTACCAGGTAGCCTATTTTATATTTTATTTGAGACTCTATGTTTCCTACAAATTAAAACCTAGGATGAAATCTACTACTTTTTTGGCTGGCATCTCACATGGTTTGAGATTATTACCAGTTGAGGTTTTGTAAATGTTGAAACTAATAAAATCATTTCCACTGAGCTCTTTGGCGTAAATTTTTATGACTTTGTTTTCTTGTAGGGTTTCTTTGGTTAGTAAATATTTGGAATTATTGTAGGTAACATTTGTTGAACCATTGCTGAGTGAATTTATTCTTTCATAAAAGATTTTGTAGCTCATTTTAGACTGGGATTAGAGAATATATAACTGGGATAGAAAAACTTTCGACATTGAGTGATTTTATTAGATTTTTTGCATTTGATTTGCTTATATTAGTTTTTTTGCAAAATGGAATTAATAATGTAAATGGATTTGTAGCGGTGAAAAATTCACTATTAAAACCGTGATGACTTTGGGCAATTTGAATTGCTAATTTGGTGTTTTCAAATACAGAACTCAAATTGTTTTCACTTCCATGGATATTAAATAGGGGGAGATTTAGTTTTTGACTCATCATAGCAGGGTTTAGTGATGGTACAAAATTAACTATAGCTCCAACAGAATTATGAAAATTTGGGCAATGTAAATGATCATGAGCCATGTGGAGGTTGTGAACATAAACATCCAAATCTGCATACCTCAATTCGTCAATTAGGTTTTTGGCAAATGAACGAGAATATTTTTTGGCTTCCTTGTCACAGAAATGTTTATCTAATTTATGAAGCTTTGAGATTATTTTGCCTAGGATATTGGTATCTTTTTCTGTTTCTAAAATTGCTTTTTGCACAGCGCCGCAATGATCATGGCTAGTGACTACGATTTCTTCTATGGTTGGGTTGTTTTGAACAGTTGAAACAATCTCTTTGGCCATATTGGTTTTTTCTTGGCTAGTCAGTAAACATTCACACCCAGGGAGCCCCATTGATAATGAATTTGAAGTGGTTGTTAAGTATTGAATCCTCTCGTCCATGCAAGGAATCCAAACAATAGTAGGGCTACTAACAACACTCTCAGTTATAATAGATTTTATATTAGTGTAATCAAGGGTTTTTGTTTGGCTATGGAATTTTTCATTATTTAGGTAACAAAAATTAATATCTTTTTGACAGAACAACCTGTCGAGATTTTTTATAGTTTTATTCCACTCTTTGGCTCGTGGGTTTTCTGTAGTAGTTTTCGCACCAAAAGAAACACCCACCTTGGCTAGGTTTAATTGACTCATCATCCGCTGTTTAGTAGTAAATTTATATATTACTTTGCGATGTGTGTCAATATTTATTTGACAAATATTTATGAAGGTGTTAGTTATGTAGAATCTTCGGAGTGTAGCATAGCGGCTAATGCGCAGAGTTTTTAGTCTCTGGATCGTGGGTTCGAATCCTACCGCTCCGATTTGTATGGCTGCTTGTGTTTATCAAGCAGCCAATATTTTTATATTTTTTTAACCTGAGGTCAAGATTTCAAACTTTTTCAAAGCTTTTTTTAGAATCCGCCAGTTCTAATTAAACCTGTGTTTGAATTATCAAAAACCGCTAGACCAATTGGATCGATTATTTGACCATCAACTCCAGTATCGTCGCCGAGCTGGCCATCAGTTAGATTGTAACTAATTTTCAATACGTTTTGGCCTCCAATAAGATTTTTTTCACTAAATGTGTTTTCTAGATCGTACCACTGACTGGTTGAAAAATCACCAGGAGTAGTTGGGCCATATTTTCTAGGGGTGTATTCAATATTTGGGTCTATTCCATACCAGTAGCTTTCAATTAATGAGGTGGAGCAATTTATATTAAATTTAAGTAGACCATATGGATATGAATAATCTGCATCATCGCTAAACTCATTTTCGGTTAAGATTTGGGGAGTTTCAGTTCCTGGGCAGCTAATTTCAATTACCAAAGTTACTGACTCTCCAACATCTCCAAGCGGGTTATTAATAGTAATAACATTTGGTTGGAGTAAATCTAAAATACCATCATTATTTCCATCTCCGTTATTTGGTGTATTTAATTCGTCACCATTTAGAATTCCGTCGTTATCTGAATCAAGATTCTCTTCTATTGGGTCGTTGTCAATATTTGTGATTTGAATTGGGTCAAAATCTTCTGATGTTAGGTTATCATAATTTGAATCAATTGAGCTAATATTATCTATGATTAAATTATATACTTGGTTGGGGTCGTACTCGTCGTCATCAAGACCAGTAATTGTTAGTGTAGTAGTGTCTCCATATACTAAATTCAATGTATTGTCGGAAAGACTTCCTTCTGTTTCATCATCGAGTGAAAGATCAACATCTACAGTAGCTCGGCCAGGATCAGCGGTAATACTAAACTCTATTTGGGCAGTATCACCATCTTCACTTGTTTCTGTATCTATTGGATTAATATTAATTAAACTTTGATCGTCATTAATGATATTCACATTGGCTCTTATTGTGGAGATATTTTGATACTCTGGAGCTGAATTTGGGTTGTATGTATTTACATTTATAAATGATGTTCTATCAGAATCAATATCATCATCAATTGCAGTTATGTTGACGGTTTGTGGTTGATCCCAGTTAGTTTGATCGAAAAACAATGACTGTGTGTCTACTGTCAGATCAGATGAGCTGAGGGGGAATAATCGAATTTCTACACCACTGGTTGGTTGCTGGTCCAAAGAAATTTGAATAGGGGCTGACTGACCTTCGTTTATATCTTGCTCCAAAGGAGAAACAGTAAATTCTGCAGTGTTCAAGACGGTAATTTCAACAGACCTTGTTTGTGATAATTGAGGTGATAATTCATCGGTAATGGTTAGATCAATTTCGTAAATATTATTACCATCGTTATCAATTGGGTTTTCAAAATCCGGTGGGTTGATAAAATCTATCAATAGATCATAGTTGTTTGTAGGAGTTGAAGAAAATACTGCACTATCAGTTCCAGAAATAGCATAGGTGACATTTTCGCTATCTGGTTCGTTTCCAGTGATTAGACCTGCTTGAAGCAAGTTTTCATTGACGGAAAATTGAATAGGCTGCTCCTGAGATTTCTTGGCGACTGCTTTGTAACCACCGAGTGATTGATCTTGGTAAAAAACATGTAGATTATCTTCATTATCTAAACCTAATGATGAATATAGAATACCACCTGTTGAAAAATTATTACCTCCAATATTGGACCAATTATTTCCGTCATGTTTATGAACGGCAATTTTGCTGCTATTTCCAAAATCTCTATAACTGACATAGATATTATCTTGAGAGTCAGAAGCTATCCAAGTCCCTGATGTAGAGCTGGTAGAAATTGGATTTGTTCCATAAGTCGACCAATTATTTCCATCGAACCTTTGAACATAGGTTCTACCATTGTCTGTATTTTTGGAGTAAAGCACATAAACATTTCCGTTAGAATCTTTGGTTAGTTTGGTATTTCCACCCATCGAATCATCTGATAAACCAGCAGATCCTGCAAGTACCCAGTTATTATTAATGAATCTGTGAACGGTTATTCTGTTATTGTTATTTACATTAGCGTAACCAATATATGGGATATCATTACTATCAAGTGTAAAACTGGTATTATTTGCTCCTCCGGAGTTAAATCCTGTTGTTCCAATTTGTTCCCATGTATCTGTTGACTGATTTAGTTTGCGAACTTGGACGGAATTTCGACCATACCCAACCCAAATATCGCCACTACTATCTACAGCTAATTCACCACCAACAGGATCACCACTTGGAATTCCACTATTAATTGCTTGCCAGTTACTGCCATCAAATCTGTATACAGATAACCTATTCAAGCTAAAATCTCGAAATGCCACATATGGTCGGTTTTGATTATCAAAAACAATATTAAAGGGGTTAGCAGCGCCAGAAGAAAAATTTCTAGCTCCCACGTAAACCCAATCGTTACCATCATACATCATGACACTAATTCCACTGGGTGAACTATCGACTTCACGATAAGTTATGTATGGTGCTCCATTATTATCTACAGAACCAAAAGATATTGTTGCAGTGTCTGGTGTGAAACCCTCATCTCCAATTAGCTCAAATTCATATGATGTTGGGTTGGTGATAACAGGCGATTCACCAGACTGGGTGTTGATTGGTAAACTTTCTTGTGAATTAGTATCAATGTTGAATTTGATAAAAGAAATTGTTAACACTGATATCATAAAAATTGTAAAAAAATTACTTAGCTGACACCAGATGTTTTTTTTCCTCGAGATTGTAGACATAAACTTTATTGAATTAATAATCAACAAAAATATATCTAACGTCAATATTTATATTAAATTTAAGTATCGAATTAGTATTGTGAAACGTTGTAGTTATTAATATAGCTTTGTTCCATCTTTCATCATTTGAAAATATTTTTCTATTCTTCTTTGTTTTGTAACTGCTTTTTTTGCTGTGGTTATCTGCACCGCAATTGCGTAGATATTTGTTTTGTTTAGTGTTTGGTAAAACTCCCAAGCTTTTTTATTGGTTTTTACTAGTTCTATAAATTCTTTTGGCATAGTCATTTTACTAGGTGGTTGGTATGCGGCGGCCCATCTGCCATCTGCTTTTGCTTTGTCTATGTGTATCTGTCCACTTGGTTGAATCAGACCTTCTTTGGTTAACCTGGTAACTCTATCGACATTTATTTTAGACCAAATACTTTTAGATCCTCTAGGGGTGAATTTTAGTAAATATGACTGCTCATCGTATCCATTGATTAACCCATCAATCCAGCCCCAGCATATTGCACTGTCGATAGCGTCAGTTTTGCTGATAGTTGGGGTATTTGAATTGACTTTATAGAACCTTAACCAGATTCCTTTTGGTACCGTATGGTATTTTGGTTTGTTGTGATTTTTAGATAGCCATTTATCAAACTCAGATTTATTTTTGAAAGATATAACTGGTAGATTTTTGTGCGTCAGCATATTGACAGGCTTTCTATTTGGAATTAAAAAGTCAACATGGATAAAAAAATCAGTGCGTTCAAAGAATTTGTAGTCAGCGATGCTTTGGCTGGAATTCGTGGGATAACTAGCAAAGCAATGTTTGGTGGATACGGAATTTATAAAGATGATTATATTTTTGCAATTATTTTAGATGATGGTGATTTGTATTTTAAAGTAGGTCCAAGTAATATAGAAGATTATAAATCTAAAGGCAGTAAGCCTTTTATATATGAGAGGGGTGAGCATAAAAAAACAGAAATGCCATATTATAGGATACCAGATGAAATTTTAGAAGATAGAGAAGAGATAATAAAATGGGTTGATAAGTCAGTTGAAGTGACAAAAAATGCTAAGAAGTCAGGTCAATAAACTAATTATATTATTATTTATTAAAATTTAATTTGAGATTATTGTAATATTTACAATATAGAATTGCATCTGTGTTTTTTAAATCATTTGCATTATATATTTTTTTTTATTTTTAGTTATTTAATTGAGAAAAAGTTTTAATTTTGCAAAGGAATTAAGAATTTTAAAAGCCGGCTTTTCTCACTAATTTATTTATTAATAATTTGACTAACAGAATAAATATATTAAATATTTTAATATCGCTGCAAATAAAATCGCAAAATAAAATTTACACTTATGTACAAATTCGAGGATATATTAGTCTCTAGTAAGACTGGAAATATAAAGCAGGAAATTCCTGCATCTAATCTTTTGAGTAAAATCAAAAGAAATTTTTTTGGTAAAAACATAATGGCAACAATAACGACTATGGTTTTGGCTTTTGTTGGATTTGGAACTTTTAGTGAAGTTTTCAATCTCAAAGTCGAAGCACTTCCTTTAGTAATTAACGCAACTAGTGGACCAAATGTTTTGGTTGGATTAAATCAAACTGGTATTTGGTCAAATGCAGGTACAGTAGGTGGTGAAGCGATTGATTTACATGCTACAGTAACAGCAATTGATAGTGGTGTTGTGGTTGGTATGGTAAGTAATGGCAATGATCCATCAATTCAACTTGATAGTGGAGGTTTTGGATATGGAGGTACATCTGCTGGGTCAGTAACAGTCAGGTGGCAAATATTTGAAGCAGGAACGGAAAATCCATTAATTGGAGAGCCAAGTTGGACAGTTTTGGATATTGATGGAGCTGGGTCACCTAATACAATTGAGACAATTACACCCGATGTTGAAGGATTGTTATCATATGAGCTGGGAGATCCTTCAGCTTTGGTTGATACATCAGTCGGTGGACAACTAACAGTTTCTGGAACCGATTCCGATACATCTACACCTCCCCCTGGTCCAGATAGAGATTCTGCAGCGGTAACCTTTAATTGGGCTGAGCGATTTTCTTGGGAGATCACATATACAAATCACTTAAATAATAATGGTAGGATTTTTAATCATGATGGTAATGGTGAGTTTAGCTTTACTGGTGCAACTCAAGAAACATTCTTGCCGCAATTGGACTTGGATGGTGATGATGATACTAATGGTACACCAGGGTCAGCCGACTATACTGGTTTCCATGTAAATGATAACACAGCTGTACCAATTACAGATGTTACTGATACTACGATTACAAATGTAACTGGTAACTTGGATGGTCTTGTTGCAACTTTAACAAATGAAGAGATTGGTGACGCTCTGACAATTAATGGAGTAGCTGGGACTTCTGGAACGGTTCCTGGAACATCAATAGCTTTTAGTATTTCAGGTGGGGTTGTTACCCTTTCTGGCGCTGCAACCACTGCTGATTATGTAACTGCACTTGAATCAATCAGGTTTAATACAACAGCTGCAACAACTAATTTAGATGATAGGATTATTGAAATCGTAACTTCTGTTCCTGCAGGTGGGTCAAGTCTATTTGGTAATTTAGCAACTGCTACAATTAGTTTTACACAAGACACAGATGGGGATTTAGTTCCTGATGCGTATGAGGCTGTTGATGGTACTAATGTTAATGATCCTTTGGACTATGAAGATGATGATGGTGACCTAGTTCCTAATTATATTGAAAATCAAGATGGAACAAGTAACTCAGATGATTCAGATTTTGCTGACGAGGATACTGGGGGAACACCGGATTATGTAGAGGTAACACGATATACAAATGAAGGTCTTCCTGTTACCGACCCTACAACAGGAAATGATGGTGATGACGATCGCGACCTTGATGGTGACGGGGCTAGTGACTATAATGAGCTTCAGGCAGGTACTAATCCACTGGGTGGTGTTATAGTTACTACCAATGCTACAACAGTTGAAGTTGGTGAGGATGGGACTACTGATACAGTTGATTATGTATTGATGAGTGAGCCTGATGCGGATGTAACCCTTACGATTGCAGCTGATCCTGAAAAAGATTTTGGTCGCGGTTTCAATACTCCCCATGTTTTAACATTCACACCGGCAAACTGGGATACTCCGCAAACTGTTACTGTTACTAACGCAGATAATGATGAGGATGAGGATGGGGCTACTTATGTTGGTACTGACATGACATATACTGTTGTATCAGCGGGAGATAGTGATTTTGATGGAAACGCACCATTAGACACTCCAGTGACCGTCACCAATGATGACAACGCAGGGGTGAGTGTAAATAATTCAGCTGGTATTACAGTTATTGAAGATGGTGCAAATGGAAGTTTTGATGTGGTTTTGGAATCTGAACCAACTGAAAATGTAACAATTAATGTAACTAGTAGTGATACAGGTGCGGCCACAGTTAGTGTTTCATCGCTAACATTCACAGCTGCTGATTGGGATACTCCTCAATCTGTAACGATTAGTCCGGTAACTGATGATGATGTTGTTGATGAGACTGTCACAATAACTTTTTCAATTGATGATGCTAATAGTGATGATGTATACGACTCATTAGCTGATGTGACAAGATCTGTAGGTGTAACAGATAGTGATAGTGCTAGGTTTACTGTATCTCCAACATCTGGCAGTGTTGATATAAATGAAGGGCAGACCCTTGCAGATACGTTTAGTGTTGTTCTTGATCAGCAGCCTCAAAGTGATGTTGTAATTGATGTTACTTCTCCTGATGCTTCAGCTCTTGTTGTTGATACTACTTCTGTTACCTTTACTGCAGTAAATTGGAACACTCCACAAGATGTATCTGTTAGTGCTCCCGAAGATCCTGATTTTGATAGCGAAGCTGATTTATTGTTGAACTTTACTGTAAATGATGGTAGTAGTGACAATGACTTCGATCTTCTATCTGACCAAGTTCGTGAAGTTGATGTAATCGATAATGAAGTTGCTGGATTTACTGTTACTCCTTCTTCTGATGATTTGTTGATTAACGAAGGTAGTACGGAAGATGATTATTATTCTGTAGTATTAGATGCTCAACCAATAGATAATGTGGTTATTGACGTCACATCTTCAGATATTTCTGGTGTAACAACAAGTCCGACAAGTTTGACCTTTACTAATTCTAACTGGGATATACCTCAGACTGTTGATGTCGTTGCTCCAGAGGATGATGATCTTGTTAATGAGCTCAACCTTCTTTTGACTTTTAGTGTAAATGACGGAGCCAGTGATGATAACTTTGATGCTCTTGCTGATCAAACTAGAGGGGTAGATGTGACCGACAACGATACCGCTACAATTGTAGTATCACCAACAGGAATTACCGTAAATGAGAATGCAGGAGCAGATATCTTTACAGTAGTTCTTGGGGCAGAGCCACAATCCCCTGTTGTGATTGATTTAGCAAGTAGTGATATTGGAGAAGGAACAGTATCACCAACTATACTTGCATTTACACCAAGTAACTGGAATACTCCACAATCAGTTATTGTAGAAGGTGTTAATGATGATATTGATAGAGATGATACTGTAGACATCACTGTAACCGTGAATGATTCCTCAAGTGATAATGACTTTGATGGACTTAACGATACGGTTGCTGTTACTTTGACTGATGATGATGTGGCTGGTATTACAGTTACTCCAACAACAGTAAACAGTGATGAAGGAGATGATGAAGATGTTGATGTTGTATTGGACTCTGAGCCGGAGAGTGACGTAGTTCTATATATTTCTAGTAGTGATAGTGGAGCAGTTTCTGTTTCTGACACTACACTAACATTTACACCAAGTAACTGGAATACTCCACAAACAATCACCCTAACCTCTGAGCAGGATGATGATGTAGTTGATGAAACAGTTTCTATTACGATTACTGTTGATGACGCAAGTAGTGATGACACCTATGATGCACTAGCTGATGAGACGGTTACTAACAACGTGAGTGATGATGATAGTGCAGATATTGTAGTATCACCAACAGGAATTACAGTCAACGAGAATGCTGGAACTGACGACTTTACAGTTGTTCTATCACAGCAACCACAATCTGATGTTGTAATAGACTTAACTAGTGGAGATACAGATGAGGCGACAGTAACACCTGCAACATTAACATTCTCGCCGAGTAACTGGGATCAGCCTCAAACTGTTTCAATTACTGGAATTCCAGATGTGAATATTTCTGATGATGAAGTAGGCATTACTGTAACGGTTAACGATGGTGGAAGTGATGATGATTGGGATGGTGTTTCTGACACAGTTGCTGTAACATTAACTGACGATGATGTTGATACTGATGGAGATTTGGTAACTGATGAGCAAGAAGCTATTGAGAACACTGATGAAAACGATCCAACTTCGTACCAAGATTCTGATGGAGATCTAGTTCCTGATTATGTAGAAACTGAACTACAAGAATTGGAAGGTGGTAGTGATACCAACCCAAATGATGAGAATGATTTTGCTGATGATGACAATGGAACAACACCAAATTATGTTGAGGAAACATTATTCCCTAATGTTGGTTTGAACGCTACAGATCCAGGTGTAATTGGTGATGATCAACAAGATTCTGATGGAGATTTGGTCCCTGATTATAGTGAATTAATGGATGAATCTGAACCTGAAGATCATACAAATTATACAGATGATGATGGAGATTTAGTTCCTAATTTTGTTGAAGATGGTGATTCGACTTCAAATTCTGATAGTTTGGATTACAATGATGATGATGGAGATTTAGTTCCAAACTATGTTGAAAATATCCTTGAACCGAATAATGGTTTGACAGGAACCAACGAAAATGATCCAACTGATTTCAATGATACTGATGGAGATTTGGTCCCTGATTATGTTGAGGCAACTAGGCAAGAAAATGCTGGTGGAAGCTCAACCGATGAGAATGATGCCAGTGATGTTGTAGACACTGATGGTGGAGGATTGCCTGACTATACAGAGGAAACATACTTACCAAATATTTCTATCACTGCTTCTACAACTAGTGATCCAGCCGATGACATTGTTGACAATGATGGGGATGGTGTTCCAACTTTAAATGAGCTTACTGAATCACCTGATTCAAATCCTGCTGATATAACTAGCTATAATGATGATGATGGTGATGGACACCCAAATCACGTAGAAAATCTCGATGGAAGTGACCCTACTGATCCAAATTCACTACCTTTAGACACTGATGAAGATGGTGTTCCTGATATAGTTGAAACTATAATTGGAACAGATCCATTGAATAATTTAGATACTCCTGCTGACACAGATAGCGATGATAATCCAGACTATATTGAGGTGGTTTCTGGAAGTGATCCCAATGATGATAATTCAATTCCAGATGATACAGATGGTGATTTAGTTCCTGATAGTGTAGAGTTGGTTCAGAATACAGATCAAAATAATAATCGTGAATTTGGTGATATAGATGGAGATCTGGTCCCTGGTTATGTTGAGTCTGTTGAAGGTACAAACTCTAATGATAACACAGATTATGCAGATGATGACGGGACAGGAACTCCAAATTATGTAGAGGTTTTACTATTCCCTGCATATGGTGCGCCAGCAACTGATCCAGGAGATGGTAGTGATGACGACATTGATACAGATAATGGTCAAAAGTCTGACTACCAAGAATTATTAGATGGAAGTGATATATTTGACATAACAGATGATACAGATGCAGATGTTGATAATGTACCTGATACTGTTGAGCAAGGAGCCTCAAATAATGGTGATGGAAATGGAGATGGAATTCCTGACTATGTGCAAAGTGATGTAACGTCTAATATCAATCCTGTAACTGGAGTGTACACAACTCTAGCAATTGAAGGTGATGAATGTAATGATATCACTAACTTTGAATTAGTAACCGAAGCTAGTTTATCTACCCAAGATGAAGATTCAATATTTGAAATTGGTCTACATGATTTCACTGTTGATTGTGGATCTGTTGGGGCAACAGCTGAGGTGGTAGTTTACTGGGATCAAGTATATGATTCTGCCGCTTGGACTTATAAAAAGTTTAACCCAAACACAAATGAGTATTCTGATATTTCTGATCAAGTGATTCACAGTAATGAAACAGTAGGTACTAATGAAGTAACTGTGACGAGATATAGTGTAGTTGATGGAGGACCGCTCGACACAGATGGCGCAGCTGATGGTTCGATTGCAGATCCTGCAGGGCCAACTACAACTGACCCTTCTTTGACACTACTTCGAACTGGAGGTGAGAATGCTAGCAAGGTTATTCAGATGGTATTATTCTCAACCCTTGGAATAGCTTTTGTGGGTTGGTATTTGCTTGCAAAAATGAATAGAAATCGAGTTTATACTAGATAGACTTAATATCAAAGATCCCTCCCCTCGCTGTTTTGCTATGAGGTCAAAAACTTTCAATTTTTGGGTTCAGTTTTTAGCCTAGGATCTGATACAAAAGGAACCCCCTTGCCAAGATTGTGAGGATCGTTTTGTAATTTCTTGACTACAAAAGCAGGTGTGATTAATTTTTAGAATAATTATGGCAAATTGGGATAAGATAACAAGTAGAGGTAATGTCGATGATAGGCGAAGCAGTGGAGGAGGTATTGTTGGAGGTCTTGGACTTACTGGAACTATAGTCGTTGCTGGGGTTATTCTATTACTCGGTGGTGATGTGCAGGATGTACAAAACACATTGACTCAAGTTAACCAAAGGCAAAACACATCTCAAAATACCGAACCTTTGAATGACGGTTACAAAGAATTTAGTGAAAAAATTATCGGCTCTAATAATGAGATTTGGAAAGCAGAATTTGCTAAAAATAACCAGGTGTACATTGAACCAAAATTAGTCTTATTTAGAGGTCAGACACAATCAGGTTGTGGTGTTGCAAGTTCACAAATTGGACCACATTATTGTCAATTAGATCAAACTATATATTTGGATGAAACGTTTTTTGATGAATTAGAAAATAGATTTGGAGCTAGAGGGGGTGAGGTGGCAGAAAGCTATGTAATGGCTCATGAAGTTGGTCATCATATCCAAAAAATTAATGGGACATTTGATAGAGTTAACACCAGAGATAATGAAGTTTCTGTAAAAGTAGAATTGCAGGCGGATTGTTATGCTGGAATTTGGGCGGGAAATGTTAGAAATCAAGGAATTATAGAACAAGGTGAAATCGAGCAAGCAATTGATGCTGCAGAATCTGTAGGGGATGATAGGATTCAAAAATCAACTACTGGAAGAGTCAACCCAGAAACCTGGACTCATGGTAGTAGCGAGCAAAGAAAAGAGGCTTTTTTGAGTGGTTTTAACTCATTAGATTCTAATAGTTGTAATTATATTTAGTATAAATATTTGTTTATTCAATCAAGAAAAATTAGAAGGCTTTGATTATATCATGCTTGATAAAATGATTTGACTTTAGGGTAAAATAAATTTATGATTCTTTTGATTGTAAACAAATAATATATGTTCAAATTTAGAGGTCCAAATAACTCAGATATTAACTTATTAAAAAAAAAGGTAAACAAAAATAACATAAAAAATTCTTCTAAGGATAGATCTATAGGGGTTTTTTTTAGACTCAATAAAGTATTTTCGATTTCTTTATTTATAGTAATGGTATTTTCGCTGTTTCAGCTAGTGACAATTAATGTAGCTAATATTGATTCAAACGCTGAAGTTGCTGAGGATATCACGAGTGGTTTAGTTGGGCACTGGAAGTTTAATCAAACGTCTGGATCAACGGTTACTGATAGTGCAGGAACAAATAATATGACAATTCAGGGTGGCCCACCTGCAGCTTTTTGGTCTACTAATGTTCCATATTCTGATGGAGGGAATACAAGGGCTGGATATTTTAATAGTGGTGGCGGAATTGATGAATATGGTCAAACTGGAAATGTTTCTAGCTCAGTAATAGGTGGAAATGCTCGA
>CALIJC010000073.1 GCA_938017575.1 uncultured Patescibacteria group bacterium
TTCTTTACCAATAACCCTGTGGTCACGTTTTTTGGCTTCTTCTCGTTGAATCAGGTACTCACCCAGAACCTCATCATTTTCAAAAACCAAAGCGTAGATTCTTTGCATTCCAATATTTCTTTCTTGGTCCCCTCTCCAATAACTGCCAGAGAATTTGTCTAATTTGAATCCAATAGCCTTTTTATCACTGTTTTTTAATCCATTTAATTCAACAATCGATTCAATATGAGGGCCTTTGCACAAATCTTCGAATAAAATTTCGCCAGTGTTTTCATCTACTAACCTATATAAAGATACCGTATCAACAGTTCCTGCGAAAATTTCTTTTTCAGAATCGTCGAGTTTGGTTGTGCCTTTGGTTTTTAGGTCTTGGAGTAACTCAACTTTGAGGTCTTGGTTTTTGTCGTTAAAATGAACTATTGCTTCATCAATTGGCAATTCCTGTTTTTTAAATCGGAGTGGACGGTATAAGATCTCCTTGATTTTCTCTTCAATTAGCTCCAAATCTTCAGGAATAATCGTTCGAGGTAAAATAAAATCATAGAAACAGCCATTCTCGGTTACAGGGCCAACGCCAAATTTGGTTTCTGGGAACATTTCCAGCACTGCGGCCGCTAAAATATGGGCAAAAGAATGCCTTTTTGTATCAAGTGATATATTCTGACTATTTTCTGAGATTGACATACACATATTATGTGATTGTTTTTTTTGATTTTGTAAAGATAAGCTGGAAAAAACCAGACTATTTAATTCAAATTTGTTCAGATAGTTTTTGACAAAAGTCGTTTTTGGTGATATGTTAAGGGTATGTTAAAAATCATCACCTATCCAAATCCAATTCTGGAAAAACAGGCTGAGCTGGTCACATTTCCTTTGGATAATTCTACAAAAAATCTAATTTCACAGATGTGGGAGACTGTTAGGTCAATGGGTGCTGGTTTAGCCGCTCCACAAGTCGGTGTTTCAAAACAAATATGTATAGTTCATTTATCTAAAACCGAAAAAGGCAAAAATGCCCGCGATATTTTGTTGATCAACCCAAAAATTACTTTTTTTAGTCAGGTTCAGTATGAAATGGTCGAAGGCTGTTTATCTTTCCCAGAGGAATACTATAAAATCGTCAGGCCAGCAAATATAATTGTTGAATATATGGACGAGAGAGGGAAAAAGAAAAAACTAAAGGCTGGTAGTTGGTTATCGCGAGTGATTCAGCACGAGGTTGATCATCTGAATGGAAAAGTGTTTACAAAATTAGGAGGTATTAAATTAGATGGAGATGAAATTGAAAATAAAGAGGATATTATTGACTAAAATTTGATTGTCTATTAGAAATCATTAATATGAACAGCGAAAGAGATAATTTTTTGTTAACCCCGAGGCAGCGTAATATTTTGTTTGCAGTTGTCAAAGAATACTGTGATCACGGTCAAACTCTAGGTTCTAAAGAACTCAAAGACAAATACTCTTTTACTTTTTCTTCCGCAACTATTAGAAACGAACTGGTACGTCTCCGTGAGATGGAGTTTCTATATCAACCTTTCACAAACTCTAGCTCTCGCCCTACAGAAAAAGCTTTTAAAATGTTTATTAATCAGCTAATTGGAGGGCTGCAAATCACTAGTCGTCAACAGTCTGAAATGAAAAAACAGCTAAAACAGATGCAGGATAAACACGCAAAACTATCCAAAGAAATTAGCCGTCTCCTGGCACTTTCTAGTGGTGGTGTTGGGTTCACAGTAAGTGAAAAAGAAGAAGCCTACTCTGGAATTGGGAATTTACTAAAAGAACCAACAGAGGGTAAAGTTGGCGACATTTTAGATTTTTTGGATAATTTAGATTCCCATAAAAGACATTTACTTACCCATGACCAAACTAAAAAAGATATTGAAAACGATTTGGGTGAATATGGTAAACAACTGCGAACTGTAATTGGCTCTGAAAACCCCATTATACCACTAGGGAAAGGCTATGCTATGATTGCAACTGAGGTTTACCTAGAAGATGGAGAAAAGACTGTTGTTGGTTTAATCTCTCCTACGCATTTACTAGCTAGGAAAAAGAATATCGAACTTGTAGAATCATTATCAAAAATATTAGGGAGCGACAAGGATAGTAAAAAACTAAAGTAGGATAATTTGAACTAGAAACTTTCTTAGCGATAGAAACTTTGTAATGACATAGCTAATTGCAGATTCGTAAGGAGCTATAAACCTCGGATTGTGGGTTTTTTTGGTTGAGGTTTTTCTGTCGGTGCGGATTGCTTTGGCTCTACACGAGGGTCAGAATAACCACCCCTTCCATAGACATTTTGTTGAGGGCTTTGAGGCTCAGGTATAGCAGGCTCGATTGGAGGTGTTTGCGGAATTATTGGCACTTGTATTTCTGGAATGGTCTCAGTTTGTGAGACTGGTTTTGGAGGTTGACTAGGAAGTGGTAAAACCTCAGGCGAACTTAGCTGTTTTGGTGATTGTGATTGCGGTAACTGTTTTTCAGGAGTTTTTTCTAGAACTACTGGTTCTTTGATAGGACTTTGGGTGTTTGCTTTTGGTTGATTGACAGCCTGGGTTACTGGATTATTTTTTGCAGCTTTTTCTTTGGCTTTTTCTTTGTCATATTCATGCAGCAAAGGATTTCCTCCAAAAGATCTTAGTAGGTTTTCTTTTTTGAGAGCAGATTTAAAACTTCCATCTAAAGTTGACGGGGCTAACCCATGGTTAATTTTTTTGTGGAGTTTTTGGTTTTTAACCTTGATACTATCAAATAAACCTACTCGCCTGGTTATTGTAACACCCAAACCAATGAATAGGATAGCTAAATTAATAAATATTAACGGGAAAACCAGAGATAGAATAATCTGGAAAATACTGGTAGAAAATAGAGAGACTACCGCATCAGTTGCAAACGGCTGGGCAATATTTGAAGATACAAATTCTTGAATAAACCCTCCAAAAGCAATAATTAGTAAACTGACACCGATAGCAACAAGATTGAAAATTGAGATAATTAATAGCTGCTTTTCTAGCTCAACCAGTAAAGATTTTTTTTGAAGATATACAATGGCAAAATTTAATACAACCAGAATCAAAAGGATAATGGAAATTAATATAATATTTTCTCTAAAGAATAGCGAAAGATTTCTATATGAATCTAATTTATCAGCTATATTTGCAGTCCCAGATAATTCGCCAGCTTCGAATACACCACTTGTATTTTTGTAAATAGTGTCTGGGTAGAGTTTTTTCAGGATCGGTTCCTGGGAAGACCCTAGCACGAAATTACTAAAGGTTTTTTGACCATCTCGAACTGAAATTGGGACACAAAATTTATCTTCTTTTAGATAGCCAGTTTTTTGTACTGCGGTTTCTCTGGCAGAATTACACACCCTCACGCTAGACCTATTTTTCTCAACAAAAGTTAACAAATCCTGATTGATGTTTTGAGATACTGTGCTATTTAGCTCATCGTAAGGTATAAAAAAACTAAGCTCATCACTTTCTCCACTAACCCAGCTTTCATATAATTTTAGATTTTTATCTGTTTGTTTTTCAACCCAATTTTTTGTTACTAAACTTTCTGTAACTCTATCAAAGATTAAAAACGTAAGAACCTTATCATAATCAACGTCGTCCAAAGAAGAACCGCTGACCAATTCATCAGCTTTAGAGTAAAAAGATGTACCCTCTAGAGATTTTTTGTATGTATCTGTGTTTGAGGCACGAAAAGATAAAACTCCAATAGATAAACTAACTGAGAGGATTATTGCAACAAAGATTGAAAATATTTTTCGAAGAATTACCATAACAAACATGAAAGGCCAATGCCTATATGCTATTTATAGTCACGTTTTACAAGTCTTTTGTCAAATTGTTTTTAGCTATAATTATTTAGCAGATTCAAGGCTTTTTCGAAATTCTTTATAGGGGATTAAAGTTTGTGATATTACCTCGGTTTCTAGGTCGCTATATATTTTTATAACAGAATAAATACCTTTGGTTTTTCCTCCGCCAATGGTTATTTGCTTTATGTAAATTCTACCTATCGTTTGCCAGTCATCACTGAATAACTCTAGCGGGGTGTCGATTATATATAGTCTATGTCCTGGTTTTTCAAATGTATAATCCACACCAATTTTTAATTCTGCTTTTGGTATTAAACCTTGTGATTTAGATAGTTTTAAACTGCTTTGTTGAGATAATTGAGCACCCTTATACACTTATCATAAATACAAAAAAATAGAAATGTCAAGTTATGATGTTTACTCATATAACTTGACAATTCCAACTATTCAGTAAATATTTATTTAGTTTTATTAACCATATTACCTTTATTGGGTGCGTAGCTCAGGTGGTTAGAGCACAGATCTTATAAGTCTGCGGTCGCTGGTTCAAGTCCAGCCGTACCCACCACCTAATCGTAAAAATTGCGATTATTAGAATTTTGGCCATTAGGCCAAAATTTGTCGTTTAGAGAAAAATTAGCTATTTTAAACTTTTTTAAAGAAATTAGTTTCTTCGCACCAATATAAGATATATATCTTTCGCCCTTCTTGACATTAGCTGATATATATGATACTTTTTGTTTATGTCAAAACAATGGACATTAGTCATTAACCATATTATCTCCGCCTATATATTAGGTTCGAGATTTGTTGGGTAGTGATATATGTGCATTGTAATCAAGTGAGTATATACCATGGCCTAACGCCATGGTATATACTTTTAAGGTCAAAAATATGTCTGAAACCAAATTTCCTACAACAGAAATCAGAGAAATCAAAACTGAGCGTCTTATTCTTAGACCGATTCAAATATCAGACTCTGAGAAAAAAAATAGCATCTTCAATATGCCTGAGGTGAATGAATATCTTGGTGGTTGTAAATCAACAATAGAAGAAACCAACTATTATATTGCTGGGTGTGTGCTCAACCACACAAAGAAAATTAACAGTTTGAGCTGGGTAATAACAAAAAAATCACCAAAAAGCAATACTGAGCTGGTTATTGGTAGTATTGATTTACGGAGAACCAACCCTGATAATCAATATAGATGCAGTTTAGGGTATTTACTAGACCCACAATACTGGGGAAATGGATATATGACAGAATCTGTAAGGGCTGTAATAGATTTTAGCTTTAGTGAAATTTCGAAGATAACCTCTATTGGTATTTTGGCATTTGCGGAGAATATTGGTTCACAAAAAGTTGCTGAAAAATCTGGAATGACCTTGGACGGAATTGTTCGAGATGGTTTTAATAAAAATGG
>CALIJC010000074.1 GCA_938017575.1 uncultured Patescibacteria group bacterium
TCGATAGCCGATGCTATTTTATCTAAATTACTAGCCTCTGCAGTCATTAATGCGGTCATAAATTCTACAGTGTAAATAGCTTTCATGTAAGCAGTCCAATAGGCAATCATACCATAACTGGAAGAGTGAGCTTTGTTGAATCCATAAGCTCCAAAAGGGACCATAAGAGACCATATATGCTCAGCAGTTTCACGAGGTAATTTAGAATGTTTAATACAGCCTTCGACAAAAATTGGGTGCTGCTCATCGATAACTGCTTGGATTTTTTTACCCATTCCTTTACGAAGCACATCGGCTTGCCCCCAGTCGTAACCAGCTAATTCAATCGCGGTCAGCAAAAGGTCTTCTTGGTATACAAAAATTCCATAACTAGCCTCCATCCACTTTTTCATTTCTGGGACCAGATATTCTATTAAATCAGGATTTTTCTTTCGCTCAATGTAATCTGGGATTGAACCCATAGGGCCGGGACGATACAGAGCTACCATGGCCATCAAATCTTGGACCTTAGTTGGCTCTAGGTCGACTAGATATTTAGTCATAGCCACACCACTTAGCTGGAAAGTTCCCATAGTTCTACCTCTTGCAAGTAATTCAAAAGTTTTTTTACTGTGAACGTCGATGTTTAACAAATCAACTTTGGTGTTGTGTCTTTCTTCAGTTATTTCTAGAGCGTTTCCTAAAATTGCCAAATTTCTAATTCCCAAAATATCGAGCTTTACCAGTCCCATTTTCTCTACGCGTTTCATGTCAAACTGACAGACAACCATTTTATGCTCGCTATCCCACTGCACTGCTGCATAATCTGTGGTTTTGGTCGGGGTAATAATAACACCGGCAGCGTGAGAACTAGCGTGGCGATAATTTGCCTCGATTTTCATAGCTAATTTAATAATTCTGTTAACCTCCTCATCTCTTTCAAAGACAGTTTTAAATTCTTCACTAGTTTCGAAAGCCCATTCAAAAGTTGTTTTCCTTCCTTGTGGAGCAATTGGAATAATTTTGGATAGTTTATCACACTTATTATAAGAAACTCCCAGTGCCCTACCCACATCACGAACCGCCGCCCTTGGAAGCATGGTTCCAAAAGTGATAATTTGACAGACCTTTTCACTACCATATTTCTCAGTAATGTATTTAATGACTTCATCTCGGCGATCGTCAGCGAAATCTCCATCAATATCAGGAGGAGAAGGACGAAGTGGGTTTAAGAAACGCTCAAAGGGGATAATATAAAGAAGCGGGTCAAGAATATTAATACTGTTTAAAAGCCCTACCAAAGCTCCTGCGGCTGAACCCCTAGTGTTAATGACAATACCATTTTCCCTACAAAAACTCATCAAATCACCAAACACCAAAAAATAATCAGGATAACCTTTGGTGATAATAATATCTAGCTCATATTCCATCCTATCTATATAATTTTGAATAGGATTTACATTATCAAAATAATCTTGGGTATAGCCTTTGAGATTTTCTACTTCGGGTTTTAAATTAATTGCATAATCAACTAGCTCATCATATTTTTCATATGGAAAAACTTTTTTCCACTCAGGTTTAGTTTTGGAAGGTTGAAATTTGGCTACCAGTCCTATGTAGGTTTCCCACTTTAGACGCATTGAAGCATTTTGACCCTCAGGTAAATCAAAGATTGGGAAAAAGGCACCGTCTACATTTTTGTCATAATCAGTTCGAATAGTTATATCTATTTGGTCTTCGATTTCTTGTGTTTCGGTGCTGCTTGGTAAATAACTATATTTTTCTTGAAGCTGCTTTTTACTAGGTAAACTATGATCCCGGTTAGTTGTAATAGCTGCTAGTTTTTTTCCATCCCGAACTGCTAACACAACTCTAAAAACCTCTTCGTCATCTCTACCAAGATACCTAGGCGCTGGTGAAGCAATGTATTTAATATTTTTTGATTCACAAAGCTTGGCTAGTTTTTTATTGACCTCAATTGTTTCTTTGGGATCTGTTGAATTTACATCTACAGCTAGCTCAACTAATAAATTTTTCTCCCCTATTTCTTGAATGTATTTATCGAGTATTTCGGTGGCAGTTTTTAATTGGTTTTTTTCTATGTTTTGAATTAATTCGTGTTCAATTCCACATAGAGAGACAAAAAAATCTTGGTTATCTTGGAGGTAAGGTTTTATATCTTTTAGGTTTAAATGGTAACTCGGTTTTTCGTTCGTGCTTCTAGAAAGTGAAATTAGTTCTAGAAGATTTTTGTATCCAGATTCGTTTTTAGCTATTAAAGCGGCTTTGGAAAATGATTTATTTTTGCCCATATATCCGCCACCTGATTGGGAAATATTTGGAATTCGGGTTGTAAAACCCAGCGCTGGTTTGATATCTTTACCTTGGCAATAATCGTACAGTTCAACAAAACTACTACTAGTATCTTCGTCGGTTAAAGCGATTGTGGTGTAGCCCTTTTTGATTGCGTCTTCTACTAGAGCGGGGATTTTGGGTACGGCAGATAATAGCGAGTGGTGAGAATATGATCGGGCTAATAGCATTATTAAATTAGAGCGGACAAAGGTGAAAATGTCAACAAAAAATACAGCCTTTTTAGGGGCTGCGGTTTATAGCTTTGGAGAAAAATGAAAATTTGGACAATAGTTAGTAAAATTGATATCCGCTCATCACATTATATACAAAATGTATCAGTGCTGCATAAAACAGGCCTAGCCTAATTCTAGCAAAATTATAAACTAAAGCTCCAATTATATGAGGTAAACAAAATAAAATTGTTAGTCCAAGCATATTAGTTGCACCATTATATGACGGCATATGGATAAAACCAAAAGATATTGCCGATAAAATTAACAAAATTCTAAGAACCTTATAGTTTTCTAATTTATCTACTGCAAGAATTATTAAATACACAGCAATACAAAAAACCGCAGGAAATATGTTTAATAATATATTTTGATTTCTATGCAAAAGAGCGAAAAAACACACCATTAATACCGGAGTAGCTAAAAGCCTTCTGATAACTGTGTTTTCAGTAAAGCAAGCTCTGAAAAGTCCTTCTTCTATAAATGCATATAAAAACACAAAAGAAATAGAAAGAAATAAATTTCCATCGATCGTATCGGCAACTGGAGAAGGAAAATCGTTAATTTCGAAAAACCAATTTTTGATTGGGTTAATTAGAAGAATGAGTGGTAGTTTTAGTATGACGCTTAAACCAAATAGATTGAGAGTAATATCTAATTTTTTTATAAAACTGAAACTTTCTTTTTCTAAAGAAGGTTTGTTATAAAATTCAACTAGGAGTTGAAAAGTTTCGGTTATGCTTTTAAACAACTTTTTAATCAAGTTTTTTCTCCAAACTATGCTTTTCTGTTGTATTTTAAAAATATATAAATGTCAAAAAATGCTCGCTTAACAAATTGAAAAGCAAGCTTGGGATAAATTGAATTACTGGATTTATAAAACCATCTCCTAAAATGACAATATTAAATTGTAAATAAAGTGAGATATTACCGCATACACAAAGCCTAACTTTATTCTTTTGTAGTTATAAATTAACCCTGAAAAAAAATGAGGAATAATGAATATCAAAGAGACTAATTGGTACTTACTGTTTACGGATACAAAACTTGGTATATGGCTAAAGGCGAACCCAAAAGCTGAGAGCAGTAGAAACACCCTGAGAATTTTATAGTTATTTAGATTTGCAAAACAAATAAACACACCAACTAATAAATTAAAGCATGCTGGAATCGCGTAAAACCAAAATTGACCTGAAAATGAAAATAATCTACGCAAACTATCTAGCATTAATGGAATAGCTAAAATAATTTTAAGATATCTGTTTCTAGTAAAAAAAGCCCTGTGGAGGAGTTCTTCATAGGCTGCATAGTATAAAAGATTGTAAATACCATATATATAATTCCCGCTGATTTTAATACTAGTAACATCTATGGATGAGTTTACCTCAAAATACCAATTTTTCAGAGGCCATAAAATTAGCGCAAACAATATAGAGATAAAGAATTTAGCATTAAATATCTCAATAAATTTTGACAGCTTTAGTTTTATACTACCCTCATCTTTTTGAATAACTGGATGTATGAGAAATCCAATTACTGACCTCGTTGTATCAAATATCGACTTTGTTTCTTTTAAAAAATAATTCTTTATCTGATTCAAAATCACACCTCAAATCACTAAATAGAATTCATCTTAGTTTTGTAAAATTGTCAAAAAAACTCACCTAACTATTACGCTAGATGAGTTTGTTATAGCACGCAGTTTGAATCTAAAAT
>CALIJC010000075.1 GCA_938017575.1 uncultured Patescibacteria group bacterium
AGCTGGGGATTGTATTCAAAACAATACAGCGGTAACTTGTACTGATATTCCTGTAATTAATAAAGAAGGTGTGGCAATATTGCTAGTTAAAATTGAAGATAGTGGTTCATTAAACACAAATAAAATATTTACTGTAGAAGGAATAAATCCTGACATCGCCGAAGGTGGCTCACCAACTACAGAAACAGAAAACCCCACTAACCCTGTAATTGATGCTGTTGAGAACCTATCTAGAACAGGATCGACACTGACAGTGATTGCAATCATTGCAGGACTGGTTGGATTATTTGGGCTGATATCTCTACCAAAGCTACAAAAAAATTCTAGAATTAAAATGAAATAATTTTTACTGACACGGTTAATAGTAATCTAGTTCGTCTGTAATATTGACAAAATCAAAAAACTATATAAACATGAGGACTATGCAACCGTAGCTCAGTTGGATAGAGCAAAGGACTTCTAATCCTTAGGTCGCAGGTTCGAATCCTGCCGGTTGCACCACGGCGTCACAATAAATTACATTATATTTCATTTTGCTATCACAAAATTCCATATTATTACATTTATTACCCCTATTCCCTAAAAATTCTATCGAATCTTCAAGGCACCAAAAATAAACCTTATCCGCTTATGCGGTTATTTTTTAAACTTTTTCAATTATTTATTTAATTAATTCAAAATGAACGCTCATATTCCAGTCCTACTAGATCCTATATTAGAGAACATTAATTTTTCTAATTACCCTGTTATTTTTGACGGTACTTATGGTGGTGGTGGATATACAGATAAATTTCTCGATAATCAAGCTATTGTGTTTGCTTGTGATTTAGACAATACAGTGAAACCTAATTCTAACAAAAATCTAACTTTTGCCAATCAAAGCTATTCAGAATACATCAAAACATTTGAAGATAATTTTTTTGATGTTATTGTTTTGGACTTGGGGTTTTCATCTAATCAATTAACCAGCTCCAAAAGAGGTTTTAGCTATCAAAATGATGATGAAATATTTGATTTAAGGTATGAAATTTCAGATAATTTTACACCCGCTTGGAAGCTAGCCTGTGGAAAACCTGTGGAAAACTTTTTACCTCAATTCTGGCGAAAAATTCAGCAGAAACGTCGCTTTCGCTGTTAAAAATTTTACAAAAACACTTCAAAAAGACGAGCCTTTTACAGTTGGTCAGATAAAATCAGTTATAATCGACGCAATTCCTGCCAAATTCAGAAACAAGAAAAATGCAATTCTTAGCAGGATCTGGCAAGCGTTTAGAATAGAAGTTAATAAAGAATTTGATAATATTAAAGAATTTCTTCCAATATCACTAGAAAAACTAAAACCTGAGGGCAAGCTTTTTGTTGTGAGTTTCCATAGTTTGGAGGATAAATTAGTCACTCAATTCATGAGAAAGTCAGCAAAAATGTACGAGATTGATGATTTTGGAAATAAAGCCCAAGACTATAAAATAATCAACAAAAAAGCCATTACACCAACAGAAACTGAGCTACTAGAAAATCCTAGAAGCCGCAGTTCAATGCTGAGGATAATTCAAAAACTATAAAATATCGTTGGAGTTTTTCAAATCTACACTAACTCCCCCTAATTTCACCTGGACATTAACTGGTTCTTTTTCATATTGGAATACGCCATCAGCAATTCCAGTTGTTCTTTGAATCAGTAGTTCAACTGTCTCATCCTTTTGGTATTTTAACAAAGCATTTTTCAAAGGTGAAGGGTTTGAGCTGTCACTTTTGATAACTAGGTTATCCACAGATAGGATGATATCACCCTCTTTTAGTCCTGCTTCATCAGCTGCTGAGCCAGGTTCAATAGCTCCATTCGAATTTGGTGATAGAATTATTTCACCATAATCCACAGGAATCCATGGATTTTCTTTTCGCTCTAACGGTCCGATAGATCGGGTGAATATTCCAATTCTAGGTCGAACAATTTTATTATTTTTTTGAAAACTCTCCAAGGCACTTTTTATCCTTGTCGACGGGATTGCCAAGCCAATACTCTGAGCATCCGGAGCCCCAAAAGTGTTCATCCCAATTAACAAACCACTACTCTCAAACAAAGGCCCGCCAGAGTTACCTCTATTAATTGCAGCATCAGTCTGTATCAAACTCTCAGGAGTCAAAGTTGATCCGGTACATTCATCCGTCAAAGTTGTGCTCAAGCTCCTATTTAAACCAGACACAATTCCTTTTGTAACAGTGTTTTGCAATTCACCTAAAACATTTCCAATTGCTACCACCTCTGTTCCTAGTTTTAATTTACTGCTATCAAAGAATTCTACTGGTTCAAATATACCCTCATCTTTAATTTTTAAAATTGCCAAATCTTCTATAGGGTCAACAGTTAACAGCTCAAGTTCATACGCACTTTGGTCACTACCCATTGCTGTAACACTAATATTTCCACCTAAATCAGTACATTCGTTGGCAATAACATGCTTATTTGTGATTACCAGTCCATCCTCACTAACAACAAACCCAGTTCCACTGGAAATAGATTGAAAAGCTCGATTTTGGGATGAAACACTAATAGAAAGAACAGAAGGGATAACCTGCTCCACAACCTCAACAACAGTTAATGGCTGACCACTATTTGAAAAACTAAAGTTCACATCACTAGCTTGTGGGTTCAAACCGAGTATATCATTAGCAATTCCAGAATTTTCACCCTGCTCTCCTTCCTCATCTTGATTTTCGCCTAAACTAAGGTATTTATTCAGGCTGGTGTTTTCCACTACCCATTTACTAAAGTCGCTATCTCGATTGATTATAATGTAAGCAAAAAACCCTGTAACAATTACCAAACCCAGGATTATCAAAACAGAAACCATTCTAATAAAATTACCCAAAAAGCTAGTCTTTTTCTTGATACTTTCAGTCTTGTAAGTTGTTTTGTTTGGCTTCACATTATTTTTAATGACGTCTGATTCAGTGATTTTTTTAGTTGGCATAAAGAATTCTACTGTTTATATCTACAAATATTACGTAGAACTATTGAATATGTCAACTTCTAGACAAAACCAACAAAATATAATAATATCGACATAATTTCAAACCATGAGCACCGAAAATTTCAAGGAAACAATAAAAAACATTCCCAATAAACCGGGAGTGTATAGGTATTATTCCAGAGATAATGAAGTTTTATACATTGGTAAAGCCAAAAATTTAAAAAACAGGGTCTCTTCATATTTCCAAGAAAGTCGTCCCAGAAACGAGCGACTGACGTTGATGATATCACAAATAGATAGGATAGAGTACACAGTTGTTGATTCCGAAAAAGAATCATTAATTCTAGAAGCAAATTTAATTAACAGCCACAAACCCAGGTACAATATCCTATTGAAAGATGATAGGAGTTATGTCTATGCGAGGTTTACAAATGACCCTATTCCAGGAATTTTTTTAACACGTAGTAAATATGACCCCAAAAGCACGTATTTTGGACCATACACAAAAAAATCTGGCATTTACAACACCTTACAAACAATACGTACCCTATTTCCATTTTGCCAAGAAAAAAGATCCCAAGACAGGCCATGTAATTACTACAGTATCAAGCAGTGTGATGGAATTTGTGATGGCCTAGAAGATCTAAATGATTACAATCAAAAACTTTGCCAGATTCAGAATATTCTAAAAGGAAAAACCAAACCAGTAAAAAAATACATACAAAATCATATTAAATCTGCGGCCGCTGAAAATAACTATGAATTAGCAGGTTTATGGAGGGATAGACTAAAAATCCTTGAAGAGACTATTGCAGATCAAAAAATTGTACTCTCTAAACCTCAGGATATTGATTTAGTCACATTTTGTATTACAAATTCAAATGAAAATGGATCGATTTGCAGTGTATTTATTCAAAATATTAGATCTGGAAGAATTATAAATGTAAATAACTTTCTACTAACAGGTAGTGATAACGATGAAATAGAGTTTAGTTTTGTTCGGAGGTTTCTATCGGGATATTTCAATAATAAACTAGATTTAGCTGAGGTTATAATCCAGGTTTTTAACCAAAATGGTGATGAATTTGATCAGTTTCAATTAGAAAAAAACCAAGTTGATTTACTAACAGAAACACTAGAGTTAAAAATATATCACCCGTATAATAGCCATCTAAACAAGAAAAAAATCAATGAATTATTAGATTTAGCAAAACACAATGCAATTATATATTTGCAAAGGAATAAATTAGGTCAGCAATTATCAATTTTTGAGGAAAATAATCTTTTTAAAGCAGTTGTTGAATTAAAAGAAAAATTATATCTAAAAAAACTACCTCGGCGAATTGAATGTTACGACATTTCTCACCTATCTGGGAAATTTGTTTATGGTTCGATGGTTGTATTTATTGATGGTAGGATTAGCAAAAAAAACTATAGATTATTCAAAACTGTTGAGCAAAACAATGACTTTGAAAACCATAAAGAAGTCCTGCGACGTAGGTTTGAAAGATGTCTAAAATGGGAGCTAGATCCTGATAAAAAATCTGATAAAAACCCTTGGGAACTACCTGATTTGATTATTGTTGATGGTGGAAAAGGTCAATTAAGTAGTGATTTACCATTAATTGATGAATATCGCCAAAAATTCCATGAAAATAATCTAGAATTCCAAGTAGAAATTTCCGCCCTAGCAAAGCGAGAAGAAGAAATATTCCTGCCATATAACCCTAATTCTATAATTCTATCAGGGCATACAAAATTCCTAGTACAGCGAGTACGTGATGAGGCCCATAGATTTGCAATCACTAATAACAGAAAAGCCAGGTTAAAGACAGTTGTTAAATCTCAGTTAGATGATATTGAAGGGGTTGGTCCAAAAACCAAACAAAAACTATTGTCTACATTCGGTTCAACCAAAAAAGTTATTGATACAATCTACCAAAACCCTGAGCTAATTCATGAACTAGTAGGTCAAAGCACAATGAATAAAATAAAAAAACATTTTAAAATAAACTAGTTCATTGCAATATAATAACCGCTCAAGTATTGTCCAGAGCGGTTATTTATGCTACACTTCACACTGAACATGTATGGCGTCGTTTGTGACAGAACCCTACCATTCATGTACCTTAATCTCAGAGTCCGACTAGAAGCTGGACAAAGAGAACGTCTTAGGAGGTGCTATATGCAGCATAATCTGTTAGCATACTGCTACATAATTGTAGCAGTGACATATCTTGTCGTAGCTCTTATCTACCTTAAATCCTCTTAGGTAGGTAGATAATACTGGGGGAGTGGGATGAGAGTGGTTTCTTCTAGCCTAACTACTCCCAGCCCCACAATAATCAGCTTGGTATCTTAAATCAAGATGATTTACTTTTAGTAAAAATTTTACATTCTGTCAAAAGATAGTTTCAAATAGATTCCCCTTGAAGATATTTGACAGATATATATTTATAACCTCTTCTCAAAATAGAGTTAGTGTAAACTATGTTGTATATGGAAGAATTTACGGTACGTATACAATAAATAATAGGAAGAGGCTGACTCTAGACACCGATATATAATTTTGTATATCGGTGTTATGATTGGTAAAAATATAACCCGTTTTCCTGAGTTATATTTTTTACTGACTGATAATTATACTATAATCATCTACTAATCTTTACACTCTTCAATTACCTCTTTGATATAGCTGAGTACCTCATCTTTCATATCATCTCTTTGTAAAGCATTGAAAATTGTAGCTTTCACAAATCCTGGTTTAGTTCCACAATCAAAACCAGTTTTTTCAGGAAGTAGAGCTAGAATATCTTTGTTTTCCTTAGTCATTTTAACAAATGCGTCAGCAACCCTAACCTCACCATCTCCACCAGTGGAATTAGACATTTTCAAATTCTTCATAACTTCTGGTGTGATAACATAATAACCAGCATTAATTAGGTTAGAAGGAGCATCTTCTTGATTTGGTTTCTCTACAAACTCATTGACTTTAACAACAGATTCAGTATCAGTTTCCTCAACACCCATAATTCCATATTGGCTTACCATATTCTCTGGAACTCTATCTGCTGCGATCACAGGCAACCTATTTTGTCGATATATTTCAATCATCTTGGTCAGGGTTTTGTTTTCTTTCCTCATCAAATAGTCTGGGAAAATTACCAAGACAGATTCAGTAGGGTCAATAAATGGCTCTGCGCATAGTAATGCGTGTCCATCACCATTTTGCATTGGCTGTCTAACGTAGGCAAAATTCGCTAAATTGGTGATTTTTTCAACCTCAGCCAGTATATCTAATTTACCTTTTTTTTCTAGTGCAATTTCTAACTCACCGCTTTTATCAAAGTGGTTTTCAATTGCAGATTTTCCCATAGCAGTAACAAAGATAATATCCTCAATTCCCGCTTCTACAGCCTCCTCAACGAGGTACTGGATAATTGGCTTATCTACTATCGGTAACATCTCCTTGGGTTGTGCTTTAGTTGCCGGAAGGAATCTTGTCCCCATTCCAGCCACACAAAAAATTGCTTTAGTAATCGGCATAAACAAAGCTAACAAGTAACAAAAAACTCTCGACTTGTCAAATAATATTTTGTAGGAATATACTAGGTTTATGGATTATCAAAAACATTTTTTGGAGAGATATAACAATCTAAACCCTGAACAAAAAAAAGCCGTAGACACCATAGAAGGGCCGGTTATGGTGGTTGCAGGACCTGGAATGGGTAAAACAGAATTACTATCCCTGAGGGTTGCAAACATCCTACAAAAAACTGATACACCTCCAGAATCCATACTCTGTTTGACGTTCACAGATTCAGCGGCTCATAACATGCTTGAAAGACTGACCCAATTAATTGGAAAAGAAGCATATAACATTGCGATTCACACATTTCATAGTTTTGCCACAGAAGTAATTAACCATAACCCTGAGTTTTTCTTTGATGGAGCAAAATTCCAGCCAGCAGATGACCTGGCTCAAATTAAAATTCTCAGCAGTATTATGGACAACCTCCACCCATCTTCACCACTCACTATCCCAAATCAAGATTTTAAACATTCCCATATTAGAGACATCAAGCAAGCTATTTCAAATATCAAAAAAGAAGGTTTCTCTCCTCAAGAATATGAAACTATTTTAAACGAGAATCAAAAAATTCTAATCAAAATTAACCCAATATTAAATAATTTCTTTAGTATTAATTGGCGATCAAAAACAGCAAAACAACAACTGGTAGATGGCTTCCCTCAATTTATAGAGCAATTAAATTCAATTGATTTAGATTTCCCGGAGTCTCAGTATGCCAGCAGAGGCATTAAAAAAATCTCAAAAAATATCATAGATAAACTACAAGACATTTATGAAAAAATCCAAAACCAAGAAAAACTAGACACTAAAGAACTAATCAAATTTAGAAATAAATATCTAGAAAAAGACAATAATGGCGACTATATTCAAAAAGATTTAAAAAACCTCGAGGTCAATTTTGAGTTAGCAAAAATCTACGAAAAATACAAAACCGATCTATACAAAGAAGGTTTGTTTGATTTTGATGATATGTTAATTGAGGTAAACCTGGCAATGCAAAAAAACTCTAATCTATCATATAATTACAAAGAAAAATTCCTATATATTTTGGTAGATGAATTCCAGGATACCAATCTATCCCAAAGTCAATTGTTAGATTCACTAATCGATCTGGAGATCACAAATAACAATCCAAATATTATGGTGGTTGGAGATGATGCTCAGGCAATATACAAATTCCAAGGTGCAAACATTGAAAACATTCTTTCGTTCCAGGAAAAATACACTCGAACAAATTTTATTACCCTACACCGTAACTATAGATCTCACCAAAAAATCCTAGATTTAGCAAAAGATGTAATTGATGATTGCCAAGTTAGCCTCAGTGATAAACTAGATTTCAACAAAGACCTGGTTGCCCAAAATTCTGATTCCAAAACCAACCAGCCAGTAATTTTCAAAACCAGAACCAGACTCCAAGAATTAAATCTAGCTGCCAAAAAAATACTAGAAGATATACAAAAAGGTATTAATCCTAGTGATATTGCTGTCTTGGTAAAAAAACATAAACAACTAAACGATTTCATAAAAATTCTAAATTACTACAAAATTCCAATTAGGTATGAAAGATCAACAAATGTTCTAAACCAGAAATATATCCAAGAGATCATCACAATTTTGAAATATATCAATTCAATTTTATCCAAACAAGATATCACAGCTGATGAATATTTATCTCAGATATTATCGTTTGAAATGTTTGATTTAGACCCTATAACAATCTATAAAATATCCCAAAAAGCTTACCAAGAAAAACTCCCATGGTTAGATGTAATGGCTATTTACAGTCAAGCTAATGAATCTGATTCTGAATATGTTGGCAAAGTCCATAAATACCTTTTGGATCTAGCCAAGGAATCACAAAATAACAGTGGAGAACTAATTCTGGATAAAATCCTCGGAATTTCTGTTGACCTACCTCCTGATGATGAGCATCAAGACATTGAACCAGAAGAAATCGACGAAACTGAAGACAAGCAAACTGAGTTTTCAATGAAATCTGTAATCGAAAACAAACCTGATTACCTAATATTTTTATCAGGTCTAAAAGCCTTTATCGATAGTTTGCGTAAATACAAGTCCAACGAAGTCATCTACGTCAAAGATATTGTGGACTATATTTGTTTGCTGGATGAAAATGAAATACCAATTAACGATAATTCCCCATATAACCAGGAAGAGAATGCTGTAAATTTGATGACAGTCTACAAAGCAAAAGGACTGGAATTTGAAAAAGTCTACATCCTAGATTGTAATAACTCGCCGTGGAATGCTCGCCGTGGTGGTAAAAGTATTAGTCTACCAAAAAATACTCCGTTTACTCCTGAGTCTGACAACAAAGACGATTTTATCAGGGTTTTCTTTGTGGCGCTAACTCGGGCAAAAAAAGATCTCCATTTATTTTCATATCAAATTGATGACAAAGACAAACAGTGCAGCGAGCTAGAATTTATATTAGACAGAGAAACATTAACTGAAATAGAATCTGAAAAATTAGAAAAAGAAGAGTTAATCTACGAACTATTAATTTGGTTACAAGGAGATCCTCTGCAAAGGACTCTCTCATTAGACGAGAAAGAGTGGCTCAGGCCTTTTTTTGAAACTTACAAGCTAAGTGCCACCAACCTATTTAATTACCTCGATATGAGCGACGGAGGGCCTCAGTTTTTTTTGGAAAGAAACCTGCTCAGATTTCCTCAGTCAAAAAACAAATACGCTTCATATGGAACATCAATTCACGAAGCAATCGCACGTAGTTACATTAATTTTTCTAAAACCGGTATCTTACCACCTCTAGAATATATGCAAAGCGTCTTTAAAGAAATCCTAATCTCTCAAAGGTTATCTGAAAAAGATTTTATCGAAATGGAATATCGAGGCGAAATAGCTCTGCCAAAATTCTACGAGCAAGTCTTTAAAAACTACCAAAACAATATGAAAGTCGAGGTTAATTTCCGTAAACAAAACGTGAATATTAATGGAGTTCCAATAACCGGAGCGATTGACCAGATGATCGTTGATAAAGAAAATAAATCAATCAAAGTAACCGATTTGAAAACAGGAAAAGGCCTGAGCAGCTGGAGTGGAGGTAGTGAGTATTCCAAACGTAAACTACTAAACTATCGTATGCAGTTGGTATTTTATAGATTACTAATTGAAAACTCTCGTGATTTCAAAAACTACTCTGTCAGAAACGGTTCATTAATGTTTGTAGAACCTGATAAAGACAGTAAAAGAGTAATCGAGTTAGAAATGGAAATCACCCGTGAAGAAACCGACAAACTGACAAAATTAATCCAAATTGTGTACGAAAAAATAACCAAATTTGATTTCCCTGACACTAGTAATTATCAACAAAATTACAAAGGAACAGAGCAATTTATCCAAGACCTGCTAGATGAAAAGATATAGGATTTTACATAAACAATAATGTGGTGTATAATGAGGATATTCAAAAAACAAAAACAAAAATATGGTACAATCAATAGAAAATCACAACTCTGTAGAAGTAGAAAAAATTTTTAATTTCAGAGATTGGAAAAACAATTTCAAAGAAAGTCTAGCTGGCCTAGACGCTCAAGTTGAAGAAATTCTCATAGACAAAAATACACAAGATTTATCACAGTCTACATCTTTCCTACTAAACCAAGGTCATATTGAAGGCTATTATAACCAAGATTTTGGTAACAATATTACTTTTGATGATATTGCAAATAAATATGGCCAAGAAATCGCTGATAGCTTTGGATCAGGTAAAACTGAGAATGGAATATTTAACGCAATTTCTGAAGAAGTGCAAAATACCTTTTCAACCAAAGAAGCTGTTGTTTTTGGTTTGGAGGAATATCAAGAAGATCTTGAAAAACAAATTAAGAGATTTGAAAATGCAATCACTGAGATAAAAGAAAGATCAAAAAACTTAGCAAGAGAATCAGAAAATCCAGCTTACACAAAAGCAGGTTCTGTATTAGTAAATAACCTTCAAACAATCGTGGATGAGTTAAAAAAATAAATTAACCAGATAAAAAAATACAACCCCACATTTTTAGTGGGGTGTATTTGTTTGTAAAATATTTTCTAGCTTTCAGGTTTATCCCGGATACTGTGCCAAATAAACATTATCAAAATTGCATTAATAGCTGTCAGAAATATAAATGGTAATCGAAACCAAAGTAGAAAAGTATCTCCAGGGTTACCTCTTAGGAAAATTATATCCCCTATAATCAGTCCTATTTCAACCAATATTCCAACCTGCAATGCGTTTTTTGTAATTTTTAAATTCTTTTTTTCTAGAGCTATAAATGTTTGATACGCCAGTAGTGCAGATAAAAATGTGAGGGTTATAAAATTAATTCTAAATGGTATTTCATTTATTACACCAGCATAAGCAAAAGCCTCAAAAAGCAGATCTACAAGCCACTGCGAGATAGCACTAATAGAAAGTAGTGTACTGGCAATAATCACCTCGTTAGGAATTTCAATCAAAGTCCCAGATTCAGGTTCGATTCCAATTTTTTGTAATATTTGTATTAGTATTTGTTTCATCTATACTAATTATATCATATAATTCAAACAATTTCAAGCACCCCACTCAATCTAAACTAGCTCATTGAACTATTCAAAAAATATATATAAAAAAAGCCTAGAAAAATCTAAGCTTAAATGATGGGTCAAAGTGCTAATAAATAGCAGTTTACTTTTCATTTGTGTAGACCCAATTTGCTAATTCTAAATAATGGTAAAAAATTAAACCATTTTCGTACTTTGAATAAATTGGGCTCATCCAAAAATCCATCCCTGGAAACCTCTCCTTCAGCCGACTCTGCAGTGATGTTATAAATTTAGTCCTTAGTTGTTGAGCTTGCTCAATCGATTTTATCGACTGGGATTTCTTAAGGATTCTTTCATCTGATTCATACGCTCTAATCAAATGCTTGTACATTATTCTTTTTGTGTCGTTTATATCTTCTTGAAGAATAAAACTCAAAAACCCACTTAGATCTTTGATAGAAAAGTTTCCAATGGAGATGTTATTCTTAGTATTCATGGTTATAGCCTCCTTGGCTATATGATTTACATGTCATGTATTAGCCTATAAATCATCTTTTGTCAAGAGTTATCTGCCGAAAAACCAAAATATTTTTCCCTATTTAATCAGAAAAAGTCGAATTTATCATTAGTAAAATTTTTACTTAGGTCATTTAACAAATAGTAGGATAAAATTAAGGTAATCAAAATTAAAAACAGACAAAAAACATCACCACCTAATAGTAAGGTAGTGATTTTTAGTAGGTCATGATTTATCATTTTTTCTTTGCAGGAACTGTAGTGTCCACCATTCTTCGTGGCTGAGGCCGTGTTTTGGTTTTTCATTTTTGAATTCTTCAATAATTGGAGATAGCCTACCTTCACTAAAGCTCTCCATAATTCCTGGGTAAATATAAAATTTTTTACAGACACTAGGTGTGTTTCTCAGTTTCTCAGATGTGAATTTAACTGCTTTTGTTAGAGCCTTTTTAACATTTGTGTTGGTATCGACAACTCCGATTTCATCCAATGCAATCATGGTAAACACAGTCCCCCACCAGGTTCGAAAATCTTTTGCAGTAAAATCTTCACCACTGATGTTTTTAAGGTATTTGTTTACATCATCGCTAGTTACATCATGAATTTGGTTTCTGTGGTCTAGAAATTGAAATAAAGGGTGTCCTGGAACTTCTAAACATTTATCAACAACCCCAAACAATTTCTTGCTATGGATTTCCACATCATGGTGTTTGCCAGATTTTCCTGTGAACTCAAATTTGAAATAACCTTTGTCTTGATCTTCTACAATCACATGTTTTTTCAAAATCGTCGTTAAACCATAAGACTCATTTTCTTTGGCGTATCTTTCATTGCCAACCCTAATCAGAGTTTTATCCATAATTCTAACTATTGTTGCCAGGACTTTGGTTTTGTTAAACACCTCAGAGTTCATGTCTTTAGATACTCTAGCTCGGATTTTCGAAAGTGACTGACCAAATGAAATCATTTTCTGATGTTTAAATTCTTGCCTAAAACTGGTCCATTTTGGATGGTATCGATATTGTTTCCTAAGTTTTTTGTCTAACCCTGTTGCTTGTATATGACCATTTGCAAAAGGACAAATCCACACATTCTCATATGCCGGAGGTATCCCAAGTTTTTTTATCCGATCGAGAATACATTTATCTTTTATCAAAATTCCTTTTGGGGTGTAATACGCAAAACCTCGACCTTTTCTAGTCCTTTTTATGCCGGGAAAAGTGTCATGGACATATACTAGTCCAGCCTGATCAGCGTATTTTTTAAATATTTTTGTTTTTGTTTCCATACTTTGATAACAATAGTATACAGCATAAATCCAGTCTTTACAAGTCAAATCTCTATCCTTTTAAAAAAGTTTGCAAAAAACATAAACCTAGGATATAATTAAAGTAAACGTTCAAACAAAAACAAAAATTATGACAGCTAAATCCAGTTCACCACTCAAAGCAGTAACTTTTATATCAATTTTTGTAATAGCCTCCCTACTCGGTGCTATCTTCGGAGTATTCCTCTCAGATAATTTATCCCAGGCAGCCACTCCAACAGTTTCAAACATATATCCGGCAGTTGCCCCTATCAATGAAAGCACAGAGTTTTTTGTTGAAGGAACTAATTTCCAAGATGGTGTTTTTTCTAATTTAGAAACCACAACAACTGGTGATGTGATTGTAAATGGAGTTTCAACACATACATATTACGATAATGATCTAAATCAAGATGTAACCGACACATTCATAGTTGGTTCGTTTAGCGGTACTTTTGGTTTTGGTGGAACACCAATAACTAGTAAAGGTGGTTATGATGGATTTATCGCCAGGGTTTCAGAAGGCTTTTCGCAAATTAGCTGGATTCGTGGAATTGGTGGTACAGGTTTTGATACTGTTACCAACGTTAAAGCCAACTGGGTTGGTGAATCATATCTCTCTGGATATTTCGAAAGCCCATCTGTAGAAGTCTACCAGGTCAGCAACACAATCTCAACCATGAACACTAACGCAGCGAGTAGCTCATTTATTAGCTCATTTTCTAAATTTGGTCAGCATAGATGGAGTACTAACTCTAACGGTGGAGACAGTGTTGCAAATAGTGTTGAACTAGACGAAAACCGTGACCCATTTATTACTGGTAGCTTTGATGGAATAACAACAATTAGTAATGAAACTCTCACATCAAATGGCGCTCAAGATTACTATGTTGCTAAATTTGATCAAACTACAGGTGCTTCAACAGCCAGCTTTAGTAATGGGGGTGGAGGAAATGACGTTGGTCAAGATGTTGCAATTGATACTGCAGGAAATGTATATGTTTCTGGAAATCACAACTCTACCTTTACTGTTGGTTCAGACACTCTAATAGCTCCTATTGGAGGCGGCAGTAACGGTTTTGTTTCTAAATACAACTCAACAGGAACAGGAATCTGGGCCAAAGAATCTGTCTATGCAAATAGTGGGGCTGGGAATAGTCAAATAAACAATGTGGAGTATGACGAAGATGAAGATAGTGTCTATATTTCTAATAATGGATTTGGTGATCTTACACTAACTGGAGATGTAACAAATAGTAGCTCAGATGATCAGGCTATCTTAGCTAAATACGATAATGCTGGTGTATTTCAGTGGTCGAACCAGATTGATGGTGCCGGACTAGATGAGGTAACAGATATATTAATTTGGAGAAATGGAGGAACACCAATAATCTCTGGAATTTTTGAAAATAGCAGTAGCGTCGAAACTCAAGAAAAAATTAATTTAAACCAAAACCTGGCAAGTCAGTCAATTAGTTCTGTTGGTGGTGTCGATGCTTTTTGGGCAAGATATGCTAGAGATGGTCAATTGAATCAAGTCGTTCCATTTGGTGGCGCAGGTACAGATAATTTACAAGGTGTCGACAGAGATCATAATAGCAGACCTGTTTTAGCTGGAGATTTCACAGGAAATACAAGCTTTTATACTGAAAATCTAACCACAACTGGTACTGATGCTTTCGTTGTAAAATATGATCCAGGTCAGTTGTATGTTGAAATTGATGGGGATCAAGTAAACGCTATTGCAGTTTCACCACAGCTTTTGCGAGGTTTTTCAGGTCATGTTTTTTCTGGTCCTGGGCCAACAGCTGGTACCTATGATCTAGAAATTTTTAATGGAGATGGAACATCAGCAAACACACCAAATGCTTTTACATATTTTGATAACGGAGATATAACTGGGCAAACTTTAACATTTGGATTAGGAGATAGTGGCCAAGATGGTCATGGAACTAGCGGTGATACTAGTAAACCTAGATCTCTAAGTATTGATGCGCTAGCTGGTGTGCCAGTTGTTGGTGGAAATATCTCAGCAGCTGCTGGTGATAATCACACAATTGTTCTATTAGATGATGGTTCAGTGATGGCTTGGGGAGATAACAGCTCAGGGCAATTAGGTCTCGGTGATTTTGTCGATAGAGATACTCCTCAACCTGTTTCTATAGGATTAGGTAATTCAACAACCAAAGTATTCACGGGTAAAAATCACTCTTTTGCCTTGGTTAATAATACTGATATCTGGGCTTGGGGTGATAACGATGAAGGTCAATTAGGTAATGGAAATACAATCGACCAAAATACCCCCGTTCAAATCTCTTACCCTCCATTAAATCCAGCAGAAAACATTTGGCAAATTGCTGGTGGAGATAATTTTAGTGGGTTTATAACAACTTTTGGTAGGGTATTTACTTGGGGAAATAATGATTATGGACAACTTGGTCACGGAACTGTGGGAACAAATGTTCTAACCCCTACTCTTTTTGCTACTCCAGTACAAGGGCAGACTTTGAGAGCCGGAAGTTCACATTTCTTGTTTAAAAATACTTCAAACCAGGTTTTAGGTTGGGGTAGAAATCACCAAGGACAGCTAGGTAATGGAACAGTTACACCTTTCGAACAAGCTCCGGTAACAGCTATCGGGCTATCAGCAGGAATCCAAGATCTAGCTGCCGGCGCTGACTATTCAATGGCGCTAGATACGACTACCGGAAATATCTGGACTTGGGGAGACAATAGCTCAGGACAATTAGGTAATGGAACTATTGGCGGAAATTCACCAACCCCAATTAATATTGATACACCAACCCTACCAGAATTTACAATGATTTCTGCAGGTGGTTATTCTGGTGGTCCCGCACATGCACTAGCCTTAGATGAATTAGGTATTCCATATTCTTGGGGTGATAGTGATAACGGACAAGGTGGTAGAGGTACTAGCCCTAGTTATGTCCCTCAATCTATCGGTTCAATCTCGCCATACGTCGTTGGTATTGTAGAAACAGGTGGTCAGCATTCTGTAATAGCAAATGAAGGAGGAGATCCTGCCCCAGTTGCTGTTGATGACTTTCCAGTTTTAGTGGAAGACGGTGGACCTCAAGATATAGACGTTTTAGCCAATGACTCAGACATCGATTGTAGTGGTGGAGGCGGAGGTGGAGGACCTGCAGCATTCCTTAATCAACTATTTAATAATATTGAAGTTTCTGCTCAATGCGGTCCCCCAACTGGTTGTCCACCTAACTGCGCGCTTTCAAATGGATTGTCTCCATTAGCTCTTGATGTTGCTACAGTGCAAATCATTTCAGATGTTTCAAATGGTACAATCACTGGAATAAACAACACAAATGGTTTTGTTAGTTATGAACCAAACACTAATTTCAATGGAATGGATTCATTCACATATGTGGTTAATGATGACAATGGTTCAAATTCTAACATTGCAACTGTTAACATTACCGTAACACCTCAAGCATTACCACAAGCAGTTGATGATTTAGTATCAACCCCAGAAGGTGTTTCTATCAGTATTGATGTGATTGATAATGACATTGACGCTGACCATACACTCCAAGTTTGCACAAATAATGGGTACACTCAACCAGATGATGGAATAGTAAATCTTGATAGCAATGGAAACCTGATATACACACCTGATGAAGGGTTTACAGGTACTGACACATTTACATATTTTGCCTGTGAAACAGCCCCTGGTAATGGCCAATCTCCAAATGCAGCAACCGTTACAGTAAGTGTAACTCCTCTTAGTGGC
>CALIJC010000076.1 GCA_938017575.1 uncultured Patescibacteria group bacterium
ATGACAAAGAAAAAGAAAAACAAAGAGTCTGATAAATAATTTACGAAATCTTATGTTAATTAAACTTGCTAAGTCAATTGTATCAATATGTTGTGTATTTATACTTTTGCTTGGCAGTTTTTTTAGTGTTTCTGCTTTTTCTCAAGCATCCACAAATACGTCTTTGGATATAACTAGCAATGGTTTGGTAATTGGGCCATTCGAAGTAAATCCTGAGACTATATTTGTAGGAGATAGTTTAATTTTTACATTTTTTGATATTCGTTATGGAAACGGAGATTTTGCAGTGGGGCTGATTTGCAACATGACTCTAACTGCTCCTGATGGGACTATTGTAGAATTAGAAACATTAGTTTCAGACAACGGAACTTGTTCGTACGATACATCAATGAGTTTGCTAGATCAAAATATTACCCTAATTTCTGGAGATATAAATTTATTAAACACAACTGCTGGAAATGGTGAAGGTTTTGCGGTTGTAAATTTTAATGGTTCAGATTTTATTTCTAATACTGATACTTACCAGGTTTTAAATGTAGAGTCACTGGAACTAGAAAACCCTGTGTTTGAAATTATTCCAGAGAATATTTTTGTATTTGATGAACTAAGGTTTAATTTAACAGGGGCTAGGTTCACAAATGGAGATATTGCTTCAGATTTGCCATGCAAACATTTTCTTTCCCCTCCTGATAATCAGCCGTTGGTGGAACTTTCTGGGATTACAAATGACCAGGGTGAGTGTAACTTTACTTTAGATAAAAGGACTGCTACGATTTTAAACAAGATTAATGTGAATGCACAGCAATCATATACTGTGGATATAGGTGATACTATAGATTTACATGATAGAATTGGAAGTGGATCAGGGTATGGAGAGGTTTACTACAATAACGTAGCCTATAGATCTAATTTGGATAATTACAATGTCTCACAAGAAGATATAATCGAAGTCATTATTAGAACTGGTGGTGAATATAGTTACGTAATCATTTTGGCGTTGGTTGGGTTGATTAGTTTTGGAGTTTATATTTCACTAAAAAATAAAGAATAAGTTTGACCAATAATAATTTTTGTATTAATTTGGTTCTTAAATGACCAAAAACTACGAATATATTATTGCTGATCACATCAAGGCTGTACTTTTTTTAATTTCTGATGGGGTAAAACCTTCCGGAAAGCAACAAGGTTATGTTTTGCGTAGGTTAATGAGGCGTTTATTTAGTAGCTCTTTGGCGATTAATATTGATATTACGAATCGTGAGTATTTTGTTGATTTGATTGATAGTGTAGTTGGTATTTATTCAGGAACATATGATTTAGCCGAGAGTAGGGATTTTGCTATAGAATTATTAATGGTTGAATCTGGAAAATACAACAAAGCAATATCACGTGGTGAAAAAGAATGGGCAAAGATTTTTTCGAAAAACACGGATAGTAGTGAGGATGATATTTCTAATTGGGTTTTTGATTTGTACCAAACTCATGGAGTACCAATGGAGCTTTCGTTTGATATTTTAGAAAAACAAGGTGTTAATTACAGTGGTAGTAAACTGGATGAATTAATTTCTGAGCACCAAAGCAAATCACAAAACGCCAGCGATAAAGAATTTAAAAGTGGTTTGGGTGAAACTAACGAGAAGACTACTAGACTCCATACAACGACTCATTTGCTTCATAGAACTCTGCGGGAAATGTTTGGTGAAGAGGTTAAACAAAAAGGATCTGCAATTACAACACAAAAAGCTAGATTTGATTTTTCTTTTGATAGAAGGTTGACTGATGAGGAAATTGATCAGCTAGTTACAAATATCCAACAAAAAATAGACAAATCATTAGTTGTTAGCAAAAAAGAGATGAGTGAGAAGGAAGCAAGAGAGTTAGGAGCAATTGGACTTTTTGGCGAAAAATACGGTGACCTAGTTACTGTATATTCAATCGAAGATGAGAGTAATAATGTTTATAGTCGAGAATTTTGTGGTGGACCTCACGTAAAAAATACCAAAGAAATTGGTCAGTTCAAATTTATTAAACAAAAATCAATAGGAAGTGGTCTCAAAAGAATTGAGTTTGATTTAGTATAATTACAATCCTCTCTGAGCAATAACGTAGCCAAAGATGGCCAGAGCTAATATAATCCTGTATATTGCAAACCCTTTCACGCTATGTGTATCCAAGAATTTGAGTAACCACTTCAAACTGATGAAACCAACTGCGTAAGCTATAAATACGGAAACAATAATACTGGTTATAGACAGTGAAATTGTAGTGTCGGTCCAACTTGAGATAGTGGGTAATAGATTTGGATTTGATATTAAAAATCGAATATACCCAATTAAATCTACCAATCCTGCCAATAAAATGGCTGGAATAGAAAGCAAGAAAGAAAATCTGACCGCTTTTGCCCTGTCTTTACCAATCATTAGCGATCCACTAATTGTAGCTCCACTTCTGGAAATACCAGGAAATATAGCCAGAGATTGAAATAAACCGATCAAAACAACCTCAGATATAGTAAACTGACTATCCTTTTTTTCTTTTGGCTTATTTTTGTAAACTAATTCACCAATCCACATTAAAATCGAACCAGTTACTAGGAAAGAGGCTATATAGGTCAGGTCACGACTGCTGCTAACAAAATTTTTTAATAGAGCTCCAAAAAGAATAATTGGAAGAGAGCCAAAAAATAGTTGAGTGAGGGTTATATCGGTTGAAATTTGCCGCGAAGAGCCTTTGTAATTTTTGCCTGAAGTCCTCCAAGTGTTAAAATTATGACTAAACACATTAAAATTCTCAGATTTAGAGAAAATCTCTTTTATTCTAACTACAAAATGAGATAAATCTTTTTTGAAAAACTGCAAAGTTGCTATTAGCGTTCCTAGCTGGATAATATTGCTAGTAGATAATCCTATATCGCGTCCACTGGTTAAAATATTGGTAATTAATCTAATATGAGCTGTGGATGAAATTGGCAAAAACTCAGTAATTCCCTGGGCTGCTCCAACTATTAAGGTTAATAGAAGCTCGTTTAATATAGAAAAATTCATAACTTATAGAATTATTTTTTAGTGTGCTTTTTTTCAATTAAATACCACCAACCAGCAAAGCAAAGAAAACCAATAGCAAAAAGTGCTACAACTATAGAAAAAATTAGTTCAAAAGTTAGGTTAGGCATGATAATTTGCAGGAAAGTTAATTGTATGGTATAATTATATTAGTATAAAAATATTAACAAAAACAAAACATGTCAATTAGTTTAAAACATCTTGGCGGCAATCAAAATTTATTCTTTGATGAGTTCCTCAATGATTTGGTAGGTGCCATTACTGGTTACACAATTGATCAGCTCCCAGAAAGCAAAAGAGATCATATTGTCCTGCGTTGTAGAGATATATTTAATAATTTTATTTTAGATTACGTAGAAGCAAAATATGATAAAAAAGATGCTGTTAGATTAAAAAGTGTTCAAATTTTTGAAGACGATGATATTTTTAATAAATTTCCAGATTTAGAAAACAAATTCCAGGATGCTTATAATGTATTTGTAAACAGCTTAGAACACAAATAAAAAAAACAACAAAAACATAATTGCATATGAAAAACGAAGCATTATTTATTAACCAACCTTCTCAGCCAGAAGAAAATACTTTTGCAGAGGGCTTGAATGGTAATATAAATTTAAGCCAATTACCTCCTGAGAAAATTCCTACAACCCAAGAATCAATAGCAGATTTACATCAAACTATTGCTGAGATGAAACAGGAAATTGATGATTTGAAATCCGAGAAAGAAATCAAAGAAACAAAAGCTGTTTCAATTCAAGATCTAAAAGAATGGGGCTCTGTTAATTTTCCTACATTCAAAAAAGCATTTTCAATGATTGGTGGAGGATTCAAAAAAGCCTATGAAGGATTAAAATACGCTTCAGGTGAAGGAGCTGATAAATTTAGAGAAGAAAAAGTTAAACCAGCAGTAAAAGCTGCCAAAGAATCGGTTAAAGGAGCTATTGAATCAGGAGCTAAAAATATCCAACAACGAGCTGAAAAGATTAAACAAAATAGAGAAATTAGCGGAATTTTAAATGATTCATCATATACTGAGTTTATATATTCTAAAGAAGATGCTTCGCAAAAAATAAAATCTAAAATAGAGCAATTAAAAGATGATAACTTTAAATTAGAAGTTGATAGCCTAAATATTGGTGATGTTGAATTAACTGAAGAAGTGATCGAAAGCGAAGAGGGGATGAAATTATTTAAAAAACTTCAAAAACTAAATATAAAATTATCAGATAATGATATTGCTGAAACGGATAAAGTAAGAATTAGAATTGAAATTAATCAATTAGATTCGCAAATAAGAGCTGCTGAACTTGCAGATATTGACCTTGGAATTAAAGAAAATGAAAAAAAGATAAGAAAAATTGAGAAAAAACTATCAAAAAATAAAGATAAGAATAAACTAGCAAATATAGAAGATGCTAAAAATGCTGCTAGAGCTGCTCTAGAGAGATTAAAAGAAATGGATTTGGATTTTGCTTTTTACGGATCTAATGAATTTAAAAAATCTGAATTAGGAAAGTTTCTTGAGAAATACCCTTCTGTAATTTCAAAAGAGTTCGAAGATAGGATTGATAATGAACTAGAAGAAGAGGTCGAGTTTAAAGAAGAAAATAATCTTGAAGGATTTACTAAATTGCAACAAGGATATAGAGACCTAATTGATACTGAGCCAGGTGATATAATAGATTTGGATATTGATGGTGAAAAATTTAATATTCAAGTTACAGAAAATGGATTTACCTATAATGAAAAAGAATACAAAAGATTTACCACGCTATTTTTAGGTGATAATAACTCAATTATATCAATTGATGTTAAAGATGGTAAAGTAAAAGCTTTGGCACAAGCTTTGGGTGCAGCTGAAGAAATTCACTATAAAATAAATAAACCAGAAAAGAAAGTTGATATTCAACCTGTCATTAAATATGATGGTTTTGAAAATGATGAGAAAAATAAATTACAAGAAATTGGAATGACTAGATTTGATATTAATCTAGAAGAGGGTGATTTGGTGGTGGGTGATGACACTGGTACTCTTCAAATTACAAAAAATGGTAAATTAATTAGTAATGATGATTTAAGTCTTGGTAAAATTGAACCAATTAATTCAGTCAGTGGTGATCTATACAAATTTAGTTATCCTGGATACGATGATATCCTCATTGGGGTTGAAGACATGAAGCCTATTTCTCTGCGAAAAATAAATAATAATTCTGCCTATCGGTCTTTTTCATACAGGGTAGAAGATAATAAATAATAGAATTATTAGCTTGTACGATTTGTTGACTATTCGATATATATATGATATAAACATGGTATGTTATCTTATCAAAATTTGGTAAAATCTTTGGTCGACGAGGCTATATATAAACGTGGGTTAAAAATATATCTAGAAGGTTTTGTTTCCACTCCTAGGAACATGATTTTAGACAATTGGCGCTTGTATAGCGTTAGAGATGTGCATGATGTTTATTTTGTTAAAACTCCAGTTCTTCATTTAGCTTTGGCTTCTGATAAATTTGATTTGGCTGGTAGCTCTGTAGAAGAATCTGTAAGCTGTTCTTGTTCATATTTTTTAGAATATGGAATTTGTAAGCATATAGTAGCAGTTTTTGCTGATTTAGATAATGAATTTAGTAAAAGTTATTCTCAAAACGAGGCATCAACTGAAAATTTAATGGAAGCTATATTTGCTTCAGATACTGTAAAAAAACATAGAAAATGGCTAGAAACAATTGATCAGCTTTTATCTAGGGACACAACCAATTATTATTATCTGGATGAAATCTCTAGAACTCTTAAAAACCAAGAAGACATCCACCAGCCTTTTTTCAAAGAATTAGCTAAAATTATTGAAGGTGTTATCGGAGATTATTCTAGAGAGAAAAGATTAGTGCGAATTATTTCTGAATCAATTTTAGTTAATCGAGATTCATGGCTGGATTTTTGGAGGGAATATTTTACTGCTATTGATGTTGATAATCAAATCAGATTGTATATTAGTTTGTGGAAAATATATTGGGTGACTAGTAAAAATAAAGAAGAATTTTTGGAGGTTTTTATTTCTCCTGACCAGTGCATAAAAGAAAATGTTTTTAATGAACTGCATGGAGAATTTATAGAAGATAAAATGGTCTGGATAGAATATGCTTTTGCTTCTAGATATTATGATTGGTTGATAGATAATATGGATAGGCTAGATCCGAAATTACTTATTAGAATTGCTGAGATTTTTCCAGAAAAACGTGAGGAGATTGAAATAAAAATTATGAATCAAATTAAACAATGGTCTGATTTTCTACCAAGTGGAGATTATGAAATGGTTGTGGATGTTTTTAAAACTTGGTCTCAGAAACTGGGAAAAAGTGATTATTACATGGATTCGATAAACTATTTCAGAGCTAACCATAGGCTCAAGAAAAAACTACTTAGTCAGCTTGACTAAACTAGTTAAAAAATGTTTAGAAGATAAATATGGCTAAAAAATTTAAAGATTACTATGATAGAGAATGGGCAGAATTATTATCTAGTAAAATCATTAAAGTAAACCCAAAATTTGATTCTAAAGGTTTTATTTCTGAAGTAGAAAAAGCCGTTGATGGCAAGGAGTTTTTAGCCAGACAAGATGTCATTGTAGATGTTTTTGTAAATGTTTTGGGAACTGATTACCAAAAAAATATAAAACTGTTTACAGAAATTTTAGGTGACAAACTAGAAAAACCAGAGGGAATGTTTACTGAGGGTTACTGGCTATGGCCAATTGGTAGGTATGTTGAAAGATTTGGCGCTGAATATGAAGAACTTTCAATGAAATTTATATATGAACTCACACAGCGATTTACTGGTGAATTTGCTATTCGCCCAATATTAGAGAAATCACCCAAAAAGACCCTGTCTACATTATTAAAATGGTCAAAAGATTCTAGTGTTCATGTCAGAAGATTATCAAGTGAGGGAATTAGAATGAGACTTCCATGGGCTCCAAAATCAGCAGTGTTTTTAGATTATTTTGATGACGCAATAAAAATTTTGGATAACTTGAAATCTGATGAATATAAATTTGTGCAAAAAAGTGTAGGTAATACAATGAACGATTTAAGTAAATCACATCCTGACATGGTTATAAAAACAACTGACAGATGGTTAAATGAATCTGATTCCAAAGAAACTGCTTGGATAGTTAAACATTCTCTCAGGTCAATTAATAAAAAGAAAAAATAATTATGTATGATACACACGCTCATTTAGATTTATTAGCACAGAAACTAGAAATAGAAGATGGACTTAAAGAATTGGATTTGGAAAATGTGACTGACCAAGATTTGACTAAAATCAAATCATCAACAGGGGCCGTTTTGGAATATATAAATGATCATAATTTTTTGATACAGGCAACTGTTTCTACGAATAATTTTTTGTTAAATCAGAAGCTTTTTGGAGATGTTTCCAAGATAAAATTTTTAATAGGGTCACACCCAGAAATGGTTACTAATGAGTTTGATGTTGAGAGTTATTTAGATGATCAAAAAAAAGCATTAAAAAATGTTGACTTTTCTAATGTTGTAGGGATTGGTGAGTGTGGATTAGATTACTTTTACTCCAAAGACCAACAAATTCATGATAAGCAAAAAAAACTTTTTATCTCACAAATTGAATTAGCTATTTCTTTGAATTTACCTTTGATTATTCATTGTCGAGATAGTTTTGAAGATCTGTTTGAGATATTAGAAAGTTACCCTAAAATTCATGGCAGATTTTTGATTCATTGTTTTACTGGTGGGATTAATGAATCCAAAAAAGTTTTGGAAATGGGAGGGAAGATGGCTTTTGGTGGGGTTTGTACATATAAATCTGCTGTCAATGTTCGAGAAGCTCTTCAGGAGTCTCCAATCGAAAATGTATTTTTGGAAACGGATTTACCATTCTTATCCCCTACACCAAAAAGAGGTGAGGTTTGCTTGCCTGAATATATTAATCATACAGCGGATCTAGTTAGCCAAGTAAAAAATATGTCCACTCAAGATTTATGGGAAAAAACAGAAAAACAAGTTCGTGAATTCTTTAATATTTAGAGAGGAGTTTCTAGTATTTGGTTGACTGTTTTTGTAAATATTGTTAGGTTAGGTGAATATTTAATTATGAAAATTAAAAAATTATATCGATCAACTCAAGACAAAGTCATTTCTGGTGTAGCTGGTGGTATTGCTGAGTATTTCGGAGTCTCGAGCAAGGTTTTTAGAATATTCTTTTTGATTGGGTCTATCTTCCCAACATTTGGGGCTGGTATTGTTATTTACTGTATTTTATGGATATTAATTCCTAAATCACCAGCTAATATCAAAGAAAAAAAGAAAAGCAAACCAGGTGAAGTCATTATCGACGTTGATGTAGTTAAAAAATAAAAATTACGAGATTTATTTAATTTAAAAGTAAAAACTACAAAGATATTGACATGTTATACGAATAGTTTTAGAATTATCAGATATGGCATTTCGTCAAGACATGGAGGACTTTTTATTGTACTGTCAGTTAACTAAACAGTATTCAGCAAACACTGTACGTAATTATAGAAATACGTTGGATAGATTGGCTAGATATTTAGAAAGTAAAAAAATTACTCAAACCAAACAGATTGATTTGGATACGATAAATGGTTATAGAAAATTTTTATCTACCCATGAAACACTGCGGGGAGAAGTAATGAGTTTAAAAGCTCAATCATACCAGATTGTTGTATTGCGGAGTTTTCTAAAATTCATGATAAAAAATGGGTCACTTGTGTTGAATCCTGATAGACTGGAATTACCAAAAACTAGGTCACGAAGAATAGAGTTTTTGACTGACAATGAAATAAAAAAATTAATTGAGTCAATTCTAAATGATACAACAGTCCCTGAGATTCAAAAGAAACGAAATGAAGCGATTATTTTGACCCTTTTTGGCTCTGGTTTACGTTTGTCAGAATTATTATCTCTACGCAAAGCAGAAATACAACAAAGCGATGATGGTCAATTAATGATTCAAGGAAAAGGCGGTAAAATTAGAACAACATTTTTGGCTCCAGCAGGGAGAGAAGCGATTGAATTATATTTAAAAATTCGTGGTAACGATGATAATCCATTTTTGTTTATTTCTCATTCCAAAAACAAAGGTGAGAAAGGTAAATTTACTTCCTTAACCCCTAGGATGGTTCAGCTGCTCATCAAAAAATATGCAAATCGACTTGGGATTTATAAACGAATTACACCACATACATTTAGGCATAGTTTTGCAACAAAACTGTTGATGAAAGGAGGGGATTTGAGAACCGTGCAGACATTGCTGGGCCATGCAAATATTGCTACTACACAAATTTACACGCACATTTCAGATAAACGAATTAAGGATCTACACGCAAAGGTTTTTAAAGAAGATGATGAATAGAAAGGGGTTTGGGGGTTGACTATAGCACTTTTTTATGCTATAATTTAGGTGGAAATTAACTCTCGGAAAGTGTATTTATATGCCTGCTACTGCAATTTCTGATTTACTCACCTCTTCTTTGAAGAAGGAAAATCATGTTGAATTATCTGCATTCCTGCCATTAGAGAAGATTTCTGAAACTCTTTCGCACAGTCTTTTTGATAGTGGTTCGGGTATTAAAATTTCAGAAACAGAGAAGTTGTATATAACTCAGATTCAAAGGGAAGATAGATCAGGTAAGTTATTTCTATTTACAGGGATTCTGAAAAGTCCTAATGAAGAACTTGATGTTGAAGCCTTTTTCAATTACAAAGAATACACTGGTTATATTAGACTAAAAAAGAAGCAGAAATAGATATTACTATGATCGCTTTTTGCTAGCTCGGATTTTCGAGCTAGTGTTTTTTTATATTAAATCTAGGCTTTAATTTAATTTTTTGCAGGTAACAATTGTAATGAAATACAAAATATCAATAAATAAAATCTATTTTTATAAAACTTTATTTCGTTAACTACTAAAATTATTTTGAATTAAGACCACTTACCAAATCAAATAGATTTGCCCCGAATCTAGAGTTCAGGGTCTCGTTATGTTAAGATAGATTCTGGATCAAGTTTGAAATGACACGGTATATCATTAATAAATAACTGTTACAAAGTCACCCTGAACATGATTCAGGATCTACGAATTGGACTGTGGATCCAGCCTACAGTGACACCAAATGCTTATTATCCATATGAAGAATTTAATTCCGCTACTGGTTTTATAAATATATTTGGATAAGGGTTTATTCTGATAGTGGTAACTATTTTAAAATATCTATATAGCTTCTCCAGTACTCAATTGATCCTAAATCGAATTTATTCCAGAAAAGAAATATTAAATAGATGTTGGCAACAACTAGTAAAAATCCGATAAAACTCTCAACCATACTACCGGTTCTAAATAATTTCAGGCCGTCACGTTTTTTAATTGGCCACAATAATGGTATACCATCTTTGGTTACATAATCTCCTAGGATGTGAGCAATATATCCAATAATTAGTAAGACTATAATTTCTTTTCTAAACCTTTCTTTCCAAATTAAAAATGCTAGGGCAATTAGAAAAATATCTAATATTCCCATGAACCAGCGAATAGCAAGTTTGATTTGTTTTTCAGAGATAAAATTATTGCTGGCGTTTTGGAATTGATTTAATCTTTTGGATATTAATTTTCCCAAATATTGGATTCCAATTAAGGCTATTACCAATAGTATTACACTTAGGGTTCGATTATAGTTTAATAACAAATACAGTGCTCCAGAGAAAATACCGACACCCAAAATAGAGTGGGTGATTCCTCGGTGTTTGAATAGTTTATTTACAAAAGGAAAATAGTTACTAACCTCACTCCCAGGGTGGTCTACATCTGGTAATAAACTGGCAAAGACAACAAAAGCAATAAAGGGAAGGAAAAATGGAGTTTCCAAATAAATACTTCCGGCAAATGTGACTGCGGTGGCTAGACTAACGTGATTTACTGCGAGCATGAAATTAATTAAACGAGTTTTATTTTTTGTCGTCAATTAATAGTTTATGCTTGGGCTACTATTCCAAAGATTTTTTTAGATACTGTCCTGTGTAAGATCGTTTAATATTAACGAGATCTTCTGGAGAGCCTTCTCCAATTATCTCTCCACCTTTGTTACCACCTTCTGGTCCCAAGTCAATAATCCAATCAGCTGTTTTGATTACGTCCAAATTATGTTCGATGACTAGAACCGTGTTTCCTTTGTCGACTAATTGATGTAGGACATGAAGGAGTAATTTAACATCTAACGGGTGTAGTCCAGTTGTTGGCTCGTCTAGAATATACAATGTATTTCCAGTCCCGACCTTGGATAATTCTGTAGATAGTTTGATTCTTTGGGCTTCTCCACCAGATAGGGTTGTGGCAGGTTGACCTAACCGAATATATCCTAAACCTACGTCACTTAATGTCTGTAGTTTTCTATGAACTGTTTTGTGATTTTTGAAGAAACCTAGGGCTTCCTCTACGGACATAGCTAGAATATCGGCGATACTTTTGTCTTCGTATTTGATTTCCAGGGTTTCACGGTTATATCTTTTTCCTTCACAATCTTCACATTCTACGTAAACATCCGGCAAGAAATTCATCTCGACTTTGATTACTCCATCACCTTGGCAAGTTTCACATCTTCCGCCTGGTACGTTGAAACTGAAACGACCTTGTTGGTAACCGCGAGCTTTGGATTCAGGTAAATTACTAAATAACTCACGAATTGGTGTAAACAATCCAGTGTATGTAGCTGGGTTACTACGAGGGGTTCTGCCGATAGGGCTTTGGTCGATGATGATTGGTTTATCAATGTTGTTCAGTCCTTCGATATCATCAAATTTACCAGTTTGCAGTCTACTATCATAGAAATAGTTCATCAAATGATTGGCAAAAATACTGTTAACCAAAGTAGATTTTCCACTACCAGAAACACCGGTAACACATACGAATTTTCTCAGTGGCACATTCAATGTAACATCTTTTAGATTATTTTCTTTGGCGCCAGTAATTGTGATTGTTGATTTTTCATCAAACTCTGGGTTTACAGCTCTTCGGGTTGCTGGGAGTTCAATTTTTTCTGTTCCTTTGAGGAATTTTCCAGTTGGAGAATTAGGATCGTTGGCGACTTCATCAGGGGTTCCAATGGATACAATTTGTCCACCATGTTTTCCTGCCATTGGTCCAATATCAACTAGATAATCTGCAGATCTCATTGTGTCTTCGTCATGCTCAACAACTAATACAGAGTTTCCAAGGTCACGAAGTTTTTTCAACGTTTCAAGTAATTTTGTGTTGTCTCGCTGGTGGAGTCCGATTGAAGGTTCATCCAGGATATATAATACTCCAGTCAACCCAGAACCGATTTGTGTTGCTAGCCTAATACGCTGTGCTTCACCTCCAGATAAAGTATCAGCGCTCCTGGAAAGGCTTAGGTAATTTAGGCCGACGTTTACCAAGAATGACAATCTAGAAACAATTTCTTTGAGAATCATTTTAGAGATTGTGTGTTCTTTGTTTGGTAAAGCTGTAGTTTTTGGATCTTGTAGTTTTTTGAAAAAATCTAATGTTTCCGTAATTGACGAAGTCGAAACCTCTGAGATGTTTTTCCCTGCAACAGTTACTGCCAAACTGGATTGATTTAATCTAGCACCTCCACAAGTGTGGCAAGTTTTTTTGGTCATGTAGCTTTCAATGTCACGGCGTGAGCTATCAGAAATTGTGTCTTTGTATCGTCTGTTTAGATTAGGGATAATACCTTCAAAAGTATTTGAACCATCGACAGCTTCTGTACCAAACAAGATGACTTGTTGTTGTTTTGGCTTGAGATCTCTCCATGGAGTTGTTAATTTGAAACGATATTTTTTGGCTAGTTTTTCAAACATTTGAGTTAGCCACCCACCACTTACACTGAGTCTGCTAAGAGGTTTGATACAACCTTCGATAATTGCCAGTGAATCATTTGGGATGATTAAATCTTCGTCGATTTCGGTAACGATTCCAAGACCTGTACAAGTTTGGCAGGCACCATGTGGGGAGTTGAAACTAAACTGTCGAGGTTCTAAATCTCCAGGAGCTCCGTGGCCATTTGGACATGAACGATCTTTGTTTAACATTAATTTTTTCTCCTCATCATCTTCTGTGAACACGAGTAGGGTGGTTTTTCCATTACCAAATTTCAAACTAGTTTCTAGCGAATCCAAAACTCTTTTTTTGTTCTCTGGAGTAATTCCAATCCTATCAACAACTATTTCGATAGAGTGCTTTTGCTGTTTGTTTAGCTCAAGTTTTTCGACTTCTTCCATTAGCATTATTTGCCCGTCAATTCGCAGTCTTCTGAAACCATTTTTCTTGGCTTCTAGGATGTGCTGTCTGTGCCAGCCTTTTTGGTCCTCGACAAGTGGTGATAAGAAGATAATCTGGGCGCCTTTCATCTCCATGATTCTATCGTGCATCTTGGCAATCGATTCGCTGGTTATTTCGCTGTTACAAACTGGACAGTGTTGGGTTCCAATTTTGGCGTATAACAAACGTAGGTAGTCGTAAATTTCTGTAGTGGTTCCAACAGTAGATCGAGGGTTGGTAGAAGTTGATTTTTGGTCGATAGAGATTGCAGGTGAGAGTCCGTCGATATTATCAACATTGGGTTTTTCTTTGAGACCTAAAAATTGCCTGGCGTACGAGCTAAGTGATTCAACATAGCGTCGCTGCCCCTCGGCGTAAATAGTGTCAAAAACCAAACTAGATTTACCGGAACCAGAAAGACCAGTGAAGACAACGAGATTATCTTTTGGAACGACTAAGGATATGTTTTTGAGGTTGTGTTCTTTGGCTCCTCTGACAGTAATAAAATTATGCGGATTTGGAATTTTACTAGTATCAACTAGATATTCTTTTGAGTTCAAGTCTTTTAGTTTTGCAGCTAATTTGGAGTCCATAAAATGTGATTTGTTATATGTAATTGTGTGAACAAAAATCAATTATTGTCAAGATTTAGCATATAAAGGCGATTGCTGGAATGGTGGAAAGTCAAAAATGTCCAAAATCAGACCCACTTTGGCGAAAATTATAATTGGTTTGTAGTGAAATTTATTGAGATTTTGTGGCTCGGGTTTATGTAAAAAACGATAATGCAGAGAATTTGACATTAGCCCAAAAGTATGCTATGTATAGACTATGACTTTTAGAAATTACATAACTCAATTCGTTGGGGTAATCTTTTTGATGGTAGGATTATTTCAATTAGGCTTGGCGGTAAACGCAGCCCAAGCAGACACACTAACCGTCACAAATAATTTAAACGTTGTAGGATTTGATGACAGCAAAGAATCACTCTATATGTGTGTAGACGATGGACCTGCTCCATTTGGAGATTTGGGAAAAATTGAACAAGGAGAAACCGTTCAGCTATCAGGTGATTTTACAACAAATGCAGAAAACAGAAGATTCTATTTTGTATGGAGAACTGATGATAGTAATTCGTTTAATACATATTGTGATTCACTTAATTCATTTACATCGCAAGTATCTTCTGTTGCAAATTTTCCTTTATCAGAAATTAAAAACAGCAATATAGAAATTAATGGAGAATTAGGTGTATTAGGTGAACCATGGACCTATAAATCTATAGTTAATTTTGGAATGTTTGTATCTACTATTGGACAATCATCAATTAACTTAGTTCCTGATTTTTCAGGTGAATTTGAAGTAACGCAACTATGTATTGATGGAATATATAGAGTGGAGGAAGAATCTGGCTCTGGGGTGTTTATTGTTACACCTGGAGAACATGAAGTATTTGTTCCAGTAGAAGCTGGAATACCAGGAGAACTATGCCCTATAAACGATTTTAAATTATCATGGATTGAAAAATTGACTGGATCTTTATCAGCGGAAGCGCAGATAGTTCAAAATCCGGTTAGTGTTATTGCAGCTGAGCAAGATAGAGCCACATCAATTTTTTTCTCTGATGAATTAAACTCTAATTTTGATTTTTCTGATGCTATTGATGATGTTAGAGTGTTTTCAAATGGAGAATTAATTTGGGAATATACTTCAGGGATTGGCGGAGGAGTTTCTCTACTAAGAACTGGAGGATTAAATTCTACCCAAGGTATTCTATACACACTTGGTTTGATTACAGTATTAGTAACAAGTTTAGTAACTTTACTAAAAGTATCTAAATAGATTGTGCTAGTTAGTGTATAATAATCACCTGCAAATGCAGGTGATTATTAATTGACAAATAATTAATTCAAACGCAATCTTGGAATATATGAACAAGATAAACAATATTCTTTTTGTGATATTAACTAGTGTTTCACGAAAATTAAATTTCCTACCTAGAGGTAAAGTTGGAATTAGGTTAAATAAGATATTTGGAAATATAAATACTAATCCACTAAAGAAATTTAAAGCAAATAATGGTTTAACCTACTTTGCGGATATACGTAGTTATACTGAGAATTATGTTCCTTGGACAGGTGAATACGAGGGCAAAACTATTGATAAAATTCTTCAAATTGTACCCAAAGATGCCAATATATTGGATATTGGTGGGAATGTTGGTTATTGGTCTGTGAATTTAGCAGAACATATTAACTCTGGTAATACTGTTTCTGTGTTTGAACCTTTTAAAAAGAATTCAGAGAGGATTAAAGAAATTCTTGAAGCGAATAATCTGGAAAATAAATCTAAGGTTTATCAATTGGGACTAGGTGATAAAAACGAGAAAGTAGGATTTAGAATTTCTCAAGAAGATCAGGAAAATGGTTCAGACTCCTTTAATGCACAATTATTATCAAATGAAAATGGTGATATAAAGGTCACAACATTTGATGAGCTAGATAAAAAAGAAAATTTTGAAAATATTGGATTTATTAAAATTGATATTGAAGGGTATGAAATAAAATTCTTGAGAGGTGCAAAGAAATTTTTCTCAAAAAATAAACCAATTATCTACGGTGAGTTCACTCCGCAGGATATTAAACAAAATAATGATGATCCAAAATTTATTTATGAGTTTTTTAAAGATTACTTGTTTTATCAAGAAACGAAAGATAGTTTTGTGAAGTTGAAGGAAGGTCAGGATTTTACACGAGATTTACTTCTAATCCCAAAACAACTAGAAACAAAGATATCAAATATATTAAAAATATAATAAATAAATAATGCGCAAGAAATTTAACTTGCGCATTATGTTTCAATTTAAGTTAGTTAAGGTCTAACAACCCACTCATTAATTTGAGTTGCCTGTAAAGGAGACTCACCAACTTTGTGATAGCTTCTCAATAACCAGATAGTATTAGAGCCATTAGATTTTCGCCACATGATGTCTGGATAGTTATCACCGTTGAAGTCTGCAATACTCTTATTGTCCCAATTTAGATCAGGAACAGCAGGTATATCTCTACTAGCTACTGGGCTACCATTACTTCCAAAGAACCAGATGACGTTTGCACCATTTTGTTGGTTTCTCCAAAGAAGATCAGCATACCCATCACGGTTGAAATCGGCAGAGCCTCTAACAACCCATTGAGTGATATTAGTAGAGTCTAATGTTCCTGTACCAATTCGGTCTTTGCCTCGCATTAACCAAACTGTATTTTGACCATCTGACTTTCGCCACATGATATCTGGGAAACCATCTCCATTGAAGTCATTAATGGTTTTAATATCCCAATCTAAATCTGTAACTGCTGGGATATCGTGACTAGCTACTGGGCTACCATTACTTCCAAAGAACCAGATGACGTTTGCACCATTTTGTTGGTTTCTCCAAAGAAGATCAGCATACCCATCACGGTTGAAATCGGCAGAGTATCTTGAATTATTCTCTAACTCAACCAAAGGGGGTGAGGTGGGTGTTCCACTGTTTTGTGAAGTTGGACTATCTTCATTTGTGACAAATGAGTCTTCTAGGAAAGGTACTATGATTGATTTTGCGCAATATGTTTCAAATCTTTCATAGTGTAGATGAGTTCCGTCATGGTTATTAGAACCATAACTAAGACCCGTATTGCCGATTTTTCCAACACGTTGTCCTTGCTTAACTAACCCGACCATTCCAGGATCGATATCTGCCAGATGCGCATATACATCAATACCAGCACTGGTTTGAATTGCAACGACATTTCCGAATCCGCCATAACCAGAGACGTTTAGGCCACTAGCTACAACAGACCCCGATCTTACAACCCTTGCGCTAATGTTATTTGGATTTCCCGATCCTGGGTCGAAGTCTACAGCGTATCTTTGCGTAGCTCCTTGACAATCTCTTATTGAGCCGTTGTGATTTGATGATTCATAGCCTGTTGATACAGGCATACTAACACCATAGTCGTATGGTAGTAAATCTACCTCATTGCGGTTATTTGCGACTGCGTTTGAGCCGCTGAAAAATGACAATCCGAATGATAGGACAAATCCTATTAGCACAAAGAGTGCTTTTTTGCGAAGGAATCGCATGGTTACTCCTCTAAAATTAACTTGAATTAATCGAAAAAAGAATATAGCCGGGCAGT
>CALIJC010000077.1 GCA_938017575.1 uncultured Patescibacteria group bacterium
ATCTTTAATTTCACCATATATAGTTTGTTAGCAATTTTCTTTTTCACAACCGTTACAGCACTTTATACCAATAACAGAAACAACCTCAATGAATCCAAAGCAGCAGCTCCTACCATTACCTCATTGAACCCTAATACTGGAACAACTTTAGGAGGCACCGAAGTAACAATTACTGGAACGGATTTTATTCAATCAGTAGGGTACGAGAGGGAAGTTACCATTACAAATAACTCTGGTTCAGTTATAACTAATTACGAAGGAAATATTAGCATTGACACCCACCAACTGGTCAGTGATTCTAAACTAAATACAGACTGTTCTGACATCAGATTCAAAGATTCAGATAAAACTACAGATTTAAATTATTATATTGATGGCGGTTGTAATACTAACAGTACAACAATCTGGTTTGCTAAATCAAATCTACCAACTGGAGTGACGTCAATCTATCTCAGATACGGAGATCCGGGTTTAACCTCTCTAAGCAATATAAATAATTTTAGTTTTGGTTCGGTTCTAAGCAGCACAAATAATAAATTATGGCTTTCAGCAAATAGCAATTTAACAGTTGGTGAGGATACTGACGTTACTCCAAATTTTGATAACGTCGAGGGTATAGTTATAAGTGGTGGAAATATTAGGAAGATAGCTGCAAACAATACCTGGGGCAATGCCGGATTAACATCAACTAATAAAATCACAAAAGGTCGAGGGTATGTTAGTGCAATGGCAGTTGATACAGATGCAAACGCAATGTTTGGTTTAAGTGATGGAAACTCCGACAGTAATTATACAGATATTGATTATGGTGCATATTTATGGAGTTCTGATGTCATTCAAGTTTATGAATCTGGTGTCTTGAAAGATAGTAGTGAGCCTTATACAACTGGTGATATGGTTTCAGTGGAACTGGAAAATAATCAGGTTGTCTATAAAAAAAATGGTACAACTTTTTATACATCTTTAGTAACCCCAACCACAACTAATTTAAATCTAGATGTTGCATTATATAGACAAATTAATGGACTAAATAATATTAAATTCTGTGATGGAAGTTGTTCATATGGAAGTGGGGATGTAAGTAGCTGGATCGATGGTTCAGGAAATTCAAATACTGCAAGTCAATCTGCCCCTGTTAGCACCCCAACTATTGTAGCCGATCAAATCAATGGAAAACCTATTATTAAGTTTGATGGTGCTGATGACTATCTATCTGTTACAAATACTTTATTAGACACAGCTGTTTCAAATGGTTCAGTTTTTGCTGTGTCAAAAGCAGAGGGAAATGACAGTGATGCTATTATTTCAACTAGATCAGCAGCAACAGCAGATGGCTGGACATTCAGATATAACTTTACAATAGAAAATTCCTACTTTCATACTGGTCAGACTAATAACAACATAAATACTGTAAATTCTACAGAATATCAAGTATTAAGTTTTATACGAAATGGATTAGATGTTGTTAGTGGAGTAAATGGAGTTTATAATGCAAATACAACAATTAGTGGCTATGTCCCATCAGCAGCTTCAACATATATTGGTGCAGAAAGTGAAGGGATGAGCAGCTTGCTTAATGGTAATGTTGCAGAATTGGTTTTATTTGAAACCAACCTGTCACCAGCAGAGAGGGGTATTGTAGAAAGTTATTTAAATAACAAATATAGACTATACGGAACTGGTAATATTCCAACAGTCGAGTTAGCAGCAGAAGTCGAAAATGCCACAAGTATTCTATTTGATTCGGTGCCAGCAACTAATGTTACTGTTGTAGATGCAACTACAATAACTGCTACAGCTCCAGCTAATTCCACAGTTGGTGCTGTTGATGTCGTTATTAACCAAACAGATGGAACAACAGGAACTCTTGCCAATGGGTTTAATTATTCAGGTCCAGTGGTGAACTCAGTTTCACCTGATAGCGGTTCTGTTACTGGAGGTTATGAAATTACAATTACAGGAGATTATTTTGCAAATTCAAATAGTCTCAGTAAAGAAATAACCGTTGATAATAGTACTGGATCAGCTATTAATAACTACGAAGGAAATATTGTTCTGGATACAATGGATTTGATTAATCAGGGAAAAATGAATAGTGATTGTTCTGATATTCGAATTAAAGACACAGATGGGTTTACCGATTTAAATTATTTTATTGATGGTGGTTGTAATTCAACAAGTACTGTTGTTTGGTTCCAAAAAGCTTCATTAAATACGGGGACCTCAACTTTGTATCTAAATTATGGAGATAGTTCATTATCAGATAATTCCGACATATCTAATTTCAGTTTTGGGAATATCCTTACAAGTTCTGATAATAAAATGTGGCTTTCTGCAAATGTTGCCTCTTCTATAACTGATAACACAAATATCAGCTCATGGACTGACAGGAGTGGAAATTCTAACGACACAACACAAGGAGATACTGGTAGTCAGCCTGTAATTCAAAACAATGAAAACAATGGTTTACCAGCAATTAGGTTTGACGGTTCAAATGATTTATTAGTTGCCAATGCGGATATTTTGAGCAATCAGCCACAATATACTGTATTTTCAATTGCACGCAGAGAGTCATCATCAAACACATTGCCAGCAATTTTGGGAGCTTCTACTTATAGTGGGGGAAATAACCATTTTGATATGTCATTTAATGGTGCTGGTGCTCCTCTTCCTCTGACTCATAGAGCTCATACTGGTACTACAGGTGTTAGCACAACTTCTGCCTCAACAGCTAATTTTAATGAATGGTTTTCAGCTACAGTAAATTATAATGGTAGTAATATTGGAGCTGCTATTAATGGTGAAGCGTTTACAACAGCTGCAAAAACAGGGAATACAAATACCTTTTCTGTCTTAAATGTTGGTGGAACAGCATATACTGCTGCCGCTGCAGATCAATGGGATGGTGATATTTCTGAGTTAATTGTTTTCAACACCAACGCCCTTAATAGCACGGATAGAGGAGTAATTGAGAATTATCTAAACACAAAATATAGATTATATAATACTGCGGCTATTCCAACTACAACCTTGGGTTCTACTGAATCAAGTTTGGTTGTAGATGTGCAAATAGGTGGGCAAATGGCTACTAATGTGACTTTTGTTGACGAACAAACAATCACAGCAACAGTACCAGCAGGGGTAATAGGGCAAGTTGATATTGTAGTAACTAACCCAGACTCATTATCAGATACTCTATCAAATGGATTTACTTATGCTGCACCATCAATTAATAGTATCACACCAGACACAGGAACAAACTTGGGAGGTAATCAAGTAACCATCAGCGGTGAGAATTTCAATAGTGGAGCTACAATAACTATCGATGGTGTAGCTGCAACAGATGTTATCGTAGTTGATACTGAAACAATAACTGCGACTGCACCTGCTGGAGCACTAAGCACAGTAGATGTAGTTTACACTTCAGGTGTTGAGACAGCAACATTAACAAATGGATATACATATTCTGGGCCAGTAGTTAACTCTGTAACGCCAGCTACAGGATCTACTTTGGGGGATTATCAAGTTACAATTAATGGTGACTATTTTGCAGGAGCTAAAGAGTATAATGTAACTATTGATAATTCTGGCTCTAGTGTTAGTAATTATGAAGGAATGTTCATTGTTGACACCCAAGCCATGGTTAATGATGGCTATGTTCAAGCTGATTGTGGTGATATAAGAATCAAGGCTGATGATGGTACAACAGACCTAAACTATTATATCGAATCTGGTTGTAATACAACTCACACATACATTTGGTATCAATTACCAACACTCAACAACGGTCAAAATACAATCAAACTCGTTGCTCCTGGTGATGGTCTTTCAACAACTAGCAATAGAAGTAATTTCTCATTCGATACTTTACTTGCAAGTTCTGCTAACAAATTGTGGATAAAAGCCAACGATGGAACTAATACGACAAACGATGGAGCAGAAGTAACCCAAATTCTTGATCAATCTGGTAATAATAATCATTTTGTAGTAGACACATATAACTCTCAAACAGGTGCAGATTTTAGTGAATCAGGCATGAATGGTCGTAATACTTTAATCTTGGATGGCACTGATGGATACGCTTTCACTAGTCGTATTACAGACATCAGAACTTATTTATTAGTTCATGAAGAAGCCTCAAACAATGGACAAAGGTTTATTTTGGGAGACACTTCTACATATGATTTTCATGGTTCTTCGCCAAATTATTTCAATAGTACCTTTGCTTCAACTGCTGTACAAAATGGAGCTTTCAAAGTCAACAAATCAAATTATAGTACAACCGCTTCTCCAAGAGTTAGAGAAGAGCCAGTCCTCTTATCCCTAGTTACTACTGGTAACACCAATGCAAACTTGTTTACAAGAGATAGAACCTTCAATAGTCCGATGATTGGACAATTTTCTGAAGCCTTGATATTCAATACTGCTTTGAGCACAACAGAAGTTGAAACTCTTGAAGATTATCTCGATACCAAATATGCAATTTCTTCTAGTAACCCATCGCACACAATAACCCAAAATCAATCTATTGATGTAACATTTGGTGGTGTAGCTGCTACTAATGCAGTTGTTGTTGATTCTCAAACAATTACTGCAACAGTCCCCACAAATTCTCTTGGTGCTGTAGATGTTGTTGTAAATAATGCCGACTCACAAAGCTCAACTCTAAGCAATGGGTTCACTTATGAAGCTCCAGAGGTGACCTCTGTTAACCCTGCCTCTGGTTCTACAGTTGGAGGGTACGAAGTAACAATCACAGGAAATAACTTTGCCAGTGGAAATGGTTACAAAAAAGACATCACAGTCTCTAACACAACAGGATCATCAATAACAAACTACGAAGGAAATATTGTCCTAGATACAGCAGACTTAATTTCAAACAATAAA
>CALIJC010000078.1 GCA_938017575.1 uncultured Patescibacteria group bacterium
ACCATTAGCAAATGAAAGTGCGAAAAAGTCCACCTTTTGAGAGATTGCAAAATCTATATCTCTCCAGTCTTTGTCAGTAATTGGAGGTAATTTAGCTGATTTTCCTTTGATGTTTAAATGTCTTCTAGAAGTTAATTTACCGTCATCAAGAACTGTGGTGATAATATCTTTATCAGTTTTTTCTACAATTTCTAAATTAATCATTCCACCGTCAACTAAAATAACATCGCCAACCTCAACATCATTAATAAAGCCATCGTAATTAACCTGAGTAACATAATCAGGGTATTCTGGCATTGATTTTGTTGTAAATGTTAATTTATCACCAACTTTTAGTGGCAATGGGTTTCGTAAATCACCACTACGGATTTCTGGACCTTTCGAGTCAAGCATAATCGCGATATTGAAATTATTTTCGGCGTTTACTTCTTTGATATAATTAATTGTTCTGGCGTGTTGCTCATGGTCACCGTGACTCATGTTTAACCTGGCGACATTCATTCCACCAGCTGCGAGTTTGTAAATATTTTCTTTATCCCATGTTTTTGGACCAATAGTACAAACAATTTTTGTTCTTCTCATCATATAATTTTATAGTAATTTATTGAAACACACCCCACTAAAATTTTTTAACCGAAATGCAGTTAAATATATTTTAGGATGATATTTACAGAAAATGCTAGTCCTTTTTTTAGGTTATGTCAAGTTAACCATTTGGATGAGTAGAAAGAATATTTATAGCTATAAAAATATGAAAAAATTAACATGTTTATAATTTTTTATACTGTAGATATGTATTAAATTATATATAACAAAATTGTATACTAAACATTCTCAGGAAAGCTAAAATAGTTGTTGAATTTAATCTAAAATTATCTATACTCTGCAATTAAATCAATCGATACGGAAATTTCTTGTGTTCCGGTCAACACTGGCGCTGGTTTAATTTGAGCATCACTTTCTAACTCTGTTGAGGCTGCAAGTGGGAAATCGTCGTATCTGTAAAAATCTTGCCCACAACCATTGAATTCACTCACATTTTTCTTGATAATTTTTTCTCCCCCCAAAGCTTCGATTCTTTTTTCGACCTTTTCTGTAGCATCCTGGATTGCTTGAATTTTTAGATCCTCACAAATTTCTTCTTCGTTAGAAATTGAGTAATTAAAATTGGAGAAGTTTGTTACTCCTAAATTAGTGAGTTCTTGAGTAATTTCATTTGGTTTTTCAATATCAGATTGCACATTTGCGAATTGGACTTCGATAGATGAATCAACCACTATTCTTTGTTCCTCATTTGGGTTTTGGTTGAACGGAAATGAGTAGTCTTGGTATGTATTTTTATTTGTTTTTATATCTTCAGTTGGGATCCCTTGAGTTGTTAAATAGTCCACAATAGTTTGAGTTTTTTGATCGTTTTCTTGGTTTAGATTGGCAACTTCAGAATTTAAACCTTTTGTTTGAATAAAGTATGTTATACTAGCAGAATCATATGACAATTCTTGACTAGCATTGCCCTGCACTGTGATTGTTGAACGCGGCTGCGAATTTTGATAGGCTTTATAGCCAAAGAATAAAATGAATACAAATAGCAAACTGATGATAAATGCAGCAAATATGGCAACAGCCCAGGCAAGTTTTTTAGACATGTTTTAATATTTATAAATTCAGAAATTACGTCAATTGACAGAGTCAGTGAACTTTTGTATCTTGGTGATTATGATTAGGTTCAAAAACGTTAGCAAATCTTTTGGTAAAGATAGTCACAATAGCGCACTAAAAAACATCAACCTGGAAATTGGGGCTGGTGAATTTGTTTCCTTTATTGGGGCTAGTGGTGCGGGGAAATCCACAATGCTAAAGATGCTAATTGGAGAATCTAAACCAGATAATGGCGGCGAGATTTGGATTGAAGATATTCGAGTCGACAAAGTTAAATCAGAATTTTTACCATATTTGCGCCGTAGAATTGGAGTTATTTTCCAAGATTTCAAATTGTTACAATCCAGAACTGTTTATGAAAATGTTTCATTGGCGATGGAGGTTGCTGGTGCTTCCAAAAAAGAAATTCAGCGTGATGTACCAAAATTATTAGATTTAGTTGGTATTGCTAGCAAAGCAGACAGCTACCCTAACGAGCTTAGTGGTGGTCAAAAACAAAGAGTGTCTATTGCTAGGGCATTATCACATAATCCAATTTTGTTAATCGCAGACGAACCAACTGGAAACCTAGATAAAGCAAATACCTATGATATTATCACTCTGTTGTTAAAAATTCATAATTCTGGGACCACTGTTTTACTTGCGACTCATAACCAAGAAGTCGTAGATAAATTAAAAAAACGTGTAATTACAGTTCAAAATGGTGAGGTGGTATTAGATCAGGAGGTTGGAAAATATTATATTTAAAAAAATTTGCAAAAAAGTAGCACCCAAATTCAGGATGCTGAAAGATTAATTGGAGCTGAATTTAACTTATTCGATAAAGCCTTAAAATCTAAACTCTTACTTAGCAAGGAGTTATAACTAAGATCTTATGGATACAACTAAAATTATTTATTGTAATTAGTTCAATTGGATTCATCCAAATCTATAAAATATAAATTAAGATCTTTGACTATTGACATAAACCCTTCTATATCTAAAAACATACTACTGAAGAGGGATGACCTAAGATTGAAAGGTAGATACTTTGAATATTTAGTAAATTCTTCGGGACAATTATTATTTTGATAGATTATATCAGGCAAAGATTTTTTAAAAACATAACCCATCCCTATATCCTGCCATAGTTTTTTTACTTCAATCTCGCTGAATGGAAGTTTTACACTCACATTTGTTCTACTCATAGTTTCAGTTAGGTATGGTCTTTCACAAATAATAATATTCTCTAGTGTTGATCTTATCTTTGTTCCCATGAATGTATAAATTTCTGAATTGCCAAATTTTATAATAACAGGTCTAAAATTTGTAGAGTTTCTTTTCTTAAATAACGCAAACTGTTTTCTTAGGTTTTCTAATTCTGAACTGGACAAAGTATCTAAATAAGAAAATTTCTCTTGTGAGAGTAGTATATCCAACATTTTTTGTTTTATCTCACTATGCACCTTCCTGCCACCATTATCTAAATATATTGGAGGTTTTCCATCATTAGCACTTTTTACATAATATTTTCTCTTGCGAATATCAACATCTGCTATTTTCCATATTCTAGCAGCTAAAAAAACATTCTCTCCAATATAGTCTTCAGGTTTACCAAATCCAGGTGGATCTAATTCTCCAATAACCTTACCAGTATATTCAACTTTGAATCCCTTACTTGAATCAAAAACACTGTAAAAACCCCTGTTTGTGACTATATATTGGGATTCAATACCAAGGATCAATTCATTGGTCAGGTCTTCAATCATTTTCAACTTGATTAAATTATCAATAACTTCATTGATCGTATTTAGAAAAAATTCTTTAAAAGCCCAATTATCTACTAAAACCCTTACAAGATCTTCCCTGCTTATACCGCTTGTAGATTTTAAAATACTTAGTATTTGGTGTGCTAAAATATCATATCTATTTACACTGTCAACTGGCTCTAAAAAACCATTCTTTAGTAGCTCATAACAAGCAATATTTTGTAAAAGCTGCCAGGGATCTAGACTATAGACTACCAATTTACTAATTTTACTTTTTCTACCACTCCTTCCTAATCTCTGAGCTAATGAACTAACTGAGAGTATTCCACCAACTTGAATTACCTTATCAATGGAACCTATGTCGATACCCAACTCTAAAGTAGAGGTACAAACTATTGAAAAATAGTCTGATCTATTTGTTTTAGCAAAGTTTTCTGTCCACTCTCGATCACCTTTTTCCACAGAAGAATGATGAGCAAAATATTTATGATATCCATTATTTTCTTTTGTGATTCTTTTTAATTTAACTGCTATTTCCTCAACCCTGGCTCTTGAGTTAGGAAATACAAGGGATTTAGTATTTTGATTTTCTATATATAAATCATTTAATAATTCAGTGCTCATCTCAACATTCCCATGCTTAAAAAATTTAAAATTCACATCTACTTCGTTTCTGTTCAAATCTCTTAAAATTTTTGTTTTACTCTCTTTACCAAAAAACTTCTTAACATGCTGATGGCTAAGCTTGCTTAATGTGGCAGATAGTCCAATAAAACGAATTGGAGTAGAGTTAATACTTTGTAGTCTATACAGAAGTGACTGTAGATGCACACCCCTCTCTGTTCCCAAAAAACTATGAATTTCATCGACAACAACAAAATCAACATCACTCATCATTTGTTTCAAATCTTGCAATTTGTTGCAAAATAATGCCTCAATAGATTCTGGGGTTATCAAAACCACACCCTCTGGATTTTTTATTAATTTTACTTTATCACTTCTATTTGCTTCTCCATGCCATTTTGTAATCTTAATTTCTAAATGCTTACACATCTCTTCTACTCTTTCAAACTGATCGTTAATCAGAGCTATTAAGGGAGATATATACAATATTTTAACCCCTGATTCATGTGAACAACCATTTGGGTAGCATATAGATAATATTGGTAAAAAAGCGGCTTCTGTTTTACCACTGGCCGTGGCTGCACTTAGAATAAAATTATCTTCTGTTTGGCATATATATTTAATCGATGCTTCCTGTATTGGCTTCAGCTCACCCCATCCAATATCATAGATATATCTTTGTATTTTTGGTGATAATAATTTAAATGCTGACATACAGATACCTATACTATTTCTATCTCATTTTCATTTTGAATATCTATTTTGCTATTCCCTCCCTCAGTTGACTTTATTAATATAGCCTTATCTATTTGCGGATTTTGTCTTAGTATATTTAAAATCTTTAGAAAATCTCTAATTACATCTCTCGGTGTTAGAAACTCGCTTGCTCCTGGTTTATTAAAAACCTCTTCCATAAATATCTTAATATCATTTTCTGTAAAATCAATTGAAGTAGAGTAATGAATTTCAAATACTTCTTTGACTTTTTTAAGAAGAAAAAATATTTCTTCGTGAGACAATGGATTGAGATGAATAACTGGTTGAGAAAAGTCTCTAAACTCCAAAGTTTCAAATTGATTACTCGTAAGTCTTGTTCTCAGTGCATCATAACTAAATAACCCTCTGCGAGCATCTTCTAGAAAGTTTTTTGTTCCTCCAAAATTTATTAACAAGTTGCTGACTTTGCCCTGCATACAATCATTATATATGTTCAGGATTTTTTCATAATTTTTGTCTCTGGAAGCTGGGTGAATTATTTTATACAAATTTATAGCCTCATCTAAATTGATTGCCAAACCTGCATAACCTATTGTTACGAAAAATTTAGTCCAATTTCTTAACATTTGGTAATAATTCTCATCATTGATGATTTCTCTAACCCCCAAATCTTCTTTAGCTTCAGTTTTTGTGGTATATTCACCCCTCAGCCATTTGAGAGACATTCTCATCAGTTCAACGTTATCTGTTATAAATCCTTCATAATATTTTGTGACCACTTCACCAAATTCAAACCCACCCACATCAGTAATTTCTTTTATAGAGGCTAATATATTTCTTTTAACCATGGGTAAATTTTCATGATTTCTCAAATCAAATGGATTAATTCCATGCTCATTAGCAGTTTTTTCCATAACACTATCAATCCACACTTCTAAAAGTGTACTAAGTCCTCCCCCCGATGGGTTAGTTTGTATTGAAATTGAATTTATCAGATCTGAGTAAACCCTAACTGACTTACGATTATTATCATATAGTCTCTTTTCTGGAGAAAAATCAGCACTAGCTACAACAAAATTCTTTTTTAAAGCTATCTGTTTAATTAAAGTCATCATAAAACTTTTTCCACTACCAAAATCACCTATCCAAAATTTTATAGCTGAGCTCCCACTACTCACTTCATTTATTGTCTCTAATATAGCATTACTTTCTTTACTCCTACCAACTAATATATGCTGTATACCTATAGAAGGTACAACACCACCTTGAAGAGAGTTAATTATAGTCGTTGCTTCTTTTGGTTTAATTTGAGTCATATTTGTCATTGTAAATTAATTTATAATTATAGTCCAAGATAAAATATTTGCCATCTTCATACTCTATTAAAACATCCTCGTGAATATCATAAAATTTCTGATTAATGTTTTTTATAATGCTTTTTTGAAAGATTTTTTTAGAGCGAGCAAAATCAATAATAGTATCTTCATTAACTTTGAGACAACCCTCTTTAAATAAATTAATTATTTCAACCTCACTAGAATCTAAATCTATTTTAATTTCAGTATGATTACTTGCAATATCATGTTTCTTATTTATCTCTTCAACTTCTGCAACACTCATATGATCTAACTCAACATTTTTATTATCAACCTCTTCACCTTGTAGTACTTCATTTAATTTTTTAGTCATTTCACTGTGTTGCTCTTGAGCTTTTAAGATTACAGATTTTTTTAAATTTATCCTCTTCCTCTTCACAATAAAAATCTCTTCAATCTTCTGCAAAATTTCTTTAGACGGTAAGTTAGGGTTGCTTACTCCATAGTTACAAATATTTATAAACTCTTTATGTTTATCTTCATAATTATTGTTAAATATAGTCTTTGAGACTTTGCTGGGAATCATACTGATTTTATGCTTGTTTACATCCTGAGTTTGCTTAATAATATTATAATATTTGTAATAGTAATATAGGCTTAGAGTTTTATCTTTGGTTGATAACAATTTAAATGATTCAAAGTATAACTTATATACATTTGGGTTTTTATAATTCAAATCCTCAAGATTTTTCAAGCTTTGTATCAAATCTTTGTTATCCAAATCTAAAGTTCTAATTTCTTCAATTTTTCCTTTCCATCTTGCTTTTAAAGTCGCATTTAATTTTATCTCAGACTTTTTAGTAATCTTAGTTTCTGGCTTATACTTATCTAAGAAATCTAAGACATCATTGTATATCACACCACCTATCAAATCAGTTAAAGTTTGATTTATATACTCAATGTCTTCCAGTCTTGTATACCCATAATAAATTTTAACTTTATTTTGAATTAATGAAAATAAATACCTATGAATCTTCGACATTTTTGACTCATAATAGTAATTGTGCTGGTGATATTTAGAAATATCTTCATAGAATTTTATTAATGATCTTCTATCATACTCCAATGCTCTTTGATTTACAAAATCACTAATTTTTATATAAAGTATTAAAGTTTCCTTTAAAAACTGTTCAATTTCAAGAAATTTATTACTATGGAGAAATAAGTATTTTAATAAGATTTTTTGTTCTTTTTTAAAACCAAGGGTATGAAGTAATAAGTGAGCTTTTTGCTGAAAAGAAAGATTCCTGTTTAATCGTTCAATTGCCTTGTCAGAAAGTTTAGGAAGCTCATTAGTTGCTACATCCAAACAACTCACAATAAAATCAGCCGATTTTTTGTCAATCTGTTTTTCCAATAAGTGAAGCGAGTAATCTATACCCTGAAAAGATTCCCCAAAATACAGCTCTTCGATGCTGAATTCACTTATACAAAATAAAGTGTATAGGGTATTATCATAATCAAAATAGTCTACACTCATTCTTTCTACTCTATTCTTTAAACTATCACCTTGACTTAATAAATATTTGTTTAATTTTTTACATAAAACTAAGTATAGCCTAACAACATGTATTTCAATATCTCTATTATCCAATATAGCTCTTCTATACGGAATATCTAGAGAATTAAGGTAAAAGTAACCATCTTTAGATAGTCCCTTCATATAAGATTTTAGGTGGGTAAAATGATGACTTGTGATTTCGAGAAAATTTACACTGTTTTGCACTTTTGGTATTTTCTCTGGCACCCTATCTGTTATATCAATTACATCATCACCATCTAGTATTTCTATTTCGATTACCTCATCAACACCCCCAGCACTTGAATTATGTAGTGTTTTTGGTTCTATTTGAGTCTCGTTTTTTTGTAGGAAGGCTAAATATCCTGAACAATTATTATTAGTTTGTTTCTCTGTATAAGATTTAGAATCTTCGACAACTTTATTCTGCTTATTACCTTGTGGGGTGTTATTTTCTATATTTAAAAAATTATTTCTATTCTTCTCTTTAATTGATTGATGTATGCTCTTAATGATTAATATCATAAGCAATAAAATTATTAAATAGGGAATGATTGAGAATATGAAAAGTATCAACTGATAGACAAGACTAATTATCAGGCTACCAACTATTATGATTAGTGAAGTCTTAATTATACCTTTAGTCATATGTTAGAATCAATTTAAGAGTATGTGCTTGAAAATAAATAATAATTTGATGTATATCTCAAGTTACTTACTTCTGTCAAAAATCACCTATATAGTCTTGTCTAAAAAAAACCTTTGCAATAATACACCTTGGTGTATGTTACAGAATTTGTTTCACGTAAATGTCAAATTATATCTAGAACCTATTGACATTGACAATAAATTAAAAATTTAAAAAAAATTCTTTGGTAGTTATTTTTGAAAACTATGTATGAAAGCGAAGCGGTTACTCCAAAAGACATAATCTCCAGCCCAGCCTGGTTTATTGCAAATAGAGTTGTCGCAGTCAAAATGCCATTTATTAATAGACCTGACTCGCCTGCAGTGTTTGCAACTGGATTGATTAAAAGAATTAGAGAAAACCATAGCGTGACCATTGGGGTTGATTTTGAAACCCCTGACTACGATAATACCGAAATCCCCCACCCAAATGAAATTGAATATCATACCAAACTAGCAGAATTTCTAGAAAACTATAAAATAGAAACAGATGACACTGGGTTTTACTCATATTATCAGGTTTATCCGGAACATGATGATGTTGATATTGAAAAGTTAAAATCAAATTATAAGGATGATCCAAGTATTCAGATTGTTAGGATGGAGACTGAGAACATGTATTTGATTTCTCGAAGATGTGAAATATTTATTCCAGTACCTAACTATACGGGTTTTTGAGTATTGTTAACTCCGTAAAATATAGCACCTCTCTATTACGAAAGGTGCTGTTGTTTTACCTCGGAATTTTAAAGATACTATTTTAGTTTTAGTGATTGAACTAACAGTCTTTCCCCAACTTCAGTTGTAAGTACCCCTAGTACTAATAAAATTGTAGAAAATATAAAAAGTCCTTTTAACTCATAATTATATTTTTCCACCTGAGCTGTTGTTGGTTCAGGTATAGTGTCTACGATATGATAACCATATCCGAAGAACGTTAGTGTAGATAGAGCGCCAGTACAAACTAGAAAATAAGAAGTTCTTCGAAATGCTAGACCTAATGAATTCATTTTTTTCTCCAACTAAAAAAAGAAATGGACTTTTCATGCTTTATAATAGCATCTTTTTTAGGAAAAGTCAACTTATTGAGCTGACTCTAAATATTGGGTCATGTTAAATATTGTCTTTGATATATAACCAATTGCCAGAATTAAATTCTTCTACTGGGTTTCCCTCAAGTGACTTTTTGAAAGTAACAAATTCGTCAGCATTTTGAGAGAGGATTAAGTATGAAAAATAATTATCTTCTTCTTCATTAGTTACCATAACTGGATAATCTAGATGTATAATTACATCAATATCTGTAACTTGACTCCCAGCTATACTCTTTGGTCTATAACCAATAATTTTGCCGAGGTGATGAATATTTTTTCTAACATAATTAACTGTACGACCAATCATATATGATTGAATTCTAGACGGTTTAATTAACTTCCAGCTCAGCCATCTTTTTATTTGTATTTTTGACTTGACACCATCCGAGGATATATTACCACAGAAATCTTCAAAAATGAACTCTTCATCACTATAAGTGATAAAGTTTATACCATAGTCAATATAAAATGCGACACAATTCCCCTTTATGACTTGAATTTCGGTAATTGTAGCAAGTCGTTTAAACTTGGATTGATCAGATTTTTCGATATCAGAAATGATTTCTATCTGAAGCCCTAAAACTAATTCTTCTGGATTAGTAATATATCTATTAGAATTACTCATTTTGTTTTACCTGAGATACACTAATACTAGCAGTTAAATCTTTCTAAAGATTCTACAACTGTCAATTATCTAACTAACTCCAAGGGATTTTCTCTGAATTTTTTATATACAACGAAATTATTTTGAATCTCAGAAAAGTATCCTATTTGGTATGTGTCTCCATTATTCGAGCTAGTGTAAATATAACACTTTTTAAATTTATTTTCACCTCCACTGGTGAAATTGCAGCTTGGATACTCATCATTATAGATAAAGCCATTTGTTGTATTTATATTTTGCTCACATCGGTATGGGATTTTTCTTTGATTCAAGGTTTTGGAGTAAACACCCCAATTATCTCTAGGGAAATTTTCTGGACTAATATATTCATGGCTATCTAATTCTATTCGCCGGCCAATTAAATGATCACGCAGAGTCAATTCGAAATCTACTTCATTTAAATCAAATGAACAGTTAGTTTTGGGGTAAGCCCGGGAGCTTGGATCAACACTGCTGTTGGCATAAAAATTATCTAAAGCTCTAATAACATTGTTAATGTCGGCAACTCTTTGAGCATCTCTATTTCGTGTTCCTTGACCTAGAAATCCAATAACAAACACAGCAATAATTAAAATAAAACTAACTGCGATGATTAAAATTTCAAACCCATTTACACGTTTTTTTACAGGCGCATTAGAGTAGCCATAATTGTTAACATTTTGCTGGTTATAATAATTATCTGACATAAAAAATATTAACTATCTTCACTATTAATCCATATTTGATACAGAACGTAGCAAAAAATTACTAACCCAAATGATAAAATATTTAAATTATTAGTCTGACCTAGAACCATAATCGTAATAATAACGGAGCTACTGATGAGACTTTGATAGATGATTTGGTTAGTGTTGGCAATGGTCAAGGTTCTGTCTTTTTTCTTTTCAAAAAAGGTTAATGAAATTATAGCCAGAATACTAAATATGACCACAACAGAGTCTATCATAAACGCCCAAATATATAGCTGGTTTGCGTTTGGATTTAATAAAACCACAATAACAACAAACATAGCTATTGAAATTAATAGCTGAAACCAAAACCATTTTTTGATGAGATTTTTGTATTCGATTGGGTTCATTTTGTGAATAACTTGACTAAACCAAGATTAGACCCTAGTGTTTGGATTGTCAAATATAATCAAATTTTATGATAGATTTTAGCCAAATTAAACTAGGAGCGGTGGTTTTGTATAATGACCAGCCGTGTGTTGTAACTAAATGTGATTTTGTAAAAATGAACCGTGGAAAACCTGTGAAACAATCAAGTTTGCGGAGTTTAATTTCTGGAAATAGCTATAATTATACTTTTAAAAGTGGTGAGAATATTGAAGAAGCTGACCTAAAAAAAGAGAAGGCAACATTTATGTACGCTTCGGGAGATTCATTATCGTTCATGATTGCTTCCACCTATGAAACCGTCGAGATTCCAAAAGAGGTTTTGGCTGGTAAAGATGATTATTTGCGTGAGGGCTTAGAGGTTTTAATTGTGTTTTTCGATGAGAACGCGATTAGTGTGGATTTGCCTATCAAAATTGATTATGAGATCAAAAAAACAGACCCTGCTGTCAAAGGAAATTCTGTAAATAATATTACCAAAGACGCTGAACTGGAGACTGGACGAGTCGTAAAAGTTCCTGCGTTTATTGAAACTGGGGAGAGGATTTTGGTAAACACCGTAGAAGATAGTTACGTTGAGAGATTTAGAGCCTAAAAAAACACTCAAGGGTTTAATCTTGAGTGTTTCGAAGTGAGCTATTGAGAAATCAACTTTAATAATTATTAATCTCTATCCACCTGTTAAATCTTTTTTCACAAGCTTCAACAACAACCCCACTATAAGTATTAATCTCCAAAGGAACGAGTCCAGAGAAGCCAGCAATACTAGAATCTTTTAAATAGTCTAGAATGTTGAACTCTTTTGTCTGAACCCAGCCTAAACTTATAGCGTTTTGGAGATCTTTTTTACTACCATCATACTTTTTGGTAATGAAAACACAACCTTTTGTAAAAAGGAAGATGTAGCCATTGGATTGAGCATACTGCATCTCAATTTGAGTATTCTTTTGAGAAACATAGCCTTTCCTTAGCAACCTTTTATAATCTGGCTGCTTAGTTTTTTTGGCTTTTTTTACTTTCACCTCAGATTTCTGTGGATGAGGCTCCAGAAAGAGTGTAGTATCATCACCAGCACCTGCTTCCAGGCCATATGGCCCAAAGATAATATTTTCACTTCCATCAAACAGTTTAGATGAGTTTGGAATTCTTAGATTCTTTAAACCATTCCTAACCTGATAGATTTGTTGAGTGTTTTTTACATTCGACATGAATATCGATCCCCTCTAACTTCACCCATTATATTACCATAAAAAACTTGTTTAGTCAACAAAAATTACCTCATTTTCTGAGGCAATCTCTTTCTTATGGTTGCTTTTGTTATTTGCATTTAGTAAATACTGGTTTGCGTATATACTGGTTCGTTTGTGTCTGTTTTTTGTGTTGTAGTTTTTGCAGGGGATACTATTCTTAGTATAGTACCAATAAATAATAGGATAATAATTAGTTTACCAGTTATTATGAATCTTTTGTATTTTTTAGGATTTATATAATAGACTACTCTTGAATCTGTGTAACTCATTTTCGTCCTCCATCTAGTGGTTTTTGTGAGCGAGATGCATCATAAAAAAAATTTTACAACATGTCAACGTTGTTTTTGACTATACTATCTAATGTATTGACCTAATTTGAATTTAATGTTAGGTTTTTGGGTATAAAAGTTGTGATAAAATAGGCTTGATAACTGATTATCGGCTATAAAATAGTTTGTTTATGCATATTGGAATAATAATGGATGGAAATAGGAGGTGGGCAAAGAAAAATTTGATGAAATCAGCTTTGGGCCACTACAATGGAAAAGAGAATTTAATCAAAATTATGAGGCATTGCCAGAATATTGGTGTTAAAACACTAACTGTATATGCTCTATCAACAGAGAATTTAAAAAACCGTGACAAGTCCGAAGTAAAAGCATTATTGAAGCTTCTTGAAACTGTACTTTCAGATGATTTATCTGAGCTAAAAGAATCTGGGTGTATGGTGAAAATTATGGGATCAAGCGAGAATTTACCTGAAAGTATTATTGAAAAAATAGAGAATGTTCAAAAAGAAACCTACCTCGAAAATCCAGGCTTCACAATACAGATTTGTATTAATTATGGTGGGCGAGATGAAATTGTTAGATGTGTCAAAAAACTTGTGGATAAAGATGATGAAATTACCCAAGAAAATATTGCAGCCAATTTGGACTCTAGTTTGGAACCAGATTTAATTATCCGAACAGGAGGAGATATCAGAATTAGTAATTTCTTACTTTGGCAGGCTGCCTATAGTGAATATTATTTTACAGAGGTGTTGTGGCCTGATTTTAATGAAAAAGAATTAGATAAGGCTATTCATTATCTGAAATCTACAAAAAGAAATTTTGGAAAGTAGTTGTTTGACTAAGCTTGTTTTTTGTGCTACAAAATGATTCTGGAGAAAAACAGGAGATAGACGATGAAACAAATGAGGGGCAGTTTAAAGAGTGCCCACCCAAATGATAACCACTGTAATAGAAATCGAAAAAATATTTCTAATATAGTGATGAAGAATATCGACTTTATTAGTGTGGTAATTGGCTATTGTGTTCTGTGTGGAGTACTCCTTGCTGATGCTAAAAACAACGGGTTCTCGTATTTTAGTGTTTTAACTACTGGTATAATTCTTTTTAGCTCAGGAATAGTGTTAAAACTATATGGCTAGAAATTCTAATTTTATTTGACACTATGGCCACCATAAATTATTTTACGTTAGCTTGAGAAAGGTTTGATATTATGACCAATCAGCATCTGTCTAGAATTAATTTTACTAAGATTTGCGAAAGTTTAGTACGCTGGGCTGTTTGCATATTCTTTGGATCACAGTTCGGAATTCTTGTTTCAAATCTCAGAGAGGGTTTTTCAATAGAATTATTGGGTCCTTTACTTATTATTGTATTAACACTAGTTGGTATCAAGAAGTTCACCAAGTAACCCAGTTGTCCAAAACCCATAGGCTGCCTCATAATATTGTGGTGGCTTATTTTTTATGTAGGGGTTCTTTGTTGACATTTTTTAGTTTATGAGACAGTTTTATTATCAATTATGTCACGTCTACCGCTCCAAGATATTATAGAAAAATATAATCAGCTAAACGAAAAACTTGCTAATACATCTGATACTGAGAAACTAATTGAACTATCTAAACAACAAAACAAAATTGGTGTTCAATATGAGTTGGCTAAAAAAATCTTGGACGCCGAAAAATCAATCAGCGAAAATGAAGAACTTTTAAAAGAGTTAGAATCTGGCGATACTGAAATGTTAGAGCTGGCAAAGATGGACATTGAAGAACAAAAAGAAATTTTTAGTAAATCAGAAGATGAATTATTAACCTACCTATCCCCAGAAGATCCAAGAGATGATAGTGATATTTTGCTAGAAATCAGGGCTGGTGCTGGAGGAGATGAGAGTTCATTATTTGCTGTTGAAATGCTAAAAACGTATTCAATAATGGCTGAGAAATTAGGTCTAAAAGTCCAGATTATTGATACAAGTATAAATGGAATTGGAGGATACAAAGAGGTTGTTGCAGAGGTTCGTGGAAACGGTGCGTATAGCTGGTTCAAATACGAAAGTGGAGTTCATAGGGTTCAGCGTGTTCCAGCCACTGAGAAACAAGGTAGAATTCATACTAGTACAATTTCTGTTGCAATCATGCCGTTAATCAAAGATAATGATGATTTCAAACTAGACCCCAAAGAAGTTGAAATTATTCTTTCTACCAGCTCTGGTAAAGGAGGTCAAAGCGTTAACACAACTTATTCTGCTGTGAAAATGGTACACACCCCAACTGGAATTGAAGCACAGTCCCAGGACGAGAGAAATCAACTGCAAAACAAAATTAAATGTATGGCTGTTTTGACTAGTCGTGTGTACGATCATTTTGAACAAATTCGCCAAGATGAAGAAAGAAAACTGCGACAAGACCAGGTTGGAAATAATGATAGGAGTGAAAAGATTAGAACTTATAATTTCCCTCAAGACAGACTAACTGATCATAGGTATTCCCAAAACTGGAATCAACTACCTGTAATTATGAGCGGCGGAATTAAGGAAGTAATTGAAGATATTCGAAAACTAGAGGCTGAAAGAAATATTGCAAATTTGAATAAAAAATAGGCCCTATTTAACGAGCCTTTTGGTTATTATTTCATTTAAGGATGAAAATTATTAGTTGTATACAGTGATCATTGTTTCAGTGAAATTTTGAGGTATTGCATTTTGTGATTTTAGATACTGTATAAATTTTTGAAAGCTAGTATCGTCCTGGTTCAAAATTCTTTTATCTTTAACGATGTTTTGCCTATTACAAACGGCTAAGCATACAATATTTGGAGTAAGAATGAAGCAAAAGTAATTTTCACATTCTTGAGAATCATAAGAATACATAATACCCTTATCGCCAATTCCACAAAATTTACAATATACCATTATAAATAAATTCAGCTCTGAATGAAACCAACCACTCATTTTTACCTTCTTTGTAAATTGTTTAGTAATTATATGTAGTTTTAGCATAAATTGTAATAAAAGTCAATTATTGACATAAAACTTGTACACATATATTTTCATATTATGAAAGAGGTTTTGCAAAGTAAAAAATTCTGGTCGTTTGTACTAATCAAATTGTTCGTTTTGTTTCTAATGCTTGGGGCAATGCTAGCAATTTTAATAGCAACATTTGATACTTATAGAGATGAATACTTTGTCCAAATAAACATCGAAGAAAGAAATCTGCAGCAATTTTCCCCTAGCGAACCCAGCTCTACCAACCTCGCACACCCGAATAAAGAAGACCTGAAAAAAGATGCTGACAAGACCAACCAATAAAATAAATACAAACATAGCCATAGAAAATATCTATGGCTTGCCGGTTTGACTTAGGTAATCACAAGTTTAATTGTGACTGGTTTGATAATTATTACATTAAAACCCATTGAATCCATCCAAGTTAATATTTCTTGAGACGCTTTATCAATAGAAATCTCTGAAAAAACTATCTCAAGGAACCACTGTGGAGTTTCACGAAAGTTAATTTCAACAACAGATGGAGAGATAGGCTGCCTCTTAACCACTGATCTTGCAATTTTACACCAATCTGCAGAAGTGGCAATATTAGTTGACTGAACTTTGAATTTAATAAAACCACTTTTGGTGATAGTTGGATCTATTTTAAATTTTGGTATCTCTGGTTCTTCCATTTCCCTATTTTCAAATCCCGAAGCCTAATCCTATGGAGATTTCTAGCTTTTGTCAATTATATCTGTGATTAACTTTACTTTGGATTCAACATTGTCTTGCATAAAACATTCAATTACCAGCCTCAGTTTTGGTTCAGTGTTGGAGCTACGAAGAGAGAATTTCCAATCAGGATAGTATATACTAAGTCCGTCAAAATGGCTTATTTCTCCATCTTTTGGCAATTGATTAATAATATCTTGCTTGATTTTTTCAAAATTTTGGTTATTGCGAAGTCTGATATTTATCAAATCACTAAGGTAATAATTTTTGGACAACCTCTCTGTTAACTGACTCAATTTTATATTCTCCTGTGTCATGATTTTTATAATAAATACAGCTGCTAAAACACCGGAGTCCATATACCCAAATTCACCAAAGTAATGATGCCCTGATAGTTCTCCGCCATAAAGAGCTTTGAAGGTCTGCATTTTTTGCTTCATGAATGTATGACCTTGGAGACTGGCAACTGCTGTTCCAGCTGACTCGATGACCTGGTTAGGGAAACATCTAGAGGCTGATTGAGGATATACAATAGCTTTTTTGAACTCACTCCTAGATTCATCAAAATCAGCTAACATATATTTGCTAATAATACTACAGAGGAAATCCCCATTTACAACCTCACCCTTTTCATTGCAGAAAAACACCCTATCTCCATCGCCATCAAAGGCGAACCCGCACTGAGCCTGGGTTTCTATTATTTTGGCTTGCAGTTCCTTTAGATTGTCATAATTTTGTGGATCAGCAGGATGGTTAGGGAAATTCCCATCAACATCCCAAAATAGGGGGATAAACTCGATATTATGGTAAAGGTTAGGGAGGAGGTGGCTCATTATATACCCACCCATTCCATTTCCACAATCAACTACAATTTTCATGGGGTTAGGGTTGTTTTGTAGTATTTTATTAATGGCATCAATTTCCCCTATTTTTTCCAACTTCTCGACAAAGAACTCTTTTAATTTATTTTGCTCAATTAAATCCTCTCCTGATTCTGGAATGTCGGGTATAGGTGAATCATTTTTTATAGATTCCAAAACAAAATCACGTACGAGGTCTAATCCACTTTCGAGACCAACCATTTGGGGGTGCTGCTTTACTATTTTCATCCCATTATCTTGTTTAGGGTTGTGACTAGCAGTTATCATAATTCCAGGTTTGTCATTCATCTGGCAGGCTGCGTATAACATATCTGTACTTCCAAGTCCTAATTTAATAGGTTTAGCTCCAGCATCAGATAATCCTTTGGCAACTGTATTATAAAATAACTGGCTTGTTAATCGGCCATCTCGGACTAAATTGACTTCCATGGGAAGTTTCTGCGGTTTAAGAATTTTTTCTACAAAACCGATAGCTGAAAAATAATATGTGTCAACATTTAAGTCTGGGTGGGTTCCCCTAATATCATAAGCTTTAAAAAACTTTGAATAATCAATCATATGAATTAGTAGATACTCAACCTACTGTTTTGGGTCAAGGTAAGAATTGGTTGATTTCGTATAAAATTTATAAAATTCGGTAAGGGTAGTTCTCTAAAAAATATTACTTAGCCAACTACAATATTGATTTTTATCAGCGAAAATATTTAACACACTTGACAAAAATGTCATTAAACGATTTTATTGGATATATTAGAAGTATTTTTTAAATTAGCCCACCCTATTAGGTAAAGAGAAGTTATATGTTATCAAAAAGTATCTCAAACGATTATAGTTCTTCCAGAAGTGATTCTTATGGATCCATGAACGTGGTTAATTCCAGCAAATTCAGCCCTGCAGCCAAGATAAAAGTTATCGGAGTTGGAGGTGGAGGAGGAAATGCAGTTAGAAGGATGATTGAAATTGGTCTAGAAGGTGTTGAATTCTGGGCAATGAATACTGATTTGCAGGTATTAAAACAAATTCATGCCGATGGGATTATTCAGTTAGGAGCTAATATTACTAGAGGATTAGGAGCTGGAATGAGCGCTGAAGTTGGTAGACAAGCTGCAGAAGAAAGCATGGCTGAAATTGAAGCTGCATTAGCTGGAGCTGACATGGTGTTTATCACCGCTGGTATGGGAGGCGGAACTGGAACTGGCGCTGCTCCTGTAGTCGCTGAAGTTGCAAAACGAATGGGTATACTAACTGTTGGTGTTGTTACCAAACCTTTTGAATTTGAAGGTTCCAAGAGAATGCAAGTAGCTGAAGAAGGTATTGAGAGACTAAAAAGCAATGCAGATGCTGTAATTATTGTTCCTAACCAGAGATTGCTACAGATAATAGATAAGAGAACTAGCGTTTACGAAGCATTCAAAATCAGTGATGATATTTTGAGACAAGCTGTACAAGGAATCAGTGATTTGATTAACTTCCCAGGTGAAATTAATGTTGACTTTGCTGATGTTAGAGCGATTATGAGTAATGCTGGAACTGCATTAATGGGAATGGGCAAAGCTAGTGGTAGCGGTGAAGAAAGGGCTAAATCTGCAGCTTTGATGGCAATCGACTCTCCCCTACTAGAACTGAGTATTGAAGGAGCTCGGGGTGTATTATTTAACGTACAAGGTGGCAAGAACCTATCTATGTTTGAAATTGGAGAGGCCGCTGATGTAATTAATAATCATGTTGACCCTGAAGCTAAAATTATCTTTGGAACTTCTATAGACCCTAACCTACAGGATGAAATCAAAATCACTGTAGTTGCTACAGGATTTACCAAAGAAAAAGAAGATTATCTAGATAATTTTGGCAATGATGGTGAAGCAAAAATTCCATACACTCCGCCTAAATTTGCACCTGAAGAAGCTCCCGTAGATCAAACAAACTACCAAACAAGGAATCTTCCAAAACAGCCAACTAAAGATGATGATCAACTGGAAATACCAGCATTTTTGAGAAAGAGATTGGGCCGAGATGATGAAGAATAATTTTTAAACTGAGTTATTTTGTATGAACTTTGAGGATGAGTTAATTAAACAACCTAAATGGTGGGAGAAATCTATAGTTAAAGTAATTTTAATTGCTTTGGTTGTGTTATCGACTTTGACTATTTTCGCAGTTTTAGGTAATACTAAACAAGAAAATAAAATAGATATGAATTCACAAGTAATTACACAAGATAACGGTTTGATAATTGAAGAAATTGAAATTGGTACTGGAGATATTATTAACTCTGGAGATCGTGCAAGTTTCCATTATGTTGGAACTCTAGAGGATGGTACCAAGTTTGATTCATCAGTAGATCGAAATGAACCTTTTCCAATCACAGTTGGAGTTGGTGAAGTAATACAAGGCTGGGACCAGGGATTAACTGGAATGAAGATTGGTGGTAAAAGAAAATTAACTATCCCACCAGAATTGGCTTATGGAGAAAGAGGCATAGGTCCAATTCCACCAAATGCGACATTAATTTTTGACGTTGAAGCAATTGAAAAACTTTAGGTTAAATTACCAGAAAAAACTCACCCCAAACTTTCTTGACAGGAGTGAGTTTTTTGTATAAAATTTTTTTATTCTAAGTGGTTTCATTTTTTGCTTATATAGTGATATATTGAGCTGCTTAGTGTTTTTGTATTGTGATTTATGAGAGTAAATAACATGCCTAAAAGAGATGTAATTCATGCTGATACATCGAAAAAAAGCTCGAAAGGGCTACCGCAAAATGTGATACTCCAGGCGTATTTAAAACACAAACGTAGAAACAAGCGATAGATTCGAGTTGTTTTTGTTTACCGTTAATGGAGAATAGTATGAAATATGGATTGATTTTTTGTATTACAAGACGCCTTTCCAAGCAGCTAGTAGTGACTAGACCTTGGTGGCATATAAGTATCTACAAGAATTTCGACCCATACTCTACCACTTGATTTTTAAATCCTAAACAAAGTCGCTCTGGTGCATGTCCCCAGAGCGCAATTTTTTTACCTGCATTTTTTTCTTTTTTTTCTAGAAATTAGCTTATCAAATGAGCCTGGCAAATAATAACTTGTTAAGAATATTTCGTTCATTGCTGCATTACAACTATCTTTTCGAATAATTGCTGTGTAATCGTTATTTCTAGAGTACAAATAATTTATCTCGCTAATTCTACATAAATATATCAGCTTATGGAAATTATACAAAAATAATTTATCTTTACTTCTAAGAATAATATTTACTCCTGTAACCCGAAAAGGCATAAAAGCCCAAATTAATACTACAAATAGAAGGATTATGGGTACAAAAAAACAGGTATTTAATATGACAAGAAGATTGTAAGAAGTTTGATTGTGTATATTCAACCAAATTAAAAATAAAATGACTATCCCTGGTAAAGCCAATGTGATAGATACTATTCGATATGGAATCAAGAATCGAATGAATAATACTCTAAAAAGCACCACAACCCTCCCGATCGATAAGCGTTTCAACGTTACAAAAACATTAATATTAACTGTTTTTCTTATTGTCAAACAATCTCTCTAATAAACACATTTCTTAATAGAATCTGAAATTTAGTCAATATTACTGGAAACTGGCTTTTATCTTGGGACGACTGAACTATAAATAGCTATTCTAAATATTTTAATGATTCTGGGTTATTATCAATATAATCTTTTATTGGCTCAAACCATTCTATTAGATTTAATGCAATCGCGTTTTTCAGATCTCCAGGATGGAGCTGACCGCTAAAATAATCTTGTTTTAGGTCATCATAATTACTATAAGTTTTATCTCCACCGTAAGTCACCGGCCTAATCACTCGCAGCTCCCTACCCGCTGGGAATATCATAATTTCTAGCCAATTCAGCATTGGATTGTTTTTTTGTTCCTGTTCAATTTCTTCAGTAGTTTGGTTTGCAGTGTCTACCAAAGGGCAATAGGCTTTTTTAATTTTTTTCTCTATATCTTGAGGTGTGTCATGAACAAATACACACGTCTCTGGTTTGGATTTACTCATTTTACCTAATACAACCTCCCCGCCAGCTCCACTTTCTTTTTTCATTCCCAGCAGTAATCCGTGATGTGTGGCTAATGGTTTAATTGGTTTACCACCAATTTTCAAAGTGAATTCATAATCTAATTTAGGCGCTGTTTCTCTCATTAGCACATGGACTTTGCGCTGATCCATTCCAGCGTGGACGATATGAGTTCCCATAAAGAAACAATCGCTAACCTGCATCGGGGCGTACCGCAAGGTTCCGAAATCCACCTCTCCGCCAGATTCTTTTCCGGTGATTGAGATAGATTTAAGCACCCTGGAGAGAGAAAGTTTTTTTGAGATTACCATGTCATAATTCCAAAAAGACTGACCATTTTTACTAGATTCATAAAGGTCCTCAGCAAAAATTATATTTAACTTTTTCATGTCGCAGCCAACAACTTTACAACATTCCAGCATCACTGGTGCAAAATAGTTTCTAGCTACCGACCGGATGGTTTCAATTTTGCCGTCTAGTTTTTCGTTTAGCCAGGTATGGTAATCAGCTAAGAATATATTACATTCAACTCCTGCTTCTTGTAATTTTTTAATTTTCAAAGCCGACATAATTCCTGTTCCGATGTGAATTTTACCACTTATTTCAAATCCTATGTAGTGTTTAATTGGCTCTCCAGATTTTTGACTTTTTTCGATAATAAATTCCAACTCTTTATCTAGTATTTCTTGCTGGCCTGGGATTACCTCTACTGCATTGAACTCCAAAGCCTCTTTTAGTTTTTGTAGATTGTATTTATTCATATCCATTTTGTAGTACTAAACCTATTATTGGTCAAGTTTTTGAGAATGATTTTGATTTATTTGACACTAATAGAATTTTTCCTTATATTTCCAGATATATTATTATGCCTAAAGGATTTTTTGACTTTCAGGAGGTGGCTAAAAACAGTAACGACCTCGATGAGTTTATTAAAGGGGCTCAAAAAAATGTTAAGAAAAATACAGCTTCTAGCGAGAATAGTAAAAAAACTTCCAATAAACAAACTTTGCCGTATATAATCATTGCTTTATTGCTTGTATGTCTAGTTATTTTAGGTTACTACACTCTAAATATCCAAGATATAATGAACCAAGGTCCATCTGAGACTGAACAGACTGGGCAAACCATGGAAACTGCAGCTACTCAAAAGAGTATTGAAAGAAAAGTTGACAAGGTAATTTCAGGAAACGGATTTAGCATTTTAGTTGATAGAGACACTCCTGAAAATTTTGAAATCACTGAGAGTGAGGTAGATTTTAATTTTTTGGATGATAAAATGGGCTCGGTCACAAAAATTCTAGCTAAAAATGCCGACGACAACAGTGGTTTAGAAGTCTATGTTAGTGAGTACGACAACAAATTAGACATCGCCAGTTTTACCAGGTCAGTTCAGGAATCTTTGGGTTCAGGATATGAAATTGATGAAACTAGCTTGGAAATTTCCAAAGGCTTTAGATTGAATCGGATTGATAATTTAGCTGATAAGAATAATTCATTTTATGTAACTGCTACCTCTGAGAACTATTACGTGATTAAATACGACAATTCGGCCAAA